>JARLIP010000193.1 GCA_031291685.1 Caulobacteraceae bacterium | reverse complement strand
GGCGATCTTCTGACCGCCCTGTTCGCCGCCGCCGTGGTCGAGGGCCAGCCCATGTCCTACGCCCTGGCCCGGGCGGTGGGGGCGGTGGTCGAAACCGTGATGGCCGCCGATGCCTGGGGCGCCTCCGAACTGCCGGTGGTGGCCATGGGCGCCCGCATCCGCCAGCCCTCCCAGTCCGTGCGTATCGAACGGCTGGTTTGATAGCGGCGGCCGTTGAGCCTTACCCCCGAAGCCTACTCTCCGTCATCGCCGCTTGCGGCGATCCATGCCGTGAACGAGACCGGATTAATGTGCGTGGGATTCAGTCTGAAAGACCGTCGCGGCGTCACGTGAACGGCATGGATCCCCGACACTGCGTGCCGAGGATGACGGTGGGAAGGATCGAATGTAACGGTCAATCTCAATGGCCGCTGGTCTGAACTTCCCCACTGAATCTCCCCGAGTGAATTTGAATGAGCGACACTGAAATCCACGGCCTGTGCCCGCCCCGGTTCGAGCCCGTGCGGGCCGCCTTCGCCGCCAACTTCGCCGAGGGAGGCGAGCAGGGCGCCCGCTTCGCCCTGGCCCAGGAGGGCGAAATCATCGTCGACCTGTGGGCCGGAACCGCCGACCGCGCCCAGAGCCGGCCCTTCGATCAGCGCACCCTGACCCCGGTCTTTTCCACCACCAAGGCCGTGGCCTCCCTGTTGATCGCCCGCCTGGTGAGCCAGGGCGCCATCGCCTACGACCAGCCGGTGGCCGAGATCTGGCCGGAATTCGCCCAGGCGGGCAAAGGCAAGATCACCGTGGAACAGGTGATGTCCCATCAGGCGGGCCTGGCCGGCTTCCCCGAGCCGATGGACCCGGCCCTGTGGTTCGACTGGGACGCCATCTGCGAGCGCCTGGCCGCCATGGCGCCCCTGTGGCCGCCGGGTAGCGCCAGCGGCTATCACCCGATCACCTTCGGCTATCTGGCCGGCGAGATCTTCCGCCGGGCCGATGGCCGCACCATGGGAACCGCCCTGCGCGAGGATCTGGCCCAGCCCTTCGGCCTCGACCTCTGGATCGGCCTTCCCGACAGCGAACACGAACGCTGCGCCGACATGCGCCGGCCCCCGTCCATGCCGAACCTGGGCGAGTTGACCGAGGTGCGCAAGGCCGCCTTCCTGACCAAGTGGTCCTCCCCCGCCGGGCGCAGCGGGGCCGACTGGCGCCGCGCGGAGATCCCCTCGGCCAATGGCCACGCCACCGCGCCGGCCCTGGCCCGGCTGATGGCGGTGATGGCCTGCGACGGCGCCCTGGACGGGGTTCAGGTGTTGCGCCCTGGTGTGGCGGACCAGGCCGCCCGGCGGCGGATCGTCGGCGATGATCTTGTCCTGCCCTATCACATCGCCTGGGGCGCGGGGTTCATGCGCAATGAGGGCGTCGGTCTCTACGGGCCGGACGACGAGGCCTTCGGCCACTCCGGCTGGGGCGGCAGCTGCGCCTTCGCCGATCCCGACCGGCGCCTGTCCGGCGCCTATGTCATGAACCGCCAGTCCCTCTACCTGATCGACGACCCCCGCCCCCGCCGCCTGATCGAAGCGGCCTACGAGAGCCTGTGAGTGCGCCGGAAGATCCGCGGGCGCACAGACGCCCGATGAACGCGACGGTCCCCTTTGCGGCGATCGGAAGGCGGCGGCCCCCACCCAGATGTGTGGACGCCACACCCTATCCTTTGCGCGCCGTCGGGAATCGAAGCCGCGCCAGTGACGACGCGGCAGTCCTTGGGGATGGCGGCGGTTGGCGCGGTCGAACGGAACGGCGAGTTTTCCGGACAGCGCCTTGGCGCCGCACACACCCCATTTAGGCGTTGGCGGCCTCCGATCCTGAGCGAAGGCTAGCGGTCACCCTTTCGGGGTTGCCACATTGACCTAGTCTCGGTATGCGCAGCGGCCAACAGTAGCGGATCACTATTTTAAGATTTCGCCGCCAAACAGGAATTGATCGATGTCGAAATTTGGAATTATGCGGCCCCATAAGAGAAGAATACTTAAGCTTGGCAACAAGTATCTTCTTGAACAGGGTTGGTATAATCCGATTCCGAAAGACAATAGCGGTGAGTATATCCCGTGGTTTACCTATCCAGCTACCGCTTTTCTTCGCGATGTGATCAACAAAAAGACTAAGGTATTTGAATACGGAGCTGGATACTCAACATTATTTTTTAACAATAATGTCGATGAAGTGTTTTCGGTGGAGCATGATCAGAAGTGGGTCGATGCCTTACTAAAAATAAACCCGCAAATCCAGTTGTCGGTGGCAACGGAAGGTGCGGAAGTTTTGCCTGGTGGCGATGAAATAATAAGATCCTTTGAGGATGAGAAATTTTTATTACCAGAGCATTCCAGTCAAGAGCAAAATAACGCACATGGTTTGAGCAATCTCGTGTTTGGGGGTTACGCGAGCCAATTGATGAATAAGGAAAAATATTATTACGATCTAGTTGTTGTCGATGGGATGGCGCGAGCGCTGTGCGCCTATTTTGCGGAAAAGATGATTTCTAAAGACGGAATTATCGTATTGGACAATAGCGATAGATGGCAATATAATTCCATAAATAAAAATCTTACAAACAATGGTTTCGGGCGCATCGATTTTTGGGGACCGGGCCCGGTCAATGAATACGCGTGGTGTACATCGTTCTTTTCACGTAGATTTAACATCGTAAACACTAAGGTTTTGCGGGAAGTCGGTAGTGGAGATCTCGGCTGGTAGGCTGAACGCGAAGCGCGGCGGATTTCTATTTCATAGGGGCGTTTGTGGCGTTCCCGGTGGTCTGCCGGGCGCTTCCGGTCATCCTGGTGGCTGAGGGGGTAAGGTCTGTCGAGTTTATCCTGAACCGTCCCTAACCCCTCACCTTCCCACGCCTTCGGCGCGGGCCCCTTCCTCTCCCTCTGGGAGAGGAGACTCATGAGCGGGATGCGTGACCCGGCGGCCTTCGCGGGTTGGATCGCCGCGGGGCGCCGAGCCTAGACGGATTCCCTCATGGGGGCGGCCGCCACCCGCGCCTGAACCCTCCTGCTGGCCCGCCAGGCGCCCAGGATGAACACCGCCACCCCCAGCCAGATCAGGGCGAAGGAGGCGGTGCGCCAGGGGGTCAGGGTCTCGCCGCCCTCGGCGCCGATGATGAATTGCAGGGTCGGGCCGATGAACTGCAAAAAGCCCATGGTCGACAGCGGCATGCGCCGGGCGGCCCAGGCGAACAGGGCCAGCGGCGCCACCGTGGCCGGTCCCGCGCACAAGAGCAGCAGGGTGTCCTTGGGGCTGGCCAGGAAATGCCCCGCCCCGGTGGATTGCAGCCACAGGATATAGCCCACGGCCGGGACCAGCAGCACCAGGCACTCCACGAACAGGCCGGTCTGGGCGTCGGCCGCCACCTGTTTGCGGATCAGGCCATAGCCGGTGAAGGTCAGGGCCAGGGCCAGGCCCACATAAGGCACGTGGCCCAGGGCCACGGTCTGAACCACCACCCCCGCCCCGGCCATGGCGATGGCGGTCTTGCCAAAGCCATCCAGCCGCTCGCGGAACAACAGCGCTCCGGCGGCCATGTTCAGCAGCGGATTGACATAATAGCCGAGGCTGGATTCCAGCACGTGGCCATGGCCCACGGCCCAGACGAACACCCCCCAGTTGGCCGCGATCAGCAGGGCCGAGGCCGCCAGCAGGGCGAAGGTTCGGGGCGTGCGCAGCACCTGCACGACGTGGCGGCCCTGACGCGCGGCCAGCACCAGCACGCCGGCCCAGGGGACCGACCATGCCGCGCGATGGGCGATGATCTCCAGGGCGCTGGCGCCCATATGGGACATCGCCTGAAGATAAAGGGGCAGGACGCCCCACAGGCTGTAGCAGAGGGCACCGGCGAAGACCGCCCCGCGCGCCTCGCGAGACGCGGGGGCGGAGCTCATCAGGCCGGGGTTCTTTCGAGCATGTCGCGCTCATGCAGCAGCTGGGCGATCTGCACGGCGTTGAGGGCCGCGCCCTTGCGCAGGTTGTCGGAGACCACCCACAGGTTCAGGCCGTTGGCCACCGTGGTGTCGTTGCGGATGCGCGAGACATAGACCGCGAATTCGCCCTGGGCTTCCTTGGGGGTGATGTAGCCGGTCTCGTCGCGCTTATCGATCACGATCACGCCGGGGGCCTCGCGCAGGATCTCCCGGGCCTCGTCCTCGTCCAGCGGGCTTTCGAACTCGATGTTCACGGCCTCGGAGTGGCCGACGAACACCGGCACGCGCACGCAGGTGACCGTCAGCTTGATGGCCGGATCGATCATCTTGTGGACTTCGTTCCACATCTTGGCTTCTTCGTCGGTATAGCCGTCGTCGGTGAAGGCGCCGATGAAGGGGATCACGTTGAAGGCGATCTGCTTGGGGAACTTCTTGGGCGGGGTCGGGCCGAAGGTGAACACCGCCTTGGTCTGGTCCCACAGCTCGTCGATGCCGGCCTTGCCCGCGCCGGAAACCGACTGATAGGTCGAGACCACCACCCGCTTGATGCGCGCGGCGTCATGCAGCGGCTTCAGCGCCACCACCAACTGGGCGGTGGAGCAGTTGGGGTTGGCGATGATGTTCTTGCGCCGGGCCAGGGCCACGTCGTCCGGGTTCACTTCCGGCACGATCAGGGGCACGTCCGGGTTCATCCGCCAGTAGGACGAGTTGTCGATGACGATGGGACCGGCCTTGCCGATCTTTTCCGCCCATTCCCGCGAGAACGAGCCGGAAACCGACATCAGAACCACGTCCACCTTGGAGAAGTCGAACTCCTCCACGGCTTCGCAGAAAATCCGTTTTTCCCCGAAATTGACTTCGACACCGATGGAATTGCGCGAGGCCACGGCGTAAATTTCATCCACGGGGAATTCGACTTCCTCCAGGATGTTCAACATTTCGCGGCCCACATTGCCCGTGGCGCCGACTACGGCCACCCGGTAACCCATCGCGTCTCTCCTCTTAGCAAAAGCGAGCGGGGGGAATACGCCCTTGGGGGCTCCGAGACAAGGCGGAGCGGGCTTCGGCGTCCGTTTACCGCGTGACTACCGCGCCACGCACGTCGCCAGGCCGTCCTCGCGCACCGTGCCGATGGCCCCGCCGATCCGCCGCGAGCGCTTGGCCACATAGGGCCCCGGCGCCTCGGCGCTCCATTTCAGGGGCTTGGGCAGGACCACGATCAGGTGGGCGGCCTGGGCGGGGGTGAGCCGCGAGGCGTCCTCGTGAAAGAACCGCTGGCTGGCGGCCTCAGCGCCATAGATCCCGGGGCCGAACTCGATCACGTTCAGATAGACCTCCATGATCCGCCGCTTGCCCCACACGGTCTCGATCATCACCGTGTAGCCGGCCTCGATCCCCTTGCGCAGATAGGAGCGGCCCGGCCACAGGAACACGTTCTTGGCCGTCTGCTGGCTGATGGTCGATCCGCCCTTGATCCTGTTCGGTTTGCGCTCGTTGTGCGCCATGGCCTTTTGCATGGCGTCGAAGTCAAAGCCGTGGTGCTGGCAGAACCGGGCGTCCTCCGACGCCACCGCCGCCTGGACCAGGGCCGGGGAGATCTCTTTCAGCGGCCGCCAGCGGTAGTCCAGGCCATAGCCCTGAACCAGGCGGATGATCATCAGTATGGTCACCGGCGGCGGGATGAAGCGATAGGCCACGACGCTCAGGGGCGGCAGGATCACGATCGCCAAGAGCACGCTCAGCAACAGGCGGCGCAGGCGCCCGCCCCCAGACTTCTTCACCGCCACTCACGATCCCCCGGGGCTCAGGCTGTCGCCCTAATCTCTTGCATTGACGCAGCGACCGGATGCTAGCGAGGTCGAAAGCCTGTGTCGCCTGCCCAAAAGCGTCGCCGTGAGGACCCCGCCCATGAACGTCTCCCAAGCCGTGGACCAGCGCATCTCCGTGCGCGCCTTCAAGCCCGATCCGGTGTCCGGCGCGGTGGTGCGCGAGATCCTGGAGGTCGCCGCCCGCGCGCCCTCCGGCGGCAATCTCCAGCCCTGGCGGGTCCACGCCCTGGCCGGCGAGCCCCTGGCGCGGCTGAAGGCCGCCGCCATGCAGAAGATGGCCGCGGGCGGCGAAGAGCCCGAATACGACGTCTATCCCCCCAACCTGTGGGACCCCTTCCGCACCCGCCGCTTCGTCTGCGGCGAGGACCTCTACGCCACCCTCGGCATCGCCCGGGAGGACAAGGCCGCCCGCCTGCGTCAACTGGCCAAGAACGTGGAGTTCTTCGGCGCCCCGGTGGGCCTGTTCTTCACCCTGGACCGCAAGCTTGGCCCGCCCCAGTGGGCGGATCTGGGCATGTTCATGCAGACGGTGATGCTGCTGGCCGTGGAGCGCGGCCTGGATACCTGCGCCCAGGAATTCTGGGCCCGCCTGCCCCAGACCGTCGCCGGGTTCATCGACCTGCCGCGGGACCACATGCTCTTCTCCGGCATGGCCCTCGGCCACCGCGACGAAACCGCCCCCATCAACACCCTGCGCACCCGCCGCGAGCCCCTGGAGGCCTTCGCGGAGCTGCGGGGGTTTTAGGGGGGCTGAGTGGGGGCAGGTGGCTTGGTGCTGACGATCAGAGGAGCCGCTTGAGGTCACTCTCAGGCCCCCATTCACTCCGGCGCCGCCGTCGTCGTCGTCCGCGTATCGGGTTGCCGGACGTGAGCCGAGGAGGGCTGATGAACCTCAGCGGACTCTCAACGGTCCCGGAGGAAAGGTCATTAGGTAATCGCTGATAGCGGCCACCGTGGCCGCGGCTCTCATGTCGGTGTTGAAAGCGCGGCTCAGTCCCAAATGGGAGATTTCCATTTCCTCAAGATAGGCGGCGACGGCGTCGTGCGTTTCGCCGCGCCTTAGCCGGCTAACGACTTGAAGCAGATAGCTGTCGTACTCGTCCGCACACAGACCGCCATCGCCATGACCGAGCCCAACCGGATCCCAAAGCGACCATCCGATTTCGCGAAGGCGCGAGAGTTGGACCACTGGATGTGATGTCATCCGTCAAAGATGCCCTAAGTGGCCTGGGCCGCAAACTATCCTCCGCCGCCTCCGCCCCCTCCACCGCCATTTGCAACATCCGTCACTGGCCGCTGGCGGGGGCGCCGCCCGAGCGCCGTGCTTCCGGACGTGAGCCAAGGGGCGAAGACCCATCGCGGAAGTTGATCACGTCTGCATTTTGGGCATTGCTAAACTGGTCATGATTTTCACCGTCATTGCAGCCCTAGCCAGCCTGCCTTCCGTTGCGCATCCGATGAAGCCCCAACCGGCTATAGGGGCGTTCGCGAGCGTGGGCTACGCCATCACGTTCACCGCGCCAGCGCAGACAAGCTACTGCCCACTGCCAGATGATTGGATCGGCTCGGACCATGGCACTGTCATTTTTTTTGAGCCACCCCGATCCTGTGGGGGTGTTGGATACCCGTCGAGCAGTCGCGGATTTGAACCGAACGTGCCGAGGATCGAGGTCTATTACATTACGACCAGGACGACGCCAGCGTCCGCAATTGCAAGCATATTGGAGACATAACCCTGCTCGGAGCGAGCCGGTCGCTTTGCCGGTCTCCAGATCGCCATCGCATCGTTCTCTGGAGCCGTGCGAAATATTCCGCGGACCAACCTGCTGAGATCGAATTGACCCTTGTGACCACGCCTCGCCGGCTGGAAAAGGACTTAGTGCGCTTCCGTCAGTTCGCGAGCACCGTGCGGACCTGCAGACAGTCCGACACCGACGACAAGGGAAAGACCAATAGCTGGGGTGTGGGAGCCCAATGCCCGAAGGGCGATTGGTACTGATAGCGGCTAACCACCCTACACCGGTATTTGCAACATCCGCCATCGGGCGCAGACGGCGTCGCCGCTCGAGCGCCGGGGCGCCAGATGTGAGCCAGGGGGCGATGGCGTCCGACCCATTGCGGTAGGATAACGTTGAGGCAAGATCTCTCACTAGAGAACGGAGGGCGGTGAAAAATGGCCAGAAAAATTGGTCTCTGGACTGCGCTCGCCGTTTTGGTGGTGGCCTCCCCAAGCTTCGGCGCCCCAGATGTTGGGCGGACCCCTAACCGCAAGCAGCTTCTCTCGTGCGACCAACGTCGTCTGGATGGCGTCATTGAGTTTCATGCAAAGGGGGCGGCTTCTCTAGACAGGGGCGATTACAGTGAAGCCAGTCGATTTAGTCAGCTCGGTCTGACGGCTATTGGTCAGGACTATGATCCGTATGTCGAAATCGCGGACGATACAGGTCAGAAGCTGGCAGCAGCTCTCTATGCCGAAAGACAAGGGCAACCGGACATCGCAGCGAGAGTGCGACTACGTGTGCTCGATGACAGAACGAGCATGTATCTCCGAACCCATCAATGCCGGGCGAGATAACAGCTAACGACAGCTCGTTACCCTTCGCCGCTCTTTAGAACATCCGCCTCCGGGCTGGCGCCTCATCGTCTTTCGCACCCACAGTTGGGAACATCGCCCAACGCCCTAGAACCCTCCACCACTTCCCCCTCAACCAACCCGCAACCCCTTACCCCCAATACTGCGCCCCTCAATGGAGGCGCGGCGCGGGATGGAGGTCGGTTCGGCCTGGGATGGGGTGGACGCTTCAGCGCCAGCGGCGCGGGCCGTGGCCCCTGTGCGCGCCGCGCGACTGAGCTATCTGGATGGTTGGCGGGGGTTGTCGATCCTGGCGGTGCTGGCGGGGCATTTCGCGCCCCTGGGGGTGTTCAACACCGGCCGGCTGGGGGTGGAGATGTTCTTCGTCCTCAGCGGGCGGCTGATGGCCGAGCTGCTGTTCGTCGAGCGGGTTCCCCTAAGCGCCTTCCTGCGCCGGCGGATCGCCCGGGTCTGGCCGGCCCTGTTCGTCTTTGTCCTGATCATGGCCGTGGTGTTCCACGGGCCGGGGGCCTTGCATGTCCCGGCCCTGGACGTCCTGGCCGCCCTGACCTTCACCGCCAACTATGTCCGCATCCACGTGCACAACATGGGGGTGCTGGATCACATCTGGTCCCTGTGCGTGGAGGAATGGGCCTATCTGCTGCTGGCCGGCGTGGCCCTGGCGGTTCGGCGCGGGATCGTGGGTCCAACCCTGGCCCTGGCCGCCCTGGCCCTGGCGGGGGTGGTCCAAGGCGCCCTGCTGTCGGCCCGGGGCCTGGACTATTACGCCGTCTATTGGCGCACCGATGTGCGGATGGCCTCGATCCTGATGGCCGGCGCCGTCTTCCTGGTCCTGCGGGGGGAGCGCATCGCCGCCGCCTGGCCCCGCTGGGCGCCCGTGGCCCTGGGGCTGGTGGGCGTGGCCCTGAACGCCGCCGTGGTCCCGGACGTCATCAAATACAGCCTGGGGACCCTGTGCCTCGCCCTGGCCGTGGCCAGCCTGGACCACGCCCCGGGCGCGATCCTGCGCGCCCTGTCCCACCCGGTGCTGGCGCGGATCGGCCTGTGGTCCTTTTCCCTCTATCTTTGGCAGCATCCCTTCTTCCGCCTGATCGGCCGGGCGCCGGAGCCGGTCCTGCTGGCCGGCGCCGTCCTCTGCGCCCTGGTCAGCTTCTACGGGATCGAGCAGCCGGCCCGCCGCTGGCTGAACGCGCGGTGGGGGCGGTGATTTTCGGGGGTGCGCCGAGGGCGCTGATGGTTTGACCGTTGGAGCCAACTTGCCCGTCATCGCCGCTTGCGGCGATCCATGCCGTGAACGAGATCGGGTCATCGTGCGTGGGATTCAGTCTGAAAGCCCGTCGCGGCGTCGGCTGAACGGCATGGATCCCCGGCACTGTGTGCCGGGGATGACGGAGGGAATGATGGACTTTCACGGTCAAGCTCGATGGCCGCCGGTATTGCGCGTCCTCATCACCGCGACAGGCGCGGTGATGAGGACGAGGGGGGCCTAGTCGAAAATCCTCAGGTCCACCGCCTGGGCCAGGGCCTCGTAGCCCGCCTGATTGGGATGCAGGTGGTCGCCGCTGTCATAGGCGGGGCGCAGGCGGCCGGGGTCGGCTGGATCGCGCAGGGCCGCGTCGGCGTCGATCACCGCATCGAAGGCGCCGCTGGTCCGGATCCACTGATTGACCGCCTGGCGCAGGGCGGCGTTGCGCGGGGACGCATAGCCCGGCGATTCAGGATTGGGGCCGCAGGGCGCCAGGGTCACCCCGATCACCCTCAGGCCCCGGGCGTGGGCGCGGCGGATCAGGCCCTGATAGGCGCCGATCAGATCCTGGGGCCCCACCCTCTGGTCCAGGCGGCCGATCAGGGCGGGCAGGCCGATATCGTTGATCCCCTCGAACAGGATCAGGTCGCTGACGCCGGCCTGGCCCAGGACATCCCGGTCGAAACGGGCCAGGGCGCTGGGGCCGATTCCCTCGTGCAGCAGCCGGTTGCCGGCGATGCCCGCATTGAGCAGGGCCACCGGACGCCCCCCGGTCCGCGCTGTCAGCCGGTCAGCCAGCCGGTCGATCCAGCGATGCTCGGCGTCCGGGTCCGAGCCCTTGCCGTCGGTGATCGAGTCACCCAGGGCCACCACCACCCGGGCCCTGGCCGGCGCCGGCGCCTCCACCCCCGACAGTAACAGCCGCCGGGTGGTGCGCGACGCCCCCGGCAGGTCCGCCGCGCCCACGGCGTTTCCGGAAACCAGATAGGCCGTCGAAAGGCCCATGCTGTGCTCGGAAGCGCCCCTGGCGGCCTTCACATAGAGGCTCACTGTCAGGTGGCCGAGGGGGGCGATATCCAGGTCCACGGGATCGCTCAGGCGGCTTTCGCCCACGGCCAGGGTCAGGCCGGGCCGGCCGCCGAAGGTCAGGGGCCGGTCGCTCCCCGCCTGGATGCGGGCTCCGCCATCGGACAGGGCCAGGTGGGCCGCGCCCAGCTCAAGCACGCCCCGGCCAAAGGTGTTGCTGATCCGGATGCGCGCCCGCCTGGCCCCAAGCCCAACCCGCACCACCTGGCGCACGGTCTGGTCGGCCAGGTCCATGGGCGCCTCCCGCGGCGGCTGCGGGCTGGTCATCCAGCTTTCCGCCCAGTCGCCGTCCCGCCGGGGCTGGGGCGGGTTATCCCGGGGGGAACAGGCGGCGAGCGTCAGCAGAACGGCGAACAGGGTCGTGATCGCCCTCATCGCCGCGCCGCCTCCAGGGCGCGCCGGCCCGCGGGATCGAGCTCCAGGGCGGCGGCCAGATCAAACTGCCGCCTGGCGCCCTCAGGATCGTGGGCGGCCAGCAGAGCCTGACCCCAGCGCAGGTGGTTGCGGCCCCATCGGGGCGCCTCGCGATCCGCCCTGGCGAACCAGCGGGCGGCGGCCCTGGCCTTGCCCTGCCGCGTCAGGGCCTCGCCCATCAGCGCCAGGGCGTCGGCATAGTGGGGCGACAGGGCGTGGGCGCGGCGCAGATGGACCAGGGCCGCCGGGGCGTCTCCCTGGGCCAGGCTCAGGGCGCCCAGGTCCGCATGGGCGAAGGCCAGCCTCGGCCCCTGACCCACCGCCTGGTTCAGCCAGGCCTGGGCGGCGGCGAAATCGCCCTGCTCCAGGGCCATGATCCCCCGCACCCTCAGGCAGGTGTAGCAGTCGTCCGGGGTCGCCTCGATCAGGGCCTTGGCGGCGGTCGCCTGCCCCAGGCGGGCCTTGGCCAGGGCCAGATAGGGGCGTGTCAAAACCGGGCGGGTGTTGGCGGCGCCGGGGGCAAGCGGGGTCTGTTCGAGATCTCCCAGGATCTTCGCCGCCTCGCCCGGCCGACCCAGATCCAGGGCGACCAGGGCCCGGGCGCGGGCGGCCAGCACGATGGGGATCGAGCCGGCCAGGCTTTCGGCCCCGGCGGGGCCCGCCGTGGGATGGTCCAGCATGGCCAGGGCGCCCCTTGGGTCGTGGCCCTGGGCCAGATCGCCAGCGAGATAGAGGTCGCTGACCGGCCCCCTCGGCCCAGCCCAGCTGGCCTTGGCGGCGGCGCGAAAATCCCCCCGCCAGCGGGCCAGCACCGCCCGGGTCGCCGCCGGGGCGAACCACTCGGCGGGCAGGCGCAGGGGGCCAAGACCCGGGCCCCGGCCAAGGGCGATGGTCAGGTCGTCCAGGGCCGCCTGGTCGTGGCCCAGCACATAGTCCCCCTGGGCCAGGGCCAGATAGGTGACGGGATCGGCGGGCTCCAGGGCCAGGGCCTCCCGCTGACGGCGCATATAGCCGGCGAAATCCCCAAGTCCGCCCCCCAGGGCCGAGGCCCAGGCCCGGTTGGCGGCGGCCCGGGCGGCGGGGGCGCCCGTCTGGCTGAGGGCGGCGAAGCGGGGCAGGGCCTCATTGATGCGGCCGGCATGGGCCAGGCGGCTGGCATAGGCGATGGGGCGGGCGTGGGCGAACACCAGCTCGGCCCCGCGATCGGCGATGGCCTGGGGTGTGCTGGCGGCCAGGGCGGTGGTGATCGCCTGATCCTGATTGATCCGCAGGCGCAGGACGGGTCCTTGAGGTGAGGCCGCGATCTCGCCGAACAGGTGATCCGTCTGGCCCAGGCCCCCGCCAGCCCCCGTCTTGATCCGGCTCCATCCCGGTTCGCCCGGCTGCGGCTCGGCCTCGGTTTGCAGGGCCTCAAGCCGGGCGGCAAGGGTCCGGGCGAGTCCCGCGCCATCGACGCCGCTGATCCCCTGAAGGCTGCCCGCCTGAACCTGGATCGGCTCGACGATCAGGGTGCGCCGCGCCATGGCCCCCCGCACCGCCAGGGCGATCCAGAACCCGACGGCGGCGAGGATGACCAGGCCGGCGGCTAGCTGGACGGCGCGGCGGATCGGCATGTGGATCTCCAGCGGCGCCCGGGGTCGCGTGGTCGTCAGCCTTGGTCGATCAAGATTGCCACCGCCTTAAAGCCCCTGGCGCGGGCGCCCGGCAATCCCCACACTGAGCCGCGCTGCGTAATTCGTGCGTCCTTCGACTCGCGCTCTTACGAGCGCGGCTCAGGATGACGTAATATATTGAAAGCTATGGGACTACGTCATCCTGAGCCGGCGCGAAGCGACGAGTCGAAGATTCCATGGGGGTGGATAGCGCCCATCACTGTTTGCCAGAGTGAGGTCGTTGAACCCACTCACTTTGGAGACGAAGGATGACTGCATCACAGACGCATCAG
>JARLIP010000192.1 GCA_031291685.1 Caulobacteraceae bacterium | reverse complement strand
CCTGCTCGGTGGCGCCCTGGGACAGCTGCTCGGAGCTGGCGGACATTTCCTGACTGCCGGAGGAGACATTGTCGGCGGCGGCGCTGGCGTCGGCGACCACGCCGCGCAGGCGCTCGACCATCCGCTCCAGGGCCAGGCCCATCACATCCTTGTCCGACAGGGGCTGGGGCTGAACCATGAGGTCGCCATCGGCCACCTGATCGGCCAGCTTGGCGGTGGCGCGCAGGTTCTCGACCATGCGCTGCAGGGCCAGGCCGAGAGTGTCCTTGTCCGACAGGGGCTTGGCCTGGACGGACAGGTCGCCGTCGGCCACCTGATCCGCCAGGGCCGCGGTGGCCCGCAGGTTGTCGGTCATGCCGTTGAAGGTTTCGACCAGGTCCTTGATCTCGTCATTGGTCTTGATCTCGACCTTCTGGTTGAGGTCGCCGATGGCCACGGCGTTGGCCACGGTCATCATCCGGCCCAGGCCCCGCGCGATGTTCATCGAGATCCACACCGCCGCGCCCACGGCGAAGATCAGGGCGGCGGCGACCGCGATGATCAGTCCATTGCGGATCGAGGCATAGGTCTGGGCGGACGCGGCCTGGCGTTCCTTCATCTCCGCCTGGGTCACCGCCATCAGTTCCTGAGTGGTCTTGGTGGCGTCGGCGGCCAGCTGGCGCAGGGCGCCGTGAGACAGGTCCCGCGCCTCGTTGTCCTTGTTGTCGAGAGCCAGTTCCCGCAGCTTGGCGTCCTGGGTCTTGAAGTTGTCCCAGGTGGACTTGAGGGCGTCGTACTTGCTCTTCTCTTCCGTGGAGGCGTTCTTCTCGCCCTCGCTGATCAGGCCGTCCATGTCGGCCACGGCGTGGGACAGCTCGGCGTCGAAGGCCTGCATCTTCTGGGCGTCGTTCTCCAGGATCAGGCTCTTTTCGGCGCCGATGATCTCCATCAGGGTGGAGCGGACCGTGGTGGCGGTGATGATCCGCGCCACCGGGCCCTGCACCATCTCGGTCAAGCCGTTGTTGAGGTTCGCGAGGCCCGAGACGCTGAAGGCCGCGGCGCCCAGCAGCAGGGCGATGATCAGCCCGAAGGCCAAGGCCAGCTTTAGCTTGATGGTGATACGCATACTCTTGTCTCCGACGGCGCAAAACGTTCTGCTTTGCGGGGAATGGCTCAGGCGGATTGGGCGAAGTTGGCGTCTTCGGCGTCAGGGCCGCCGGCGCCGAGGTCGAGGGCGAAGCCCGAGACCCGAGCCTGCTGGGCCTTGACCGTGTGACGGGACGTTGGCGCCGGCGGCGCTTTTCTAGCGGGTGCTGGCTTGCCGGCGGCGCGTGGGGCCGTTGCACGCGCCGGGGTCCTGGCGGTGGGGGCGTGGCTGTTGGCCTCCAGGCGGAAGAAGGCGATGGAGGCCTGGAGCTCCTCGGCCTGGGCGGCGAGTTCCTCGGAGGTGGCGGACATTTCCTCGGAGGCGCCGGCGTTGAGCTGGGTGACCTTGTCCAGCTGCTGGATGGCTTCGTTGATCTGGGAGGCGCCGATGTCCTGCTCGCGGCAGGCGGCGCTGATTTCCGAGATCAGTTCGGCGGTCTTGCGGATGTCGGGCACCAGACGGGTCAGCATCTCGCCGGCTTCCTCGGCCGCCTTGACCGTTGAAGTTGACACCGAGCTGATCTCGGCGGCGGCGGTCTGGCTGCGTTCGGCCAGCTTGCGCACCTCGGAGGCGACCACGGCGAAGCCCTTGCCGTGCTCCCCGGCCCGGGCGGCTTCCACGGCGGCGTTCAGGGCCAGCAGGTCGGTCTGCCGGGCGATTTCCTGGACGATGCCGATCTTCTCGGCGATGGTCTGCATGGCGCTGACGGCCTGGCGCACCGCCACCCCGCTGGCCTCGGCGTCCTTGGAGGACTGCCGGGCGATCTTCTCGGTCTGGGCGGCGTTCTCGGCGTTCTGTTTGATGTTGGCGGCCATCTGCTCCATCGAGGCCGAGGCCTCTTCGGCGGAGGCGGCCTGCTCGGTGGCGCCCTGGGACAGCTGTTCGGAGTTGGACGACAGCTCCTCACTGCCGGACGCGACCAGGTCCGCGGCCTCCCCGACGTTGGAGGCGAATCCTGAAAGGTTCTCGATCAAGATGTTGATCGCCGCCTTCATGCGTTGATGGTCACCCTCGCATTGGATGTCGACGGACTCCGTAAGATCACCGGTGCTAACCAGGTTTAGGACGCGGTTGCCTTCGGCGATCGGCAATATGATCGCGTCGAGCATCCCGTTGATCCCTGAAACCAAACGCTTGAAGTCTCCGACAAAATGTTCAGCGTCTCCGCGTTCGCTCAATCTACCCGCTGTGGCTGCGACAATCAGGCCCTGGATCTCGGACGTGATTGCTTTTAGATTGGCCCGCAAGGTTTCGATGGTTTCGTTGATGAAGACCTTCTTGCCGGGGAAGGACTCGAGCGGCGCTTCAAAGTCGCCCTCGCCGAGGGCCTTGACGCAGGCCATGGCCTTCTTCTTCACCGCGATGTGGCCGGCGACCATGTCGTTGACGCCCTTGGCCATGACGGCGAAGTCGCCGCGGAATTTCCCGACCGGCACGAAGACGTCGATGTCGCCCTTGTCGTGCTCGGTCGACATCAGGTTCATCTCGGCTATCAGGCCCTTCAGGTTGCCCCGCAAGGTCTCGATGGTGTCGTTGATGAAGACCTTCTTGCCGGGGAACGTCTCGAGGGGCGCTTCAAAATCACCCTCGCCGAGGGCCTTGACGCAGGCCATGGCCTTCTTCTTCACCGCGATGTGGCCGGCCACCATGTCGTTGACGCCCTTGGCCAAGACGGCGAAGTCGCCGCGGTGCTTGTCGAGGGGCACGAAGACGTCGATGTCGCCCCGGTCGTGTTCCATGGACATGCGGGCCACGTCTTCGGCGAGCGCTTCGTAGGGCCGAACGACGGCGTCGAGCAGCTCATTGACCGCGACCAGCAGTTCCTGGGCCTCGCCGGTCGCCTTGGAGGCGTCGGCGCGATTCGACAGGCCTCCGCTGGCGAGGGACTGGGAAAGTCGGCGGATCTCCACAACCGCCGTGTGCGGGCGAGAGGATTTCCGAAACCGGGTCAGAAGCGACATTTTTGAGCTTTCCTGGATCGCGCTTAAGTTATTATAACGTTGAAATACATGGTGTTTCCGTCTTCCGGCGAGGTCAGTGATGCGCGCTAGCGGCGGGGTCGCTATTGGGCGCGAAGATGGCGTTTAGGTTGGGCAGTACGATGAACTCGCCGTTTCGCTTGACGAGTTGTCGGACATAGTCGGCGCGCCATCTCATGCCGACGGAGGGCGGGGGCTCGGCGGCGGTCTGGGCGAGGGTTGTGACCTCGTGGACCTTGTCGGTGCGCAGTCCGATGAGGGTGGGCTCCTCGTCGATCTCCATCTCGATGACGATGATGCGGCTGTCGATGGTGTCGCTGTCGGCGGCCATGCCGAAGGCGAGGCGCAGATCGGCCAGGGGGATGACCTTGCCGCGGAAGTTGATGACGCCGCCGACGATGGGGGAGGCGTTGGGCACGGCGGTGGCTGGGGCCATGTCGAGGATTTCCTGAACCATGGCGGCCTCGAGGGCGAAGGTCTCGCCCTGGAGGTCGAAGGTGAGGACCTCGATCTGTCCGAGGGGACCCCAGGCGATGGTGGCCTTGTCGTCGCGATCTTGGGAAGAGGGGGCTTTTGCGGTCTGGGTCATCCGGCGGCTCGCATTTGGGCTTCCTGGCGCTGGCCGGCGGCCACGAGGTGGGCGACGTCGAGGATCAGGGCCACGCCGCCGTCACCCAGGATGGTGGCTCCGGAGAAGGTGACCACGTCGGCGTGGAGCTTGGAGAGGGATTTGACGACGGTCTGGTGGTCGCCGACGATCTGGTCGACGACGAGGCCGACCCGTTCGCCGCCGGTGGAGATGACCACGACCTTCTGATGCAGCTCGGGCTGGGTTCCGGTGTGGAACAGCTCGCGCAGGCGCAGGAAGGGCACCAGGCTGTCGCGCAGGGAGATGAAGCTGCGGCCCCTGGAGCGGAGATCCTCGTCCAGGGACAGCTCCAGGCACTCCTCGACGGCGGCCAGGGGGATGACGTATCGGCCCTGTCCGACCCGGACCAGCAGGCCGTCGATGATGGCCAGTGTCAGGGGGATGCGCAGGGAGAACTCGGAGCCTTCGCCGGGTTTGCTGACCACGTCGATGGAGCCGCGCAGGGCCTCGATGGTGCGCTTGAGCTCGTCCATGCCGACGCCGCGTCCGGAGAGGCTGGTGATCTGGGCTGCGGTGGAGAAGCCGGGCTGGAAGATCATCATCAGCAGCTCGCTGTCGCTGACCTGGGCTCCGGGCTCGAGCAGGCCTTGGGACTCGGCCCGGGCGCGGACGCGCTCGCGGTCGATGCCCCTGCCGTCGTCCTTGACGGTGATGATGACCTCGCCGCCGGACTGGCGGGCGGACAGTCGCATCTGGCCGGTCTCGGGCTTGCCGGCGGCCCGGCGTTGCTCCGGGGTCTCCAGGCCGTGGTCGGCGGCGTTGCGCACCAGGTGGACCAGGGGATCGGCCAGGCGCTCGGCGACGGTCTTGTCGACCTCGGTGGATTCACCCTCGCAGATCAGCTCGATGGACTTTCCGGTGTCGCGGCCCAGGTCGTGGACCAGGCGGCGGAAGCGGCCGAACAGGGTTCCGACGGGGACCATGCGCAGGACCATGGTGGTGTCGCGCAGTTCGCTGGAGAGGCGCTCGATCTCCTCGGAGACGGATCGCAAGGCCAGGTCCTGGGTGGCCTGGGCCAGCTGTCGCAGGCGGGACTGGGCGATGACCAGCTCACCGACCCGGTCCATCAGCTCGTCGAGGCGCTCGGCGGGGACGCGGACGCTCTCGCCGGCGG
>JARLIP010000191.1 GCA_031291685.1 Caulobacteraceae bacterium | reverse complement strand
TCCCCGCGCCCGCCGGCGGCATCGTCCCCTCCGTGGGGCGTCAGACCCCAGGGGCGAAGGTCGGGACGGCGCTTCGCTAGTCAGGGAGCGTGCGCGATGGGTGAGGCCAGGGTGGTTAGGATTCGCCGGCGGAGTCTTCCCTGGCCGCCTCGGAGGTGGCCAGGGACGGCAGGCGCTCGTTGATCTTCTTCAGACCGTCGAAGATCTTTTCCCGGGCGGCGGCGGGCAGGTTGCCGGCGTCCAGGCGCAGCAGCAACAGGGCGTCCAGGTGCACGTCCACCGAGGGCCAGTCCCATTTTTCCTGACCGGAACAGCGGTCCACCAGTTCACACAGGAAAAAGGCCGCGCGATCGATCTGCAGGTCCGCCACGGGAGCGGAGATATCGATGATCCTGGCCGAAAGCTCGTAGAGATCCTTGAAATCCTCGTCGCCCCTGCGATTGGCCTTGCCATAGCGGGCGTTGATATCCGAGATCAGGGAGGAGATGTCGGCGAGGCAGGGCTCGCGCAGATCCAGCATGACCTGATCGGCGTCGGCCAACAGTTCTACCGCGCGACGGCCACCGGTCTTGAGGATCTTTTCGCCCAGCTTGTTCGGCACGCGAAACATACGGACGTCGCTCATATGTTCACCTTCATGGGTTTGACCAAACCGTCGATCTGATCCTGGGACAGGTTCGGGGTGGTCGCGGTGCCAAGTTCAGTTGTCAGGTCGTCCTTGCGCCGGCCCGTCACCCCAGCCGGCGGACCCTCACGTTTGAAACGACGGTCGGGGCCGACATAGGTGTCGGTCTCCACGAACATACGATCTTCCTTGGCGACCCAGAAGATGCGGTCGAGCAGAACCCTGGGGGTAATGGGCTTGGCGACAACAAAATTGGCGCCGCAGTCCCGCGCCTTGAACACCTGGGATTGCCGCGCGTGGCCGGTCACCAGCAGGATCGGCACATAGGCGTTGGGCTGTCCTTGCAGGCGGCGGATGGCCTGGGTCAACTCGTAGCCATCCATGCCCGGCATGCTGCCGTCGGTCATGATGAAGTCGAAGGACATGCGCTGGACGAGCTTCAGAGCCTCCTCGCCGCTATCGCATTTGTGCATCGACCGGACGCCGAACCCGGACAGAACCTGACTCAGAATGTCCAAGGACTGCTGATTGTCGTCAACCAGCAGCACATTGAGCTTGTCCAGATTGATCCGGGCGTTCGGGGGCGGCCGTGGGGTGTTAGCCATGCCCCGGGCCCTAGAACATTTCCATATCGCCGGCCGGGGCGCGCAGATGGTCGGGAGAAGTCCGTTCGCCTCCGTCCAGGCGGTCGGCCAGATCGGCCAGGCCGATCCCTTCGGTGATCTTGGCGCCGGCGACGCGCCAGTCCGGACAGGCCTGCCCCGCCAGGCTATGCAGCGCCGTGGCGATCGCCCGAAGCTGCTGGGTCAGACGGTCCAGGTCCTGGGCGCGGGCGATCAGATCCGGCGTCGGCTCCTTGCCGGTGAAGAAGCCGGCCGACATCTCTTGGCAATCGTCGCAGAACTCGGCCGCCCGCGAAGCCTCCGCGCCCAACCGGTTGGCGAGTTCAAAGACGCTCAAGTCGGCCATGGTGGCATCCGCTTCCGTACTGCTCGTTTGTCTCGATTGGGCCATGGCGTTGATCAAAACAGCTCCACCGCACCCGTGTCCACCGGAGCCGGAGCGCGCCGGACCAGACGCGTTTCCTGTTCGGCCACCGACCGATCCTCCACCATCCGTTGCCGGATCCGGCCGCTCACCGGCCAGAACTCCACGCGGCGGGCGCTACGGCCGCGCAGGCTGCTCCCCGTCATGGGAATGCCTTCGTCCCTCATGAACTGCTCGGCGAAGCTGGCGTTGCTGTCACCGATATCCTGCAGGGTGTCGAACAGCTTGGCGCCCCCGAACAGCTTGGCCTCAAGCCGATCCCGGCGCGCGCCGCGCTTCAAGAGGTCGTTGATCAGCAATTCCATGGCGTAGGCGCCATAGCGAACCTGATCAGAGCCGGTCTTGCTGTCCTGCGAATTGGCCAGCAGGAAATGGTTCATCCCGCCGATCCCGGCCACTGGGTCGCGGATACAGGCCGCGACACAGGAGCCCAGCACCGTGGTCAGCACCACGTTCGGATCATCAATGACGCGATATTCGCCCTGGATCACCGCGATCTTGCGGGTGTTGGCGGGGTCTTCGTCGTGTTGGGCGCGAAAATGCGATGGGTTCATGTGAGCGCCCCAAATACCTCTTCGATCTTTTCTCGAAGGGTGACGACGGTGAATGGCTTCACGAGGTAGTTATTCACGCCGAACTGGGCCGCGCGATCCACCAGATCCTTGTCCGCCCGCCCGGTCAGCATGATGAAAGCTGTCTGGCGCAGGGGAGGATGGGCGCGGATCGCCCGCAACAGACCCAGGCCATCGAGCTTGGGCATGTTGAAATCGGAAATGACCAGGTGAGCCGGCTTGGTGATCAAGGCGCGCAGGGCGTCCTCGCCATCGACGGCTTCACGCGTGTTGACGACCCCGATCTGCTGCAAACCATTGCGCACCAGGGAGCGAATGGTGAGCTGGTCATCGACAACAAGAACTTGGAGCGCGGATGCTGCGGGCATGGCGGTCTCAGTGCAGGTTAGAGCATTGGTCGAGGATCGCCTCGCCCATTGCCGATAGAGGGAGTTGACGCTCGACGGCGCCGATTTCAAAGGCCGCGCGAGGCATGCCGTAAACAACGCAGGTCGACTCGTCCTGACCCAGGGTGCGCGCGCCGGCGTTGCGCATGGCCAGGAGGCCCTGAGCGCCGTCGCGACCCATGCCGGTCAGGATCACGCCAAGAGCGGCGGCCCCGACCGTGTCGGCCACCGACTTGAACAGCACGTCGACCGAGGGACGGTGTCCGCTGACGGGATCACCTTCACGCAGGCGGCAGCGCAGGCCGCCGGACCGGACCACCTCCAGGTGCGCGGACCCGCCGGGGGCCACATAGATGCGGCCTGGTTCCAGGGGCGCGCCGTCATAGGCTTCTTCCACCGTGGCGCCGCTGGCGCGGTCCAGCCGCGCGGCGAAGCTCTTGGTGAAGGTGGCCGGCATGTGCTGGGTGACCACGGTGGGCGGACACCCTTCGGGGAAGCGGGTCAGGATCGACAGCAGGGCTTCGACCCCGCCGGTGGACGATCCGATGGCGACCAGGGCGCCGGTGCTGCGATAGCCGACACGGCGCGGCGAGGCGGCGACGGTGGTGCGCGGGCGCACGGCGGAACGGGCCGCGGACTTCACCTTCATGATCAGTTCGGCGAAGGCGTCGGGCGCGGAGACGCTGGCCGGCTTGGCGACACAATCGACCGCGCCGATTTCCAGCGCCTGCAGGGTCGCCTCGGCGCCGGCCGAGGTCAGGGTCGAAACCATCACCACCGGCATCGGCCGCAGGCGCATGATCTTCTCGAGGAATTCGAGCCCGTTCATATTGGGCATCTCGATGTCGAGGGTGATGACATCGGGATTGAGCGCCTTGATGGCGGCCCGGGCCTCGATCGGATCGCCGGCGGTGCCGATCACCTCGATATCGGGATCACGGCGCAGGGCGGCGCTGATCAGGCCCCGCATGGTGGCGGAGTCATCGACAACAAGTACGCGGATGGCGCTCATGGCTCAACGCCCTCCGACGAAGCGGTAACTGGTAAGGCCATCGGTTTCGAAACCGGGAACGCCCACGCGCTCGGAATGGCCGACATAGAGCCGTCCGCCCTTGATCAGGCGTTCGCCGAAGCGGGTGAAGATCCGCTCCTGGGTCGGCTCATCGAAATAGATCACGACGTTACGGCAGAAGATGGCCTGGAACTGGCCCTTCATCGGCCATTCAGTCATCAGGTTCAGCTCGCGGAAGGACACCAGCGAACGCGCCGCCTCCCCCATCCGCCAGCCGCGGGAATCCTCGGGATCACGTTCCATCCAGCGCGAACGCACCGCGGTCGGGATGGCTTCCACCAGATCCTCGGCGTAGCAGGCCGCCCGGCCCGTCGCGAGCACATTGGTGTCGATGTCGGTGGCCAGGATCTTCACGTCGTGGTTCGGCGCTTCCGGCAGCGCGGACAGGATGGTCAGGGCCAGGGAATAGGGCTCCTGCCCCGTGGAGCAGCCCGCCGACCAGATCCGCAGGCGCGCGCCCTTGCGCACCGAGTCGATGGCCGGCTCGATCACATTCTGCAGCACATGGTCGAAGTGGTGCGGCTCGCGGAAGAACCGCGTGACGTTGGTGGTCAGGGCCCGCAGCATATTGTTGCGCTCATCCACCCCATCGGGGCTGGCGACCAGCGCGTAATATTCGCGGAAACTGCCAATGCCGAGGATCCGCAGGCGCTTGGCCAGCCGGGAATAGACCAAGGTGGCCTTGGTGTCCGGCAGGCTGATGCCCGAGGTTTCGTACAGCAGGGCGGCGATGCGGGTGAAGTCCTCGTTGGTGAAGGGGAATTCCCCCTGCACCACGGTCCCCGCGCCGCGCGCCTCCGCCATTGATCGCGACGCCAGGGTCATGCCGCCATTTGCTCCAGCTCGGGGAGCAGACGGTCCAGGGCGATCAGACTGATCATGCGGCTGTCGATGGAGATCAGGCCGCGAACGAAGCTGCGAACCCGGTCACAGGCCACGTCAGGCGCCACCTGCAGCATGTCGTCGGTGATCATCAGGATATCGGACACCGCATCGACCAGCAGGCCGATCATGCGCTCGCCCACCTTGACCACGATGATCACGCTGCGGGCCGAGGTCACGGCGGTGGCGAAACCAAGCCGGGCGCTCAGATCCATGATCGGCAGCACCGCGCCGCGCAGGTTGATCACGCCGCAGATATAGGGCGGCGATTGGGGCAGAGGCGTCGCGGGGGTCCAGCCGCGGATCTCCCGCACGGCCATGATGTCCACGCAGAATTCCTGCTCCCCGATACGGAAGGAGATCAGCTCGCGGCGATCCAGCAGATTCATGTTCGGTTCGGTCATCGGTCTATTCCGCTGCAAAAAGCGTCGGTTCAGTGGGACGGGTGTTGTCGCGCCGGCGCATGGCCACCAGGGCGTCGACATCTACGATCAAGGCCACGCGGCCATCGCCCAGAATGGTGGCGGCGGCGATGCCCTCGACCTGACGGTAGTTGGATTCCAGGCTCTTGATGACGACCTGGCGCTGACCTTGGATCGCATCGGCGACCAGGGCGGCGCGACCGCCATCCTCAGCCTCGATCAACAGCACCACGCCTTCATGCGGCGCGCGCTTATCGGAGCGGAAGCCCAGGGCGTTGGCGATATCCACTAAGGGCACAAAGCTGTCGCGAACCGACAGGACGGCGCCCTGGGGTCCCAGGCCCTTCACCTCTTCCGCCTTGGGCCGCAGGCTTTCGACGATCGCCGTCAGGGGGATGACCAGGGTCTGGCCGGCCACGTCCACCACCATCCCGTCCAGGACCGCGAGGGTCAGGGGCAGGCTGAGGGTGAAGACCGAGCCTTCGCCAGGCTTGGAGCTGATGGAGATCCGGCCGCCCAGGGCCTGAACGCTCCGCCGCACCACATCCATGCCCACGCCGCGGCCGGAAATGTCCGAGACCGTGCTGGCGGTGGAGAAGCCGGGCAGGAAGATCAGGTTGTCGATCTCCTCGTCGCTCAGGACGGCGTCGGGGGCGATCAGTTCCTTCTCGACCGCGATGGCATAGACGCGCTTGCGGTTGATGCCGCGGCCGTCGTCGCCGACCTCGATCACGATCCGGCCGCCCCGATGCAGGGCCGCCAGACGCACGGTGCCTTCGATGGGCTTGCCCGCCGCGCGCCGCTCGTCCGGGGTTTCCAGCCCGTGGTCGATGGCGTTGCGCAGCATGTGGGTGATCGGCTCGCCCAGGCGCTCGATGACGGTCTTGTCCACCTCGGTGGATTCACCCTCGGTCACCAGACGGACCGACTTGCCGGTCATGTTGGCGACTTCCCGCACCAGGCGAGGCATGCGCTGGAACACCGACTTCACCGGCTGGGCGCGGATGGCCATGACGCCGTCCTGGATCTGCCGGGTCAGTTGTTCGAGTTCGTCCAGGCCAAGCGCCACGCTCGACGAGGAGGCAAGGCCGGATTCGATCACCCGTTGCGCCAGCATGGCCTGGTTGATCACCAACTCGCCGACGAGGTCGATCAGACGGTCGATCCGCTCCGGGTCCACGCGGATGGTGGCCTGAGCGTTGGCGACCGGCTCGTTGGCCGGCGGGGCCTTGGGCTGGGGCGTCTTGATGGCCGAGGCGAGCACGCCGGTGAATTCAGGGGCGGGCTCCGGATGAGCCTCGATGGCCACCGACGCCGGCGCCGGTGGCGCGACAGGTTCGGCGACCGGCTCGATCACGGGCGGCGGCGCCACGGCGACTGGCGGGGCCACGACCGGCTCGGCCACGGGCGGGGCCATCTCGATCTGAGCAGTCTCGGCCGCGGCCAGCAGGGCCGCGATGTCCAGGGCCGGCGCCTCGGCGGGCGCGGGGCCGCCGGTGATTTCGACGTCGCAATCGCCTTCGACGAATTCAAAGACTTCCTGGATCTGCGCTTCGGTGACTGGCGCATCCAGGGTCACGGTGAAGGCCAGATAGGCGGCTTCCGGATCCATTTCACTAAGGGACGGCAGGGTCTCGTCGTTGATGGCGACCGTGATCGGGCCCAGGCGCTCCAACTCGCGCAGTAGCAGCAGCGGATCGTTGGCGTTGCGATAGAGCTCGGTCTTGGGACGGAAGGTGACCGTCCAGGCGCCGCCGCCCAGGGAGGGAAGCTCGGCGGGCTCGTCGAAATTGGCCAGACTCATGATGGCCATGGGCTTGAAGCTGGAGCCGATCTCATCGTCCGGCGTCACGACCGGCGCAGGCGGCGGAGCCACACCGCCCACGGGAGCGATACGGCCGCCCGAGGCGGTCAGGGCCGCCAGAACGGCCGCCATGTCAGCCGAGGCGGCTTCATCGACGACGCCGTCGGTGCGCGCGGCCTGCACGTGATCAGCCAGGACGTCGGCGGCGCGCAGCAGCTCGCGAACCAACTCGACGGTCACGTCGATCTTATGGCTGCGCACCCCGTCGAGCAGGGTCTCGAACACATGGGCGAAGCGCACCAACGGATCGAGCCCGAACGCGCCGGCGCCCCCCTTGATCGAGTGGACGGCGCGGAAGACGGCGTTGATCGTCTCCCCGTCGGAGTCGCCCGACTGCATCGCCAGCAGCCCGTTCTCAAGGTCCGCGAGCAATTCGTCGCATTCCTGAAAGAATGTGACCTTGATCTCTTCAAGTTCGTCCATGGCGAGTGGCGCCTCGGTATCTAAGGATTAAGCAGCGACGCGGCGAATGGCTTCGACGAGCTTGTCGGGATGGAACGGCTTGACGATCCATCCGGTGGCCCCCGCCTGACGGGCGCGGCTCTTCTTTTCCGGATCGCTTTCGGTGGTCAGCACCAGGATCGGGGTGGCGCGGTGACGCTCACCTTCACGCACCGCCTCGATGAAGCCGAAGCCATCGAGGTTGGGCATGTTGATGTCGGTGATGATGACGTCGGGATCGACGCCGCCAAGAACCTCGAGGCCGTGAAGACCGTCAACGGCCTCTACGACGTCGAAGCCGGCTTTCACCAGGGCTAGGCGCAACATGTCACGCATAGTCCGCGAGTCATCGACGGTTAGGATGGTGCGGCTCACAGGGAAGCTCCCTCGGGTTGGAAAGAGAAGGCGTTTTCGCCGCCGAACAGGCGAAGCGCGTCTAGGAAAGCGTCGGACCGAGGTCCAATCCGCATCGGAACACCGTCGGCGCGCCAAGCGGCGCCCGCGGCGAGAAGAACCTGGAGGCAAAGACCGCCGAGACGCTGCACATCGGCGGCGTCCAGTTCCAGCGGATGGCCGCGGCGCTCAAGCAGCGCCGCCTTCAGGGGCGCGGCGGCCTTGAGGTCCAGGACCGGCGCGAGCGCCAGGCTCTCGATCGCCATGTCTTCGACGTCTGACATACTCAGAACTCCTCCCACTCGGTCGACTGCGGACCGACGTCCGGTTTGCGGGCGGCGGAAACGCCGCGTCCGCCCATGGCCTTGAGCGCCGGCGCCGAGGCGCGGTGCGCGGGTGCGCGCGGGCTGTGAACCGGCTGCTCGCCCCGGGGCGGCGCGCCGATACGAAAGCCGCTGACCAGTCTGATCAGTTCGGCGGCTTCGCCGCGCAGGCTGTGAGTGGCTGCGGTGGATTCTTCGACCATGGCCGCATTCTGCTGCGTAACCTGATCCATCTGGTTAACGGCGATATTGACCTGGGCGAGGCCAGTGGCCTGTTCCTGAGCCGATCCGGAGATGTCCGAGACCAGGGCGTCGATCTCCGCGACCTTGTTGACGATCCGCTGCAAGGCGTCGCCCGTCTGACCAACCAGAGTCACGCCCGTGCCGACCTGAGCCGAGCTGGACGAGATCAAGCCCTTGATTTCCTTGGCCGCCCCTGCGGAACGTTGGGCCAGGGCGCGCACTTCCTGAGCCACCACGGCGAAGCCTCGCCCCGCCTCCCCGGCCCGCGCGGCCTCTACGCCAGCGTTCAGGGCGAGTAGATTTGTCTGGAAGGCGATCTCGTCGATCACCCCGATGATCTGGCTGATCTGATGGGAAGACCGCTCGATTTCCCCCATCGCTGCGACAGCCTGCCGCACCACTTCACCACTATGTTCGGCCTCGCCCTTGGCCTCGTCGACCACGGCGCTGGCCTGGCGGGCGCCGTCGGCGGATTTCTTGACCGTGTTGGTAAGCTGATCGAGGGCCGCGGCGGTCTCTTCCAGGCTCGCGGCCTGCTGTTCGGTGCGGCGGGAAAGATCGTCCGAGGCCTGGGCGATTTCGTCGGCGCCGTCGCGGATGCTATCGGCGTTGGCGACGACCGCCGACATGGCCTCGCGAAGGGCCGCCATGGCCGAATTGAAGTCGGCGCGCAGGATCTCGTATTCAGGCGCCACCGGGCCCGGCACCTCGGCCGTCAGGTCGCCGCCGGACAGCTTGCCCAGGGCGTTGGCGAGCCCATCGACGATCCTCGATTGGGCCTCGGCCGACAAGGCGATCGCTTCGGCGTCCCGTTCGCGGCCCGCTTCGGCCTGGTCGATATAGGCGGTGAGCGCCAGATCCATATCCAGCAAGGTGGCCTTGACCAGGCTGCCAATGGCCTCGCCGACCCGCTCGGCGGCGCCCGACCTGCCGCCCAGCAGTCCCTTGGGCCAGTTCTCGGCGACGATGGCCTTGATCAGATGATCCAGCACCACGGCGTAGCCGCCGATATACCAGCGCGGCTCCAATCCGATCTTCTGGTGTGTCGCGCCGATGCTGCGAGCGGCCTTGTCATAGTTTGAATCGAATTGAGCGGTGGCGATCGCCGCCCAGTGCGATTCCTGGCGGGCTGACGCGGCGTCCATATGCCGGTCATCGCGAAAATGGACACGGGTCTCTGGAAAAGCGCGAACGTGGCCGTAGAAGCCCTTGAGAGCGACCGGCATCTCCTTGTGGAGGAACGGCCTCAATCCCTTGAGCGCCGATCGGCTCTTCTCATCGAGCTGAATAAAATTCAGGCGCGCGTCGAGGTTAGACTCAGATGCCATACCAAAACCTCACGCCCGCCCACCCTTCAACACGCCAATTCGATCCTGCGTTTGCGAAGTTAAGGCTTGGTAACCGTTAAGCTCGAAGACCGAAGGAAAGGCGCCCTCTCTTCGAGTTCTGGCCCAAGACAACCGCGCCAACTATTCACGGAATCGCTTTTTGGAGCATGGCTCCGCGCCGCCGTGGTCAGGTCTTTCAAACTGCGCCGGCCAGCTTGGCCGTCACCTAGGCTCCAGCATTAAAGGGATGGGAATGAAGGGTTGCTTAAGCTGGCGGATTTCAAGCCTGCGTCATCATGGCGCGCGCCGGTCAGAAGCGCCGTGACAGCCCGATATAGACCTGAGCACCAGGGGTGACCCGGTTGAGACCGAAGTTGATCCCCCCATCGACCTGAGTTGTGGGGTGGGCGGTGGGTATCCAGGCGGCCCCGATATCGAACGAATATTGCAGGATCTGGCCGGTGGGCTCGTAGTTGGTGTCCGCCCAAAGCTCGGCGGAAGCGGTGATTCCCGCCCCGACCGGACGGCTGAGGGTGACAAGGTTGGCGACATTGACGTGCCGGCCATTGTTCTGGGCGTTTTTCAGCCAATCGATTTCCGGATCGAAGCCGAGACTGAACTGATCCGGCAGGTTGACGGACACCGGGACCACCACGCCGCCCTCCCAGGCGCCGTCGCCGATCCCTGTCCGGGCCGTGGGCGCCTTGACATAGGGGACCAGGGCCAGGGCCACGTCCCCGCTGTCATCCCCCATCAGGTTCAGCTTGGCCCTCAGATAAAGGTCGCCAATGCCGGTGATGGAGCCATGGCTCCGCGTGTTCTCGTCATGGGTCGATACGGTGACCACCGGCGCCAGGTTCAGCTCAAGGTCCAGCCGATCGGTGACCCCGATCTTCAGGTTTGGATTGGTATAGAGATAGGTGCGGGTGGTGACCCCGTCGCCGCGCTGGACGGTGAAGTTGAACAGATCGCTTTCGACCTGAAAGCGGCCGGCGTCGACGGTGCAGGCGCCGGTCGACTTGGTGGGCCGGTCCGTGCAGAAGCCGCGCAGCTGGGCGTCCGGGGTGGGATTGAACAGGGTGTAGGCGGACTTGTCCGCCGGGGTCGCCGTGACCTCCTGTGCGCTCGCGGCGAACCCCAGGCCCAGGCTGGCCGCCAGAACCACGGCCGTCATCATCCCCGACGTCATTCCTAGTCGTCCTCGCGCGCCTCGCCCCATCCCGTCCGCGGCCCCCCGCGGCCCGCCGATCCGGCCCGCGCCTCGCGCAGGTGGATCACCGGCGCCCGTGGGCGAAGATCCCGGGGCGGCTCAACAAAGCCTGCCTGGGTGAATCCCACGTGAAAGTCCGAGATTTTTCCCGCCAGATCCGCGGTGTCGCCGCGCACGGCCTGGATCATGGCGGCGGCCTGCTCGACCAGGGCGGCGTTCTGCTGGCTGGCCTGACCCATGCGGCCGACCTTGCCGTCGATCTCGGTCAGGCCCTTGTCCTGATCGCGGGCGCCCGCCGCGATCTCGGCGACCAGGGCGTCGATCTGCGCGACCTGACTGACGATCCGCTCCAGGGCCTGGCCCGTCTTGCCGACCAGATCCACGCCAGAGGCCACCTGGCCGGCGCTGGTGGCGATCAGGGCCTTGATGTCCTTGGCCGCGTCCGCGCACCTTTGGGCCAGGCTGCGGACCTCCTGGGCCACCACCGCAAAGCCACGCCCGGCGTCCCCGGCCCGGGCCGCCTCGACTCCAGCGTTGAGGGCCAGAAGGTTGGTTTGGAAGGCGATTTCGTCGATCACCCCGATGATCTGGGCGATCTGCTGGGCGGACCTGTCGATGCCGCCCATGGTCGCGACGGCCTGGCGCACCACCTCTCCACCCCGCTCCGCCTCGCCACGGGCCGCCCCCACCACCGCGCCGGCCTGCTCCACGTGGCCGACCGAGCCCTTCACCGAGGCGGACAGGGCGCCAAGAGCGTCCGTCGCCTCGCCCAGCCCCGCTGCCTGGCGCGTGTTGCGGCGGGCCAGGTCGACCGAGCTTTGGGCGGCGGTCTCGGCGTTGTCGCGGAGGGCCTCGATCACCTCGATGATGGAGGCCAGGGACTCCCGCAGGCCGCCGGCCAGTCCGTTGAAGTCATCCCCCAGCACCTGATAGTCGCCGGGCAAGGCCTCCGCGACCTGGGTGCTCAGGTCCCCGGCGCCCAGCCGGGCGAAGGCCGCGCGCAGGGCGGTGATCGCGGTCTCACGCTGAAGATTGGCGTCGGCCATGGCGCTCCGCGCCGCGTTCAGCCGGTCCTCCACCCCCTGATAGCGGTCGGCGGCGTCGTCGTTGCGGCGGTTGCGCAGGTTCAGGTCGGCGCGCACGACCTCCAGCGCCTCGGCGACGGCGCCCACCTCCCCCCGCTCATCCCCATAGGGCGCGAGGTCCTCCACCTGGTTGTCGGCCAGCCGCTCGGCGAAGCCGGCCAGATCCCTCAGGCGACGGGACAGGCCCGCGGCCTGCCGCGCGGTGACCGCCCCCGCCAGCAACAGCAAGGCCAGCACCGCCGCCCCCAGGGCGCCCAGCCTCAGGCTAAGCCGCTCGACACGCTCCTGGATCAGCCGCGCCAGCTCGTTGTCCGCCGCCCGCCAGGCGCTGTCGATCTGGCGCTGAAGAGCGGCGCGGGCGGTGGAGACGGCGCCCGGATCGCCCCCCGACCCCGCCGCCTGGCCCTTGGCCATCAGGTCGCGCAGGGCCGCGTTCATTCCCGCCACGTGCGGATAGAGCACACTGTGGCTGATCCCGGTGGGATCGTATTTCATCGCCGATTCCAGGGCCGTCTGGGTCTGGTCCCCCGCCGCCTGCAAGTGATCGAGGGCCACGGCCAGACGCTGGGTCTGATCGACGCTGCGGATCTGGGCCGCCTCGGACAGTTCGGTGGCGGCGTTGAGCAGTCCCGGAAGGCGGACCGTGGCCGCATCCACCAGATGCTCGCCCCCAAGGTCGGGCTCATGGGAAAGCCCGGATCCGTCCGCCACGTCGGCGATCAGCACCGAGCCGGCCTTGAAGCGCGTATCCATGGCGTTGGCGCGCATGAACGTCGCCGCCGCCTCTCCGGTCCCGAACTCAAGGTCGAAGGCCGGCTCCGAGGGCCCCAGATCCCTGTCCGTGGCGGCCATGGCCGGCCAGATCTGGGCCAGATAGGCGACGCCGCGCATCTCGCGCCGGGCGTCCAGGATATCCCTGGCCGAGCGATAGGCCACGAGGCCGGCCACCAGGGTAAGGGGGATCAGGAACAGCAGGGCGATCAACCCCAGGCGACCGCCGATCGACATCCCGCCCCGGTGCGAGCGGCTCATGGCTCGCCCGCCGCTGGCCGCTGGCCGCTTTCCAAGGTGACGGGGTGACGGGCGCCGATGTGCAGGACCAAGGCTCCTCGGTCTGGGTGATCGGCCGGACCACGCGGGATTTCAGGAAAGGCCTAAGGGTTAACGAATACTTCGATTCCGCGAAGAGCTTCAATTGGCGGAAGGGCGTGCAAATGTCGCATGTCGGCAAGCCATTCCGCAGTTGCGAGGTAACCGCATCTAAATCCCCTTCGAACAAGGGTCGCCGAATGGATCGCCCCGCCCCATCAGCAAAACGCATCGACCGCCGTAGCGGACCCGCCATGTCTGGCGCGTTGCGCCCATGATCAAGGTCCTCAACTGCGTCGCCACACAGCATGATCTGCGCCTGGTCGCCCTTGCCGCCCTGGTGTGCCTGGGATCGACCCTGATCGCCTTCGATCTGTTCGCAAAACTGCCGCAGGGCGGATCCCGCCGCCGGACAATGTGGCTGGGAATCACCAGTCTGGTGACGGGTTCCGGCGTCTGGGCCACTCACTTCATCGCCATGTTGGCGTTCCGGCCTGGATTTCCCACCGGCTACCGGCTTGGCCTGACCCTGCTGTCCCTGGTGGCGGCCATCGCCTTCTCCGCCGCAGGCCTGGTGACGGCCTCACAGCGCCGGATACCAGCGGCCTTCCTCTTCGGCGGCCTGATCCTGGGAAGCGGCGTCGGAGTCATGCACTATCTGGGCATGGCGGCGTTCCACGCCGGGGGCCTGATGCTCTGGGACGCCCGTGGGATCGCGCTCTCACTGGTCATCGGCGCAATTTTTTCCGTCGCGGCCCTGGCCGTGATCGGACGAAGCGCGGCGCGGCCGTGTCAGGTCTGTGCGGCGGGCCTTCTGAGCCTTGCGATCTGTGGGCTGCACTTCACCGGGATGTCGGCCCTGACCATCCTTCCACAGCCCGCCCTCAAGGCGCCGGACGCCATCCTGTCCCAACCGGCCATGGCCCTGGTCGTGGCGGGCCTCGCCACCACCGTGATCCTGGCGATCTTCGCCCTGGCCGGCATCGACGCCCAGTCGCGCAAGCGCAAGTTCGATGAGCTGCGCGACGCCATCGACGCCATGCCGGACGGCTTGGCCATCTACGACGCCTCCCACCACCTGATCACCTGGAACACCCGTTTTCCCGAATTGCTGGGGCTGGACCCCTCGCATCTCGAAATCGGGCTGTCTTTCCCGCAGCTGCTGCGCATCCTGATCCGTGAGAGCGACGTGCGGATGGAGCCCGGCGAGGACGAGCGCTGGGTGCAAGCCCGCCTGGACGCGCGCCGGGCGCCGCGCTCCACGATCGAGCAGCAGATGATATCCGGACGCTGGCTGCGGCTGGAACACCGCGTCACCAGCCAGGGCGGCGTGGTCTCGGTCTGCGCCGACGTCACCGACCTGAAGCGAGACGCCGAGGTGCTGGCTCGGGCCAGGGACGAGGCCAACGCCGCCAACGCGGCCAAGAGCGAGTTCCTGGCCAATATGAGCCACGAGATCCGCACCCCGATGAACGGGGTCATCGGCATGAACGCCCTGATCCTGCGCACCCCCCTCACCCCCGACCAGAAAACCTATGCCGAGGCCGTCGCCACGTCGGCCAGCGCCCTGATGACGATCATCAACGACATACTGGACATCTCGAAGCTCGAGGCGGGCAAGGTCGAACTGGAAAGCCTCGAATTCAACATGTTCGACGTGGTTGAGGACACCATCGAACTGCTGTCGCCCAAGGCCATCGACAAGGGCCTGGAGATCACCTCCTGGGTCGACGAGGGCGCCCGCGGCCCGTTCCGCGGCGATCCCCTGCGCCTGCGCCAGATCCTGCTTAATCTGTTGTCCAACGCGCTGAAATTCACCGATCGGGGCGGAGCGACGATCGAGGTGAACGCCATATGCGCCCAGCCGGGTCGGGCTCGCCTACGCATTGAGGTCAGCGACACCGGGATCGGCATTTCTCCGACCGCCCGGGCCAAGCTGTTCCAGAAATTCCAGCAGGCCGACGGCTCGATCACCCGCCGGTTTGGCGGCACCGGCCTGGGTCTGTCGATCTGCCGCAAGTTGGTGGAGATGATGGACGGCCAGATCGGCGTCGAGGATCGCCCCGGTGGCGGATCGATCTTCTGGCTCGAGATCGATCTGGAAGCCGCCTCGGCGGCGAGCGATTCCACGCTCGCCCATGACGCCCTGCCTGGCGCGCGAATTCTCGTCGTGGATGGGGCCAACCTCAGCCGCCGGATCCTCGCCCGGCAGCTGTTGGGCGAAGGCGCCCAGGTCGAGCAGGCCGCCAGCGGATCTCAGGCCCTGTCCGCCCTGGACAACCACCCGGCCGGCGCCTTCGACATCGTCCTTATCAGCCAGACCCTGCCCGACATGCCCGGGGACCAGTTGGCCGCGCGGATCCGCGAACGTCGCGCCACCGGACATTCGCCCAAGCTGGCCGTGATGGCCTTCATGGGCGCGGCCCTCGGTGACCAGGGAACCGCCGTTCCCTGGCTGGACGCCGTGATCAGCAAGCCCGTGCGCCATCACGCCCTGATCGATCGCATGGCGTCCCTGATGAACACCGGGCAAGCAGAGCCCGTCCCGGCCCTGGAGGCGGCCGGCGCGCCCGAACCGGAGCCGCGCGTGGGAACTATCCTGCTGGCCGAGGACAATCCGATCAACACCCTCTTGGCCTGCACCCTGCTGCGGGAGATCGGCTTCGAGGTCGAAACCGTCGTGAACGGCGCCCTGGCGGTCGAGGCCGCGAGCCGCCGCGCCTTTGACCTGGTGCTGATGGACGTGCAGATGCCGGTGATGGATGGCCTTCAGGCCACCCGACTGATCCGGCGCGGCGGCGGCCTGGGCGCCACGGTTCCGATCATCGCCATGACCGCCAACGCCATGCATGGCGATCAGGAGGCCTGTCTGGCGGCGGGAATGGACGCCTTTATCTCAAAGCCGATCGATCCAGCCACATTCTTGTCGGTGGTGGGCGAGATCGCCGATCGCGAGCCCCCTGATCGCGAGTCCACGGATGAATTCAGGCGGTCGGCCTGATCGGCCCCGAGGACCAAGGCGCCCAGATCAACGGATCAGAACACGCCACACCAAGACCATCATCACGGCGCTGATCCCTAGGGAAATCAGCGCCACGGCGGCGCCCGCGGCCTCATACCGCAAACGCGCAAC
>JARLIP010000190.1 GCA_031291685.1 Caulobacteraceae bacterium | reverse complement strand
CGGCGGCGAAGGCGCCGATCGGGGCGGTCATGCGCCGGGCGAAAAGATAGCCCGCCACGGCGAACACCAGCACGCAGGCGATGAAGGACAGGATGATCCGCCACTGCCAGCCATTGGGAAAGGGCTCGTCGGCGGGACGCACCACCACCCACGTCCCCGAGGGCTCGCGCACCGCGGCGGCGAACTGGCCGAAAATCGGGCGGCGGGCGGGGTCGAAGCGGGGAAATGACTCCTGGCTGGCGCGCGCGCCCGCCACGGCATGCCGTGGGGGGCCAGGTCCAAATTCGTCCCACGGCTCCGAAGGCTCGTTCAGGCCGAGCGCTATAGCCGGATCGCGGCGACGTTCGCCGGAATGATGGGCCAGGACGAACCATAGGGGCGGCTCGCTTAACGACAACCGCACATGATCCTGGGGCAGGCCCATGAGCTTTGCCAGGATCGCCTGACCAGCGGGGGAAATCCGGCCCTCCTGCGGGGGAGAAGCCTCTCGGGTCCTGACCAGAGGACGGCCGAACCGGGTCTGCAAACCGTGTCCGCCAAGGGCGACGGCGATTTCATCAAGGTGATAGACCGCCGGGCGCGGAGGCGGCGCCAGCAGCACGATGGCCAGATTGACCAGTTGCACGAAGACCAGCCCCGCGATCAGCAGAGCCACCACCTGGATCGCGAAGGGCGCGCCGGCGATGCGGCCGCGCTTGAAGGTCAAGGCCGCCGGACCTTGGCGGTGAACATATAGCCGCTGCCGCGCATGGTGCGGATGATGTCGCTCTCGTCGCCGGAGCCCAGCTTGCGCCGCAGGCGGCTGACCTGGACGTCGATGGCCCGGTCATAGATTTCCGCGTCGCCGCCCTTGGCGTGCTCGATCAGCTCGTCCCGGGCCAGGATTCGGCCTGGTTGTTCGAGAAAAGCGGTCAGGAGACTGAACTCACCCTCGGTCAGGAGCACGGTCTCGCCGCTGGGGGCCAGCAACTGGCGGCGCACCACGTCCAGGCGATAGCCGGCGAACTCGAAGGCGTAGCCGGACTTGCCGCGGTCCCCGCGATCCTCGCCCCGGCGCAGGACCGAGCGAATCCGGGCCAGCAGCTCCCGGGGGCTGCAGGGCTTGGCCAGATAGTCGTCCGCGCCCAGTTCAAGGCCGATGATCCGATCGATCTCGTCGCCCATGGCGCTCATGATGATCACCGGGGGGCCGTCGGCGTCGGCCAGGCGGCGGCAGGCGGACAGGCCGTCCTCGCCGGGCATCATCACATCCAGGATCACCAGGCGGATGGGCTCGGCGCGCAGGATCGGGTCCATGGCCGCGGCGTCCTCGGCCAGGTGCACCACGAAACCGTGCTGGCGCAGATAGCCGCCGATCTGCTCGCGAAGGCCGGCGTCGTCGTCAACCAGCAGAATGTTCGGCGCGGTGGTGGGCGGAGCATGGACGTGCATACGGCCTCCCTTCCAGGGAACTATGGCAAACATATCGCGAGTTCGCCACAATTCTGGAACGGTCCACGCCGCCGCGGGCGAGCAGGGCGCCCCCGAGATCGCGCGAGCCGAAACGGTCAAGGGCTCGTTAACAAATCATTAGGTCGGCTTCTTCGAGCCTCTCTAACCCGCTCGTCCCCGCGAAGGCGGGGACCCAGATTCATCCACAAATTCCAGTGGGTTTCACCTAGATCCCCGCCTTCGCGGGGATGAGCGGATTTAAAGTTGTGCGATATGTTTCTATCTTTGCGAGCCCTTAGCGCCGGGTTCGGCCGCCTTGCAGCGCAGGCTGCGCCCCTCCAGACGGCAGGTGGCCACCACCTTGTCGTCCAGGCCGTAGAAGATCCCGTTCCAGTTTTCCCCGTCCCGCTCCATCATCAGATAGCCGAAACGCTGGAAGGTGAGCCGCTGGGCCGGCAGGCCGTCGATGGTTCGCTGGGAATGACGCGGCCGGGTCAGGTCCGCCTCCCCCGGCGCCCCGCCGCCGGTGCCCGCGACCAGTTGGGCGGGGCGGGTCGGACCGAAGTCGTAGGACGCGAAATTGTGCACGTGTCCCGACAGGATCAGCCGCACGCCGGAGATATCCCGGGCGCGGACGGCGGCCTGCAGGGTTCGGTTGAGGCTGACCTCCACGGGGTCCAGGGGCGGCAGACGCGCCACCGGCGCCACCGCCCACACCGGCCGGTGGGTGATCAGCCAGCTCGGCTCGTGGGCGAGGTCCGGCCCGAAGGCGTCGAGCTGCCGGGTGATGCGCGCCACATCCATCGGTGGCGCGTTACGATCGTCGGCCTCGGCGCTGTCGACAATGTCCAACTTCAGGCCGCCGATATCGATGGCGTAGGCCGCGCTGGTGGCGGGACAGTTGCGGCCGTCGTCGCCGGCGTCCAGGAGGCGGGTCCAACCCTTGCCGCCCCGTGCGCAGGATTCGTGATTGCCCCGCACCAGGATCACCGGCGCCGCCTGCATCAGGGGCTGGACCGGGTCGATGAAATCGGCTCGCCAGGTCATCCAGTTGTCGCCATAGGGCGTGCCCGCGCAGCCGGCGCGGCCAGGTGGACAGCCCTTTTCACGATAGAGATAGTCGCCGACATGGATCACCAGATCCGGCTTCATCGCCGCCGCGCGCCGGGCGACCTCGGGAAAGGGCCAGGCGGCGGTGTTGTTGCAGTCCTGAATGTCCGCGCCCTTGAGGCGGCAGCCGCTGTCGCCGAAGATCAGGATCCGTTTGGGCGGCGCGGTCAGCAGCGGCAGGGGCCGGCCGCCGATCGACGCGGTCCTGGCGCCGGAGGGCGCGCTGGCCTGGCACACCGTCACGGGAAAATCGGCGTCCGGCGCGGCCCGCACGCTCATGGGCCGGCGCGCCCCGTCGATGGTCAGAGCCGGACAGCGCCCCGAAGCGGCGACCGCCCGGATCCGCTGTCCGGCCCCGGTCAGTTGCACCCATGCGACAGGCGCCGCCTCGGCGGGGGGAGACTGGTTGAGGGCTGGCCCATCGCTGGAGCCGGCCAGGGCCAGGGCCACGACAAATATAAGCGCCGCCAGCATAGCGATCCGCATCGCCCATCTCCTCGCGGCCATGCCATCACGGCCGACGGAACGGCTGCTTGATCAGATCGCGGGGAAAAACAAAAGGGCGATCCGCGAGGGATCGCCCTTAAGTTGGCTCCTTCAGAGTTCGCGGCGCGAAATCCGACCGCCTTGGCCGGACTTGGCGGAAGCCTCCGCGAAACTCCCCCTCACCCCAACGGGGTCGTAGCGACCCCGCGAAGACGATGGAGCCATAGTGGCGAAAGCCGTCGGAGTCGCAACAGGACGACTTGCCGCTGGGACGGTTCGTGGCCGCGGTGTGGCCTGGGAGGCACAGAAGGGCGCCCCATGCAGCAATGTATCGGTTTGCAATCGAGACGGGTCCGAACCGGCGATCCGCGCGCCATTGAACACCAAATGGCCCTAATCCGGTCTCGCCAGCGCCGCATGGGGCGGCCAAAACAACAGCGTCGGCTGATTGGTCAACCGCGGGTCCGGGTTCCTGAACAGCCCCCCCAGCCCCACCTGGATCATCGGGTCCAGTCAGCCGACACCCCTCCCCAAAATAATCCAACACTTCGCCGGCGCCCCTCCATGGCGGCCGGACAAATCTTAACGTTATCGCCCCGGATATTAGGCTGAATCCGGCAATAACCAATGATCTTAGCGAGTTGGTTTCCCTGATCGTCCTAGGCTCCACGGAATGAAGCCACCGAATTTTCGGGGGCAAGCGTCGAGAGGCGTGACGCGGATGGGCATCGTGAGCGCTAAGGGGATCGACAAGCTGCTCGCTGGCGTTCGTCGCTGGCTGGAATCCAGAGACGGCAGCCTGACCCCGATATTCGCCTTGATGGCCGTGCCTATCGTCATGGCCACGGGGGCGACCCTGGATATTTCCCGCCAAGCCTCCTATCGCTCCGACCTGCAGGCGGCGGTGGACGCGGCGGCCCTGGGCCTGGCCCACCTGCCCTCCACCACCCCCCAGGCCACGCTGAACAGCGACGCCCTGACCTGGGTGAACGCCGAGCTCGCCGGCAAGGGCTACGGGACGATCGCCGTCTCGGTGACCAGTTCGGCCGGCAAGCTGACCGTCAACGGCTCAACCACCATTCCCACCACCCTGACGGCCATGGCCGGGATTAACTCCCTGCCCGTCAACGCCACGGCGACGGTGGCCTATGGCCTGAGCCACGTGGAACTGGCCCTGGTGCTCGACAACACCGGCTCCATGGCCCAGAACAACAAGCTGCCGACCCTGGTCTCATCGGCCACCAGCCTGGTGAACACCCTGTCGGCCTCGGCGGGGAGCGACCCCACGGCCCTGAAGATTTCGGTCGTGCCCTTCTCCATGACGGTGAATGTCGGCTCGGCCTACCAGACCGCCACCTGGATGAGCGGCGTCATGCCGACCGCCTATGGCAGCGACATCTTCAGCACCAGCAACGTCAACCGCTTCACCCTGTTTCAGCAGATGGGGGTGACCTGGGGCGGATGCGTGGAGAGCCGTCCGGCCCCCTATGACGTTTCGGACACGGGCCCCAGCCTCTCGACGCCCGCGACCCTGTTCGTGCCCTATTTCGCGCCGGACGAGCCGGACAACAACACCATTTCGTCGGGCGGCCACAGCTACTACAGCTTCCCCAACAACTATCTCAGCGACGGGATCACCAGCACCAGCTGGACCGTACGCCAGGGTAACGCGGCCAAGTACACCAAGGCACCCGCCACCGGGACCAGCAGCTCCACCGGCTACACCCTCGGCCCCAACGCCGGCTGCGCCCTGACGCCCCTGTTGCGACTGACCAACAACATGACCACGGTCACCTCCAAGCTGAACAGCATGGTGGCGGTGGGCGACACCAACATTCCCATGGGCATGATGTGGGGCTGGCATACTCTCAGCCCCAGCGCCCCCTTCTCCGACGGCGTCGCCTATGGCACGGCCAACACCATGAAGATCGTGGTGATGCTCACTGACGGCCTCAACCAAAACACCCCCAACTCCAACCCCAACACTTCCTATTATTCGGGGGACGGCTACGTCTGGCAAAATCGGGTGTCCGGCCTGAACACCACCAGCCAGACCGCCCGGCAAACCGCCCTGGACACCCGGCTGAGCACGCTGTGCTCTAATATGAAGGCACAGGGGATCATCATCTATACGGTGCGAATCGACGTGGCGACGACCAACTCCCCTGCGGTGTTGCAATCCTGCGCCACCTCCACGGACAAGTTCTTCGACGTGCCCAACGTGCCGGACCTGCCCACGGTGTTCGCCAATATCGCCGGCTCCATCGGTCACCTGCGCATCGCGCACTAAGGCCCGAACGCGCCTATCCTCGGTCGCGCCAGGCATCCCAGTCAGCCTCGATGGCCCCCAGCATGCGGTGAGCCGCGTCCGGCAGCCAGCCCGCGGGACGGGCCTTGAGGTCCGCGCGCAGGCCCTTGGGCGCGCTGGCCAGGTGCACATTGGCGGTCTCGCGGCCCATGGCGGCCAGGAGCCGTCGCTCCTGGCCCTTGGGCAGGCGGGCCATCTCGATACTGGAGGAATCGGCCGCGAGACGCCGGATCGCCCAGCCCTTGTCCACGGTCAGCCACGGATCGGGGCAGCGGTCGGCGCGATTGACCGCGGCCTCGAAATAGATCCGCTCGTCCTCTCCGCCCTGGGCCCAGACGCAGGCCGAGGCGATCACTGGCTTGGCCTCCCGCACCACCAGGCCGCCGCGCCATTCGGCCAGGGCCACGACACGGCGCCGGCCCAGGCTGCCGAGACCGGCGATGCGGTGGCGCAGGATCAGGTCCAGCCCCTCCTGCGGCATCCGCCGGTCCAGCAGGTGGGCGACGGCCTTGGGAACCTTGTAGCGCGGCGCCTTGAGAGCCTCGATCTTGGAGGCGAAGCGGGCGGGATCGCGCAGGTCGGCGATGGCGATCAGGCGCAACCACTCGAAATCCTCGCCCAGGACGAAGGGACGGCCACCCGCCCGCAGCCCCTTGCGATAGCCCTTGAGAATGGCCTCGCAGGCCGCCTCCGGGCTGATGGCCAATTGCCCGGTCCTGGCCGCGAGCGCCGCGCTGGCCGCCAGCCGCACCAGATCCTGAGTATAGGGCAGGGGAAAGGCCTCGTCGTGGTCGTTGACACCCCAGATCAGGCGCCCCTCCACATCCCGCCAGGTTCCGAAGTTCTCGATGTGCAGGTCGCCGATGGACAGGACCTTGGGGCCGGCGCCCAAGTCCGGGCACAGCCTCGGCCAGTGCTGCATCCAGCGATAGAAGGTGGCGCGGAAGAATGCGAAACGATCCTGCGCCATATGTCCGTGCTTGAGGCGAAGGTCGGCCTTGACCAGATCCAGCCGCGCGCCGAGCCAGGCCTCGTAGCGGGCCGTCGCCGCGACGATTCCGTCCACCGCCTCATCATCCCGGATCGCGCTCATCAGCCAGTCCTCGCCGTCAAGATCGGCAGCATGCGGCGAATAGCGTTATTCCGAAAGATCACAGGCGCGTTCTATGGGTTGATCTGGTAAGGCAATCGGCATGTCAGCGGATCGCGGTCGTGGGGACGCCGCGTATAATCCGCCGAAAAACGCGAGTTTGGCGGACCTTGTCCGCTGGACGCCGGGGTCGGGGGGCCCGTGATCGTCCAGGCGCATCCGGCGCCCTTGGGGGTGTTGATGTCAAATTCGCCATGGGCCGCCGCGCCGCGCGCCCTGGACCGTTTGCAGAGCTTCGCGGTCGGTATCCGTCCGAACGCCTTGAGAGCCTCGACGCCCCTGCGGGCGCCGGTCGCCGCCGCCATGGTCATTGTCGGCTTTGTGCTGCTGCGCCTGATCGCGGCCCACTATATCGGCCTGGGAACCGACGAGTCCTATTCGGTGGCCGTGGCTCGGGACCTTCGGGCCTCCTATTTCGACCACCCGCCGATGCACTATTGGATCGCCCATGCGGTGGAGCCACTGCTGGGCGTCGGCCGAGCCAGCCGCATCCCCTTCATCCTGCTGTTCGCCCTCACCTCCTGGCTGATGTTCAGCCTGACCCGGCGGCTGTTCGGGGAATGGGCGGGGTTCTGGGCGGTGCTGGCCCTGAACCTGTCGGCCTTCTTCACAGTGGCCGCGGGCAGCTGGGTGCTGCCGGACGGTCCCCTGATCTGCGCCCTCATGGCCGCCACCACCATCCTGGCCGAGAGCTGGTTTGGCGAGCAGCCACAACCCATTCGCCCGCTGATCGCCTGGATCGGCGCGGGGCTGTTCATCGGCCTGGCGGGCCTGTCGAAATACCAGGCCGCCCTTTACTGCGTCGGCCTGGGCCTGTTCCTGCTGACGGCGGACCGGGGACGGCGGCAATTGCTGAGCCCAGGCCCCTATCTGGCGGCGGCCATTGTTCTGCTGGTGCTGAGCCCGGTCCTGACCTGGAACGCGGCCCATGGCTGGGCCTCCTTCGCCTTCCAGGCCGGGCGCGGGGCGCCGCAAAAGCTGAACCTCGCGGGTCCGCCGAGCGCCCTGATGGGCCAGATGGGCCTGTTGCTGCCCTGGATCTTCATCCCCATGGCCGCCGCTGGTGTCAGCGCCCTGCGCGCCGGTCCCCTGGCCGAGCGGCGCTGGTTCTGTGTGATACTGGCCCTGCCGGCCATCGCCGTCTTCACCCTGGCGCCCCTGGCCGGACCGGTGGGCCTGCCGCACTGGTCCATGGCCGGCTGGCTGTTCCTGTTCCCGCTGCTTGGAGACTTCCTGGCCCGGGCCGCCCAGACCAGGACCTGGCCCCGGCGCTGGGCCGCCGGCTCGGCGCTGTTCATCCTGATCGCCGGGGTCCTCATGGTCAGCGACGCGGCCACCGGCTGGCTGGGCGCGGATTTCCCCCGGCTGTTCCGCAGGGGCGATCCCACCGCCGAGATGGTGGACTGGACTCCCCTGCGCACGGTGGTCGGCGGCTCGGCCGTGCTGCGACGTCCGGGAGCCTTCGTGGCGGCCCTGAAGTGGAACGAGGGCGGCAAGGTCGACCAAGCGGTGGGGGATCTGGCCCCGGTGGCGGTGCTGTCCTCCGATCCGCGCCAGTTCGGCTATCGCCTGGCCCCGGCCAGCCTGGTCGGACACGACGCCCTGATCGTCGGCAAGCTGGACACGATCAACAACCGCCTGGCCGATCTGGCCCCCTATTTCCGCTCCCTGACGCCCCTGGCGCCGGTCACGGTGGGGCGCGGGCGCGGGGAGATCACCCTGGGCGTTGTGGAGGCCCGGGGGCTCTTGCGCCCCTATGGCTCAGCCCCGCCCCGTCTCCCCTGAAACCCCGCTCTTGGGCCCCGCTTCCAGTCCAAGATTGCGACCGGGTCGCATCGGCCGCCGATTTGTGGCATCTGTGCGAAGGTGGGGTCGTTGTTCGTCGCCCGCGTCGCCCCACATGAGGGGAACGGCGCTCCGTGACCCGTAGAGGAACTTGAATTGCCCAATACGTCCCATCCGACCCTGGCCTCGGGCGCCCTCGCCGTTCGCGCCGCCTTCGCCGAAAGCCTGAAGCGCGCCCAGTCGTCGGATCAGCCCTATCGCCACTGGACCCTGACCGAGGTGTTCCCGGCTGACACCGTGGCGGCCCTGTCGGCCCTGCCCTTCCCGGTGCCCGCCCTCGACGGCGTGTCCGGCGCCCGGGAGCTGCACAACAACACCCGGCAATATTTCGACGCCGAGAACAACGCCCTTCATCCCGTCTGCGCCGCTGTGGCCGAGGCCTTCCAGGACCCGGCCACCGTGCGGGCCATCGCCGAGGCCACCGGAGCCGCGATCGACGACTGCTATCTGCGCATCGAATACGCCCAGGACACCAACGGCTTCTGGCTGCAGCCGCACACGGACCTGGGGGTCAAGAAACTGACCCTGCTCTACTATCTGGCCGATGCGCCGGATCAGGACAGCCTGGGCACCGACATCTACGCCGACGCCGGCGCCTGGGTGAAGCGCTCGGCCTTCGCCCCCAACACGGCCATGGTGTTCGTGCCCTCGGACATCACCTGGCACGGGTTCGAGCCGCGCCCGATCAAGGGCGTGCGCAAGTCGGTGATCATCAACTACGTCACCGACGAATGGCGGGCCCGCGAACAGCTGGCCTACCCGCAAAACCCCGTCAGGGGCTAGCTGGGCCCAGTCCTGCTCCCCTGTTCGCAGAACGGGGGAGCAGGACTGGGTGCAACCCCGACTGAGGGGGCGTTGGGACGGTCCGAGCGCCCCCTCCGACACGGGGCTTCGCCCCGCGCCACCTTGTTTGTCGATACTCTGCTAGATTGCCTGTGTTCCGGGATCCGCCTGGCGTTGCACGCGCCAGGCGGACAGTCGGTGACAGGGCCGTCGCCACCTGAGCCTTTTGAGGCTGTGGGG
>JARLIP010000023.1 GCA_031291685.1 Caulobacteraceae bacterium | reverse complement strand
GATTGCTCGACCATGGCGGCGTTCTGCTGGGTGACCTGATCCATCTGATTGATGGCGGTGTTGACCTGCATAAGACCGGAGGCCTGGTCGTGGGCGCTGGCGGCGATGTCGCCGACCATGGCCTGGATCTCGGTCACCTGACGCATGATGCTTTGCAGGGCTTCGCCGGTCTGGTCGACCTGGGCGCCCCCGTGCGCCACCGACTGGTTGGAGGCCGTGATCAGACCCTTGATTTCGTCGGCGGCGTTGGCGGAACGCTGGGCCAGGGCCCGAACTTCTTGCGCCACCACGGCGAAGCCGCGACCCGCCTCGCCCGCGCGGGCGGCCTCGACCCCGGCGTTCAGGGCCAGAAGGTTGGTCTGGAAGGCGATCTCGTCGATCACCCCGATGATCTTGCTGATCTGCTGGGCCGAGACCTCGATCTCGCTCATGGCCGCGATCGCCTGGCGGGCGATGGCGCCGGTCCGCTCGGCGTCGCCAGTGGCATGGCGCAGGGCGTCATTGGCCCGGGCGGCGCCCTCGGAGGTGCGCTTGACCGTGGCGGTGATCTGATCGAGGGCGGCGGCGGTCTCTTCCAGGGTGGCGGCCTGATGCTCGGTGCGGCGGGACAGGTCGTCCGCGGCCTGGGTGATCTCGCCGACCCCGCCGCCGATGGCGCCGACATTGGCCAGCAGGTCCCGCATGGCCTCCTCCAGCTTGGCGGCGGCGGTGTTGAAGTCGTCGCGCAGGCCGATATAGCGGGCGGGCAGGGCCTCGGTGACACGGCAGGTCAGATCCCCGGACGACAGCCGGCGCAAGCCCTTGGCCAGGGCCTCGACCACCAGCTGCTGTTCCAGCTGACTGGCCTCGTTGGTCTGGTCGCGTTCGATGGCGGCGGCCCGACCGTTCTGGTGGGCGGCTTCGGCCTCCATCAGGGCGGCCTCCGCGGCGGCCTGGGATCGGGCGGCTTCGTCGGCGCTCTTGGTCATCACCGCGAACATGGCGTTCAGGTTCTGGGTGACCCAGACCAGGGTGGCGGCCTCGACGATCAGGATCACCGCGTGCAGCAGAACCCGACCGAAATTGGCGCCGCCCGGATAGATCATCTGGGGCAGGAGGAAGTTGAGAGACAGGTGGTGGACGGCCACGGTCGCCGCGGCGGCCACGATCACGCGCCAGTCGCAGAAAATCGTCAGGAGGGCGAGCATGGCGAAATAGTACATGTGCATATCGACCTGCATCGGCGCGCCCGCCAGGGCCGCCACCAGCAGGGAAATCTCACCCATCACCGCCACGCCCAGGGTGATGCGTCCCGGGATCCGGTTGGCGCTGGAGAGCAAGGTGAGGGTCGCCACCCCGGCCAGGGTCGCGGCCATGGCGCCGAACACCAGCCCGTTCTTGCCCGTCAGCCCGGCGAGCGCCGCGCACAGGGGCACATGGAGCCAGGCCAGGGTCAGGACGATGCGATCGCCCCACATCCGCTGATTGTCGAGCGCCTGGTTCATTCGCTTAGTCCTTTTGCGCCGCAAAGGCCGCGCGGGTTGGCGCGGACGACCAGCCAGGCGCCCTGGGCCCTGGCCCGGTCCGCCAGGCCCGGATGGCTAGAGATGATGGACACGACAAACGGCGCCCCGCCGCCGGCGGTGATGCGACCGGCCGCCGCCGCGGCGGCGGTGATCTGGGCGGACGACCACCACGGCGGAAACACCGCCGCCACGGCGCCGCCCGAATTGGGGGCCGCCTCGACGGCGATAGCCATGGCGAAGGCCAGGGCCATGAGGCCGAGCCCCGGGCCCCAGTCCCGGATCAGATTTCGCCAGATAATCATCCGCGAGATCGTGTCGTTATAAGGTTTACCAATTGAATACCGGCGTGATCAGCCGGCGATCATGCGGCGCTGCGCCGCAGGTTTTTGACTTTAGATCATCTCTCTTGCGGCGGGGGCGGGCTTTTCCAGGTTCAGGTCCTTGGCGGCGCTGGTCAGGGTCTCGGACAGAAGCGTGAATTGAGCCGCGGGCCTTTGGCTCGGCGCCATTCCGAGCCAGACCTGGAACGGATAGAGGTACTGCCCGATCACACCCTTGCCCATGTATTCACGCACCCCCAGCGGCGCCCGGCAGGGGCCGGGCTGGTAGTAGGTGCCGAACAACCGGTCGAACACGGAAAACACCGTGGCGAAATTGCTGCCGGAGCCGTCGATGTCCCGGGTGTGGTGCCAGCGGTGCATGGCGGGGCTGTTCATCACCCACCCCACCTTGCCGAAGGTCCAGGGAACGTCGGCGTGGATGAAGTAGCCGTAGTAGTGGCGGATCAGGACATTACCGATCAGGGCCCAGTCGGGAAAGCCCAGGGCGCCCAGCAGGATGGTGTCGAGCATGGAGCCGACCCGGTCGATGGGGTGCATGCGCTCCAGGCTGAACCAGGTCAGGGCGGTGTCGCTATGGTGAATGGCGTGGGCCGGCCACAGCCACTTGGAATGCTGGGTGCGGTGGCGCCAGTAGCCGATGAAATCGCCGACAAAGACCGTGGCCAACAGGGTCGGAACCCCGCCGATCTTGGCCCAGAGGGGCAGGGGGGCGAGGTGCAGACCATGGGTGCGCAGGGTCACCGTCAGGGTCGCGATCATGACGGTCAGGAAGGGGCCGACCGTCACCTGATCCAGCGCCGACAGGATCGCGTTGATCCGGGTCTCCTCGCCCGCCGCCCGGGCGCTCTTCAGGGCGCCGGACAGGCCCTTGACGGCCACGGCCAGGGCGAAGAACGCCAGGGCGGAGAGAATGAGGGTGACCAGCGTCCCGGGCGTCTGCCGCACGGACTGGTCAAGGGCGTTCAACCAGACGGACTTCGACCAGAAGGGCATGGCGGCGACCTCGGTGGCTGCGTCGCCCAAGGGAAAGCGGGCGGCGTCCCGCGAAGGGGATCTCGCTCGCCACTAGACCGCCAAGGCGTAGATTCCTGATTAATGCGTCGGCGATAATCCCTGGATCAGTCCTGCCCGAGGGCGAAGGCCGCGCCCTGGATCGGGCCCGTATCCGAAGACCCGTCCGCGCCAAGGCAGCGGGCGGCGTGGTCGAGGGCGGCCTTGGCCAGACGCTGGGCGCGCACCACGATCTCCTCCTGCGACAGGCCGCGAAGGCCGCCGGGGCGGGGCAATCGGATCTGAACCGTGGCGCCGTCCTCGGTGAGAACCGAGACTCCGACGCAGGTGGGGCTGATGGTGATCGAAGGGGGTAGGGTCAGTGCGGCGGTCATATGCGCCTCCCTTTAATTTGATGTCGCTCCCTCTTGTCCGCTATCGGTGCGCTCGGCCCATGGGATTGTCCAAGCAAGGTTTCGTGACGTGACGAAGGCCATCGCCCAGCGCCAGCTCGCCCCGGCTGAGACCTTCGCCGATGCTGATGTCCCGTCGGGCGATCAGCGCCATCAGCTGGATCGAGAGCCGTCCGTTGGGATCGCCGCTGAGGACGATCATGGGCAGAAGGGGGTCGAAAAAGGCGTGTCCGTTGGGATGCGGAACGGTGGTCGGGTCCGGCTGCGCCCGCCAGCGGACATGCTCCAGAAGCAGGATCGGCTCCCCCGCCGCGAAGGCGCGCAGGGCGTAGAGCCGCGCCTGACCGTTCTCCAGACGCGCGCCGCACCCTTCGGGAATTCTGACATGACTCATGGGGAGGGGCATGGCGACGAGGCTGGCGCCGCGCCGAGTAAGGGATCAATCGGCGCCCGGCGGCGACTCCATAAATCGTGTATAAAACCGGGCGTGGTCCAGGACCGTCCATAGTCGAACCTTTATGAACGCTGCTTGGGCCGCGAATGGAGCCTTTACGGTCATCGGCGCCATCAGATCGGCTCCGCCCCGTGGCTCAATTCCACCCACGTTTTCGGGCGGGCCCTTCAGGACCCGATCCATGTCCCTCACCGAACCCTCGAATTCCAATCCGCCCGACCCGCCCCTGCGGCGGCTCCTGCGTTTGATGGGCGCGCGCCCGGATCAGACCATCAGCGTCGCCGGGCCGGACGCCCTGGACCTGATGATCTCCCTGTGCCGGGCCGGCTATGAGCGGGTCGAATGCGCCCGCCAGGCCACCTGCGCCGGAGCGGACGAAACCAGCGACCTTCTGATCCTCACCGGACCCGCCGAGGCCCTCGGCGGTCTGGCCGCCCGCACCGCCCCCCTGTTGCGGGACGGCGGCGTATTGGCCGCCTGGCTGACCAGCGTCGAGGACGACCCGCCGATCCGGGGCGCGCTCCTGGTGCATGGGATGGAGATCATCACCTCGGCCCTCGACATCATGGGCGGCCTGGCCGTGGCCCATAGGGTCCGGCGGAGGGGAAAGCTGGCGCTGGTAGGCTGAGTCTGACGCGGCCGACGGATCTTTATGGATCCTTTATGCCCCAGCTCGGCCATAGGCGCCGACCCTTGATGACCCTCAAGGCTAGAGGAATGGCTCGAGGGCCTGATCCCCCGGGCCGCATCGGCTCGGGGTGGGATTTTGGCTCGCCCTTATTGATCTAGGACAAGGCCGCCCGGCTGGATGCATCCAGTCTGGCTTCAACCTTGCTCTACTGACCGGAGGCTCCAATGGATCTTGTCTTTATCGCGGTCGGCGCGGGCATGTTCGCCCTGTTCGCCGTCTATGCCGTACTGTTGAGGCGCGTCTGACCATGATCGTCGCCGTCATCTACGCCGCCGCCGCCATCGGGGTGGCCATCTACATGCTCGCGGCGCTGTTGCGCCCTGAAAAATTCTAG
>JARLIP010000189.1 GCA_031291685.1 Caulobacteraceae bacterium | reverse complement strand
GGCCTGGCTCGAGGCGAGACGCTCCCGATGAGGAAACCACCAACTGGAGAGCCGTATGCGGGAAAACCGCCCGTACGGTTCGGAGGGCGGGGAGGGCCAAAACCCTTCCCGACCCCTATCATGCCGTGCAGCCGACGCCGCGACGGGCTTTCAGAATAGATCCCACGCAAGATGACCCGGTCTCGTTCACGGCATGGATCGCCGCAAGCGGCGATGACGGAGCGTGGAGGGCGGCGGCGGCCCAGGGGCCTTATGCGAACCGCTCCGCCATCCAGGCGGGCACCCGGGTGGGGCGGCGGCTGGCGGCGTCGATCAGGCACCAGTCGGACACGGCCTGGGCGCAGACCTCGCCGTCCGGGCCATCGATGCGGACATAGCGGATGAAGCGGGCGCCGTGGCGCTCCCCGACCCAGGTGCGCACCCGAGCGGTCTCGCCGGGCAGCAGCGGTCGGCGGTAGTCGATCTCATGGCGCAGGACCACCCAGGCCCAGGCCGCCTGCTCGGCCTCGTCCATGCGCGAGGCCCAGTGGGCGGTGGCCGCGTCCTGCACCCAGCGCAGATAGACCACGTTGTTGACGTGCCCGTTGGCGTCGATGTCCTCGACCGCCGGAGTCACGGGAAAGGCGAAGACCTGCTGGCCCGCGGGCGGGTCGAGGGGCTTCACGGCGCCCCTATTCGACCAGGACGCCCTGTTCGATCATGAAGGTCTTCAGCTCGCCCGACTGGAACATCTGGCGCACGATGTCCGAGCCGCCGACGAACTCGCCCTTCACATAGAGCTGGGGAATGGTGGGCCAGTCGCTATAGGCCTTGATGCCCTGGCGCAGGGGTTCGCTTTGCAGCACGTCCACCCCGGCGTATTCCACGCCCAGATGATCGAGGATCTGCACCAGCACGGCGGAGAAGCCGCAGCGCGGCTGGTCCGGCTCACCCTTCATGAACACCACCACCGGGTTCTCGGTCACGGTCGTGGTGATGAACTCGGCCACCTTGTCGGCGACTTCGGGAGACAGGTCGGTCACGGCTGAAACTCCGCCGAATGAGGAATATTGCCCCTTCAGCTAGGCGCCGACAGCCCCCGGGTCAAGCACCCCGGCCCCGTTCCAGGCCCGGGGTGACCGTAAAGCGCGCCATTTCGATCTGAGCCGAGGCCCCGGGAGGCAAATCAAGCTCGGTCACCTCGGCCAGGGCCTGGATGTGGTCGGGGCGGTCGGCCAGGATCTGGACGCTGGCCAGGGACGGCTCCGTCAGGGCGTAGGCCAGGCAGATGGCCTCGCGGCTCCAGTTCGGGGTGCGGTCGAGGAAGGCGTAGGTGCCGGCGCCCGCCAGGGGATTGGGCGCCGCGCCCAGCCGGGTCTTGGGCGCCTGTGTCAAGCTCGCCCCCCGCTGGAAGATCTCCGGATGAAAGCCATAGGCCATCACCCCCATGTCCCGGTCGATCGCCGCGCGGATGCGCATCCGCTCCTTCCAGCCGGAAACCAGGCTGTAGCGGGTGCACAGAAGGTCGAAGGCGCCGGTGCTGATATAGGCGTCGATGGCGTCGTCTTCCCCGGCCACGGCCAGAAGGCGCGTGCGCCCCGCCGCCCGCAGGGCCTTCAGCCGCTCCAGGGCCGCCGGGGTCAACTCGTCGGCCTTGGGCTCATCCAGCACCAGGGCGTCGAGATAGGCGAAACCCGTGCGGGCCAGGATCGCCTCGGTGGCCCGTTGCAGGCCGTCGGGGGAGAAGTCCCGCAGGATCTGACCGCCGGGGCCGATCACATTGCCCATGCGCCAGGTGACACAGATCAGCCGCCGCTCGATGGATTGCAGGGCCTGTGCCAGGCCCTCGCCTATGGCCGGATGCCGGCCCACCACCTCAAAGGCGTTGATCCCGTTTTCCAGGGCCGCATAGACCAGGGCCTCCCAGTCCTGTGGCCGGGGCCGGCTGGGGCTGTCTGCCAGGATCAGGGAGACGGCGGAGACCACCATCCCGGAATTGCCAAGGGGACGGAACCGCAAGGCGTCTAGCCCTGAGCGGCGGGGACGGAGGTTTCCACCGCCAGGGCGTGCAGTTCGCCCCCGACCTTGCCCTTGAGCGCGGCATAGACCAGCTGGTGCTGGCGCACCCGGGTCAGGCCGGCGAAGGCGCTGGAGGTGATCCGCGCGCGATAGTGATCGCCGTCGCCCGCCAAGTCGTCGATGGCGATGTCGGCGTCGGGAAAGGCCGCGCGCAGCTCGGCTTCCAGGGCGTCGGGGGTCATGGGCATGGCGAAGGCGATTCCGATTGGGGCGCTTGCCCGCATTTAGTCACGGCAAGTGCTGCTGAAGTATGGAGAACGGCTTGGCCATGACACCCCTAGGCGGTGCGATCACGAAACCGTGATGCCCGACCAATTTCCTCCCCTGCATAGCGTAAGCGGCGCGGGGGAGGCGGCGCGGGGCGCGAGCCCCGTGACGGAGGGGCGTTTCGACGCTCCGAGCGCCCCCTCAGTCAGGACTGCGTCCTGACAGCTCCCCCGTGTGGCTGCGCCAAACAGGGGAGCGGAAACGGATCACCCGCCCATATAGGCCGGCATCCACCCCTCGTGGGCGGCGCGCAGGTCGGCCAGAGAAATGCTGAACAGACCGGTGGAGGCGAAGACCTCGCCGCCGACCTTGCCCACCAGGGCGGCGTTGAGGCCCGCCTCGATGGCGGCGGCGAAGATCGCCTCCGGCTGGCTGGTGGCGATCAGATAACGGCCCTGGTCCTCCCCGAACAGGAACGGATGGGCGTGGGCCTGGCTGGTGGCGTCCAGGATCACCCCGATGTCCGAGGTCAGGGCCATTTCCGCCGCGGCGATCACCAGGCCCCCATCGGACAGGTCGTGCACCGCCGAGACCCGCTTGCCGCGGATCAGGCCGCGCACGAAGTCGCCGTTGCGCCGCTCCATGCCCAGGTCCACCGGCGGCGGGGCGCCGTCCTCGCGGCCCAGGACCTCGCGCAGATAGAGGCTGGAGCCCAGCTCCCCATGGCTGGTCCCGATCAGGATCAGGATGTCGCCCTGGCGCATCCCGGCGAAGTCCATCCGCAGGTCATAGTCGGGGATCAGGCCCACCGCCCCAACCGTGGGGGTCGGCGGAATGGCCGCGCCATTGGTCTCGTTATAGAGCGAGACATTGCCGCTCACGACCGGGAAATCCAGGGCACGGCAGGCCTCGCCCATGCCGTCTATGGCCCGCACGATCTGACCCATGATCTCGGGGCGCTCGGGATTGCCGAAATTGAGATTGTCGGTGATGGCGATGGGATCGGCCCCGACGCAGGTCAGGTTGCGCCAGGCCTCGGCCACCGCCTGCTTGCCCCCCTCGAAGGGGTCGGCCTGGACATAGCGCGGAGTGCAGTCCGAGGTCATGGCCAGGGCCTTGCGCGAGCCGTGCACCCGCACCACGCCGCTGTCGGCGCCGCTGGCGCTGTCCTCCAGGGTGTCGGCCATGACATGGCGGTCGTACTGCTCCCACAGCCAGCGCTTGGAGGCCACGTCCGGGCAGGACAGCACCGTCAGCACCGCCTTGGTCCAATCCGTGGGCGCTGGCGCCTTGGCCGGGTCCAGGCGCGGTTGCAGGGTCGGCTGCACCCAGGGCCGGTCATACAGCGGCGCGTCGTCCGACAGGGGCCCCAGCGGCAGGTCGCAGACCACCTCGCCCTTGTGCTTCAGCACGATGCGGCCGGTGTCGGTGGTCCAGCCGATGGTGGCCGCGTCCAGGCCCCACTTTTCGAAGATGCGCTGGCCGTCGTGGTCGCGGGCGGTCTTGAGGATGGCCAGCATGCCCTCCTGGCTCTCCGACAGCTTCATCTCAGAGGCGCTCAGGCCCTCCTCGCGCTGGGGC
>JARLIP010000188.1 GCA_031291685.1 Caulobacteraceae bacterium | reverse complement strand
GCCGGTCGAGGGGCTTTAGGCCTCAGTCTTCGACCTCCTCGACCTCGAACCCGCCCCACATCATCAGCCCTTCGAACTGGGTGGCGCCGTTCTGCTTGATCACCGTGCGGGCCTTGCCGGCGCCGGGCCGCGACGAGGCCGAGCTGGAGGCCTATATTTCCAGGTCCGCCCGGATCGATCCGGACCTGTGGGTGGTGGAGATCGAGGATGCCGAAGGGCGCCATTTCCTGGTCGAGCCGGTGGAGGCGCAGCCGCAAGGCGGGTGACACAGGCCCGTTCGCAGGCTATCGCGGCGCACCATGAGCATCCACTCCCCCGCCGCCGAGGCCGCGCGCCGGCGAACCTTCGCCATCATCTCCCACCCGGACGCCGGCAAGACCACCCTGACCGAGAACCTGCTGCTTACCGGCGGGGCCATTCGGGCCGCCGGCGCGGTGCGGGCGCGGGGGGAGCAAAGGCGCACCCGGTCGGGCTGGATGAAGATCGAGCGCGAGCGCGGGATCTCGGTCTCGGCCAGCGTCATGACCTTCGATCACGCCGGGCTGATGTTCAATCTGCTGGACACCCCCGGGCACGAGGACTTCTCCGAAGACACCTATCGCACCCTGACCGCCGCCGACGCGGCGGTGATGGTGCTGGACGCGGCCAAGGGCATCGAGCCCCAGACCCTGAAGCTGTTCGAGGTCTGCCGCCTGCGGGACATCCCGATCATCACCTTCATCAACAAGATGGACCGCGAGGCCCTGGACCCCTTCGAGCTGATCGACGAGATCGCCTCGAAACTGGCCCTGGACCCCGCGCCGCTCTACTGGCCAGCGGGTTCGGGCGGACGGTTCAAGGGAGTGATGGACCTGCGCCGCCAGCAGTTCCTGCCCTATGCCCGCAAGTCCTCCACCGACGAAGAGGGCCATCCCGACCCTGTGGCCCTGAAGTCCAACGCCATCGCCCGCTTTCTCGATCCGGACGAGCTGGGGGAGATGGAGGAGGGCGCCATGCTGGTGCAGGAAGCCGCCAAGCCCTTTGATCCCCAGGCCTTTCTTGAAGGGCACATGACGCCGATCTTCTTTGGCTCGGCCCTGCGCCACTTCGGGGTCAACCAGTTGCTGGAGGGCCTGGGCGCCTATGCGCCGCCCCCCAAGGCGGTGAAGGCCAGCCGCGCGGGGGAGGAGACCCACGTGGTCCCCGGCGATCCCGAGGTCACCGGCTTCGTGTTCAAGGTCCAGGCCAATATGGACCCCAACCACCGGGACCGGATCGCCTTCCTTCGCCTGTGCTCCGGCGAGTTCAAGCGGGGCATGAAGCTGAAGGTGCAGAACACCGGCCGGCAGATCTCGGTCAATGCGCCGATCATGTTCTTCGCCTCGGATCGGGAGCTGGCCGAGGAGGCCTTCGCCGGCGACGTCATCGGCATTCCCAACCACGGGGTGCTGCGGGTGGGGGACAGCCTGTCGGAGACAGGGCAGGTGCGTTTCGCCGGCCTGCCCAACTTCGCTCCGGAAATTCTGCGCCGGGTGCGGGTCAAGGATCCGCTCAAGGCCAAGCATCTGAAGAAGGCCCTGGAGGGGCTGGCCGAGGAGGGGGTGACCCAGCTGTTCCGCCCCAGCATGGGCTCGGACTTCATCGTCGGCGCCGTGGGCCAGCTGCAGTTCGAGGTGATGGCCGACCGTCTGGCCGGGGAATACGACCTGGATGTGATCTTCGAGGCCGCCCCCTATGCCGAGGCCCGCTGGATCAACGGCGCCAAGGCCGACCTTGAGGACTTTTCCTCCAAGCACCGCTCGGCCATGGCCGAGGATATCGACGGACAGCCGGTGTTCCTGGCCAAGTCCAGCTGGGAGATCGGCTACGTCACCGAACGCTTCCCCAAGGTGGCCTTCGACCGCACGCGGGAACGGGGCTGATCGCCATGGCTGAGCAATTGGGGACTGAGGGCGTCTATGGATCGCCCCTTCGGGAGCTGGCGGATGTGGCGCCGGGGGCGCGGCGGTTTTCGCCCCTGACTCCCGGGGCGGAGGCCCTGGAGGATCTGGCGGACGCCAGCCTGACCCGGATCGTGGTGGCCGCCCCGCCGGGGGCGGTGGAGCACCGCTATGTCCTGGCCCAGGCCTTGCGGGTCCTGGCGCCCGGGGGCGAGCTGATCGCGCTGGCGCCCAAGGACAAGAGCGGCTCGCGCCTGCGCAAGACCCTGGAGAGCCTGGGTTGTTCGGTGGAGGAGACCGCCCGTCGCCATCATCGCATCTGTCAGGTCCGCCGGCCCCAGGCCTGCGACGGCCTGGCCGAGGCCATAGCCGAGGGCGGCCCGCGGATCGCGCCGAACCTGGGCCTGTGGTCCCAGCCTGGGGTGTTCAGCTGGGATCGGTTGGATCCGGGCAGCGCCCAGCTCCTGGCCACCCTGCCCGACTTCGTTGGCCGCGGGGCGGATCTCGGCTGCGGAGTCGGGGTCCTGGCCCGGGCGGTGCTCAAATCGCCCAATGTCACCAGCCTGGCCCTGGTGGATATCGACCGGCGGGCCATAGCCGCCGCCCGGCGCAATATCGACGATCCCAGGGCCAGTTTCGCGCAGGCGGATCTGCGCGAGCCGGCGCCGCTGCTGACCGACCTCAACTTCGTGATCATGAACCCGCCGTTCCATGACGCGGGGGCGGAGGACCGGCGTCTGGGCCAGACCTTCATCCGCCGGGCCGCGGCCATGCTGAAGAAGGGCGGGACCTGCCGCCTGGTGGCCAATATCGGCATGCCATATGAGGCGATCCTGGCCGAGTGCTTCAAGACCGTCACGCCCCTGGGCCAAAGGCAGGGCTACAAGCTGTTCGAGGCGCGCAAGTGACCAAGGCGCCGACGGCGCGGCTGGATCGCCTGTTGGCCAACCTGGGCTACGGCTCGCGCCGGGAGGTGCAGACCTTGATCGACCTTGGGGTGGTGCTGCTGGACGGCGCGCCCCTGGACGATCCGGGCCAGAGGCTGGCGGTGACGGCGGATCTTTCCGCCCGCATGACCATCGAGGGCGCCCCCCTCGATCCGCCGCCGCCTCTCACCCTGATCCTGCACAAGCCCCTGGGGGTGGTCTGTTCGCACAAGGAGGCGGGGCGCAACGTCTATGAGCTGCTGCCCGCCCGCTGGCGGCGGCGCAACCCGGTGCTGTCGACCATCGGGCGCCTGGACGTGGACACCACGGGGCTATTGCTGCTGACCGACGACGGCGGCTTCCTGCACCGGGTGATCTCGCCCAAGGCCCATGTGGCCAAGCGCTACCTGGCCACCCTGGACCGGCCGCTCCAGGGAAACGAGGCGGCCCTGTTCGCCAGCGGCGAGCTGATGCTTGAGGGGGAGACCGCGCCCCTGCGTCCGGCGGTGCTGGAGCCCCTGTCGGCGACCACCGCTCATCTGACCATTGTCGAGGGCCGCTATCATCAGGTTCGCCGGATGTTCGCCGCCGTGGGCAATCACGTGGTCGGCCTGCACCGGGATCGGATCGGCGCACTGGACCTGCCGGCTGATCTCGATCCGGGACGACACCGGATTCTGAAACCCGAGGAACAGGCGCCGCTGTTCGCCTGATTCACGGCGATCACGCGTGCGGGTTGAGGCGGATCAACCGTCGTTAACCCTTTAGTCAGATTAATCACTTGTTAAGTAACTCGGCTCCGGCTTTGCTAGGGGAAGGGCAAGCCTCGTCTGTCTGTTCCAGCGTGGCACGCAATTCCCTTGGGAGACGTCGTCCATGTTCGAGTTCGGTCGAGAGCTGAAGCGCCTGTTCAAATCCGACGGGCCCGTCGACGGCATGACAGGGGGCGACGCCACCCTGCTTGAACTTCTGGACCTGGACATGCTGCGCGCCGAGGGCCGCTCGGCGGTGATCGCGGCGGGCCGGGTCAGCGCCAAGGATCCGGCCAAGCGTTATCTGGAGGCCGCCGGCGTCTGGCGCGAGATCGCCCGGCGCACCGGGGACGCCGCCACCCTGCGCAAGGCCGCTTCCCTCGCTGAAAAGTCCGCCACCGGGTTTGACCGTCTGGCGCGCCCGGCCCTCTGGGCTCTGGCCCGTTGCGAGCAGGGCCGCTGCGCCCTGTTGGGCGCCGAGCTGTTCGGCGACGAGGGGCTGAACGCCGCCGCCGAATTCGCCTTCACCGAGGCGCGGACCGCCGCCGGGGACGGACTGGGCGGAGTTCTGGCCGCCGCTGGCCATCAGGTGATCGAGGCCCGGGCCCTGTTGGCCAAGGGCGACCTCGCCGCCGTCCTCGACCTGGACCACCGAATGGGCCTGACCATCGGGCGCCTGCGCATCCTGGCCCGCCGGCAGATCGCCGCCCGGCTGGCGGCCGCCGACCTTCGCCTGGTGCGCGCTGATCTGCTCGCCGCCGCGGGCCAGCGGCTGAAGGACCCCAGTCTGCTGCGCCGGAGCCTGGCGGACCTGACTCGGGATCTGGACAATCTCGATCCGGCCTATGAACCCCTGACCTGGGCGCGGGCGGCCATGCTCAAGGGCTCGACCCGGGCGGCCCTGGCTGAGATGGAGGCCGAGATCGGGGCCATAGCCGAGGCCATCGCCGAGCTGGCCAAGGTTCTGGAGACGGTCACCAACGATCACAGCCCCCTGGATTGGGCCCGGGGCCAGCAGGCCCTGGCCTGCGGCCTGCAGATGCTCGGCGACGCCGCCGACAGCGACCGCGCCTTCGATCAGGCCGTCGGCTGCTATGATCGGGCCCTGATGGTGCTCAGCGATCAGTCGAGCCTGAGCGAACGGGCCCACGCCACCTATCATCGCGCCGTGTGCCTGGCCCGGCGGGCGGAGATCGCCTGTGACGTGGCCGGTCTTGATGAGGCCGAAGCGGCGTTGCGGGCGGAACTGGCCGGCTCCGGGGCCTCCCGCGATCCGGTGGGCTGGGCGGTGCGCCAGCTGAACTTCGCCCGGCTCTATGAGGCCCGCGTCGGTGTCACCGGCAAGGATCAGGGCGAGCGCGCCGCCAGCGCCATGGCCCTGTCGGCGGCCCTGGATGTATTCGGCGAACATGGCATGCGCAGCCTGGCCGACACCACCGCCCGCCGCCTGGAGCGTCTGACCGCGCACTGAGGCGCGGCCCGACAAGGGGGCTTTAGGCCGCCGCGACGTCTCCGGTCTGGCGACGCATGCGCCAGAAGCGGATGGTGCGGTTGGCCACGTCGCGGCTCAGTTCGGAATAGAGTTGGCCATATTCCCGGGCCCGGCCCATGGCGTCCGCCTCCCGACCCAGGACCAGCACCGCGAAGGTGAGGAACAGGGCGCGGTCGAAGTCGGCGGCCTTGCACACGATCGCCAGGGCGTCGAGTTCGCGGCGCTCCAGGATCCGGCGGGCGGTGTGGAAGTCGATATCGGCCATCTCCGCCAGGGCCACCAGGAACTTGGTGGTCTAGCCGTTGCGCAGGAGGGCGGCCAGGCTTGACGGGGTGATCCCGCCCTTGGCCCGCAGGGTCTTGATGGCGACTTCCGCGGCCTCGAAATCGGGGGGCAGGGTCCCGTCCCGGGCGGCGACGCGCTTGCGGCCAATCTCCAGGGCGGCATTCAGCTCGGCCGGGTCCAGCTCGGCGTTTTTCTCCATGATCTGGGCGCGCAGATTGGCCTCGACCAGGAAATACATCTCGTTGAGCAGGTCCACCGGCAGGGTCTGGCGATAGACCACGGCCTGGTGAAGTTCCGGATTATTGGCCGCGCGGTCCACGGCGGCCTCCTGGGCGGCGCGGGACAGCACGGCCTTTTCGTTGCGCAGGAGCGCATCCAGAGTGCTGTCGTCCCCATGGGCGACAATGGCGTCGGACACCGCCTCGGCCACGTGCTCGCGCTGGGTGATGGCGTGCAGGTGCGCCTGGCCCTTGGTCTTGGCCACGGCGATCAGGTCTTCGTCAGTCAGGATGGGCGAACGGGTCAGGACCGGCTGGGCCACGGCGATGGTGTCGGAGGCCAGCCCCCGGATCAGTCCGCGGGGGGCGTGGGGGGCGTCGGCCATCCGCTCGGCCAGTTCGGCGCGAACCGCCTCCTCCATTTCCCCGGCGAGCTGGGTCATGATGTCGTCGAACAGGGCCATCTGGTTGGGTTGACCCGCGTCCGAGCCCGCGAAGAACAGGTCGGTGACCTCCCGCAACAACTCCCGGCGCCGCGCACTGGAGGGCTCCTGGGCCAGGGCGATCAGGTCGTGGAGTTTGGTGTGCCCGGTCATGGTCAGTCGCTCGTGGTGGAATCGGCGCTATTGCGCGCGGCGGTGGCCGCCTGACGCGCGGCGGCGGTCGTGGTGGCGCTGGAGGCGGCCTGCCCGTTGCTGAGAATACGTGGGGTGACCGGTGGCGGCGGCTCGGCGAGGTCGGCATTGCCGGCGTCGGCGAAGAACTGGGCCGGCAGGGGAATGGGATCGGGGGTGACGCCGTATTGGCGGTGCACCGAATAGAAGCGCGGCGGCTCGCCCGTCTGCTGTGGCTGCGCCTGAGATAGGGCGGTCTGAGACACGACGGCGGTCGCCGGAACAGGGATGGAGGCTACAACAGGCGAGGCCTTGCTGGCTGGGGCGGGCGTCGGCGCGGCGTGACTGGCCTTGGTCGCCTTGACGGAGGCGAGCTTGACGGGGACCGCAGACGGCGCGGGAGCGGAAACCGGCGCCGGGGTGGCGGCGACCCGGACCACCTGAACGATCGGTTTGGAGATTGGCTGGGGCGCGCCTTGGGGCGGGGTGTAGATGCTGGTGATGGCTGGTGACGCCGGCCGAAGAGAGGCGGTGCGGGCCGGCTCGACCTTGGCGACCTTTACCGGCGCGGTGGGCGCCGGGATCTGGGGATGGGCCGGCGGCGCCAAGCGAACGAGGGCGGGGGTTGGCTTGGGTGGTGGCTGAATCAGCGTGGCTTCGGCCCGGAGCCTTGGGGCCTGGGTGGCGGGCGCCTGAGCAGCGGGGGTGTGGGCAGCGGGGGTGTGAGCGTCGCGGCGCGGCGCGGGCGGCGCATAGATGCTGGTGATGCTCGCCGCGGCGGTCGGCGTCGGTTGGGCGACGGGCTCCGGGCGCCTGGGGATCGGGGCGCTGGCGGTCTTGCCGGGCCAGCTGAGGAAGACGGTGGGCGCGGCGACGGAGGCCGGGCCGGCCGGATTGGCGGCGTCTGTCGAGGTCCCGGAGTCAGGTTCGACATGCGGGGGGCCATAGCGGTCCTGGGTCGCACTGGCCGGCCCCGCCGCGCAAACGGCGGCGGTGACGAACAGGGCGGCGAAGGCGGGCGGGCGGTGCATCGCGTTGTCCAGATCCTGGGAGCAATGACCGTGTTAACCGCGTTCGGCTTAACCCCCGGCTAACGCCCCCGCCAGCGTTGTAAAATCATCCGCTCGGCCACCTGCATCAGGCTGTAGAGGGCCACCCCCATCAGGGCGAGCACCAGGAGAGCGCCGAACATCTTGGCGGTCTCCAGTCGATGCTCGGCCTCAAGAATCCGCCAGGCCAGGCCCTGGGCGCCGCCGGTGCCGGCGACGAACTCGGCCACCACCGCTCCCACCAGGGCCAGACCCGCCGCGACCTTGTGCCCCTCCAGCAGGAAGGGCACGGCCGAAGGCAGGCGCAGGCGGAACAGCTTCTGCAGATTGCCGGCGCCATAGAGTTCGAACAGGCGCTCCAGGTCCGGATCGGCGGACTTCAGCCCGGTCAGGGCCCCGGAAAAGATCGGGAAGAAGGCCACGACCAGGGCCAGGACGAAGACCCCCCGCTCGGGATGTTCCAGCCCGGCCCAGATCACCACCAGGGGGGCGATGCCGACGATGGGGGTGACCTGCAAGGTGGTCACCAGGGGCTGGACCGCCTTTTCCAACAGGGGATGCAGGGCCACCACCAGGGCCAGGGCGCAGGCGGTGAGGCTGGCGAAGACCAGGGCGGTGACGGCCATGGACAGGGTGTTCCAGGCCGCCGACAGCAGGAGCGGCAGGTTCTGGAGGGTGGCCGCGCCGATCTCCGAGGGCGGCGGCACAAGGTAGCTGGGAACCGCCAGGACGCGGCAGGCGAGCTCCCAGGCGCCCAGCAAAAGGGCGATCAGAGTGAGGGGCGCGAGGATCGACAGCAGCCGGTTCATGCGGACGCGGTCCCCCGCATGGCCGCGTGCAGCTGCGCGGAAATGGTCTCCGCCGCTTCGCGGAAGGCGGCGGTGGTGCGAAAATGCCCAGGCCTTGGCAGGTCGCCGGCGATGTTCGTTTCACCGGCGGACCGGCCCGGGCCCCGGGTCATGACCACCACGCGGGAGGCCATATAGACCGCCTCCTCCACATTGTGGGTGACGAAGACGATGGCCGGGCGGCTCTGGTCCCAGAGGCGGTGGACGTCCTCGGCCAGGTCCCGGCGGGTGATCTCGTCCAGGGCGGCGAAGGGTTCGTCCAGCAGAAGCAGTCGGGGATTGGTCACCAGGGCCCGGGCCAGGGAGACCCGCATGGCCATGCCGCCGGACAGCTGGGCGGGCTTGGCGGAGAGGGCGTCCTTCAGGCCGACCCGTTCCAGGGCGGCCGCGGCGCGCTCCCGGGCCTCGGCCTTGCGCACGCCGGCCAGATCCAGGGGCAGGGTGACATTGGCCAGGGCGCTGGCCCAGGGCATCAGGGTCGGCGCCTGGAACACCACCGCCGTCTCCCCCCGACCGGAGGTGCGCCGAACCACGCCCCGGGTGGGCTGCTCCAGGCCCGCCAGGAGGCGCATGGCCGTGGACTTGCCGCAGCCGGACGGGCCGACCAGAGCCACGATCTCTCCGGGCGCCAGGGTCAGGTCGAAGGGGCCGAGGGCCTTGCCCCGGGGGTAGTCGACCTCCACCGCCTCCAGGGCGGCGACCGCCTCGGTTGGGACGCCCATGCCTATTTCGCGCCGGTGGGCAGGAACTGAAGGGTGTAGGCGTTCTTGTAGGCCAGGGTCTTGGGATAGACCCCCTGGCCTGCGGCCATGGTGAAGAAGGTGGCCCAGCGCGCGTCGGTCATGGCGCCGACGCCTGCGGTCTTGGCGTCCCCGGACAGGACAATGCCCCGGTCCCGCAGCTTGGCCCGGGCCTGGTCGAGCACGTCCTGGGTCATTTCCGGATTGTCCTTCAGGATAAGGGCGTCGGCGGGCTTGGGATCGCCATAGAGATAGTCACGCCAGCCGACCGCCGTGGCGTCGACAAAGGCCTTCACCGCCTTGGGATTGCCGGCGATCAGGCTATTGTTGGCCAGGACCATGGCCGCGTAGCCGGGATAGCCCTCGTCGGCCAGCAGGAACACCGCTGGCTTCTCGCGGCTGGCCTTCTCGATCGTATAGGGCTCGCTGGTCAGATAACCCTCCTGGATCGCCCGCTTGTCGGCGAGGAAGGGAGCGTCGGAAAAGGCGTATTTGCGCACCTGGTCGTCGGTGAAGCCGTACTTGGCCTTCAGCCAGACCCAGAAGGCGGTGATCGAGGCGTCCGACAGCATGATCGGCCGGCCCTTCATATCGGCCAGGCTTTTGATCCCTTGACCGGGGTGGGCGATCAGCACCTGGGGATCGCTCTGCATGACGGCCATTACGGCCTTCACCGGCGCCTTTTCATTGGCCAGGTTGAGCACGATGAAGCTGTTGGAGCCGACTCCCATGTCGATGGCGTGGGTGGCCAGGAGCTGGGGCACGTTCACCGCCGGCCCGCCCTGGATGATGGTCACGTCCAGGCCGCGTTTCTTGTATTCGCCATTGGCCAGGGCCTCGTAGAAGCCCCCATGCTCAGCCTCGGCCCGCCAGTCGGTGGCGAACTTGATCGGGGTCAGGCCATTGCCGACGACCGGGGCCGGCGCCTTGGCCGGGGAACAGGCCGCCAGAGCGACCGCCAGGGCCAGAGCCCCCCACGAATGCAACAGCTTCACGCGCGCCTCCCGACCGGTTCGCTGTTCAAACTAGGTGTCGCGGAGGCTTTCGCCAAGTCGAAGGCGCCATGCCTCACGGCCGATCCTGACTTGACCGCGGCGCGGCAACGCTCTTAGCGTCCCGTGGCGAAGGTTGACCCGCGGAGCGCAAGTGCTGAGCATCACGACCGCGCAATTGGCGGCGCTTCAGGCCCACGCGATGGCGGTGTTTGAACCCACCTCATTGGATCATCTGCGCACCGAATTGGCGGACCTGACCGAAGAGGCGTCCGATGTGGCGCTGTTGGCGCGGATACGTGACGCCGCGCCCCGGGCCCTGGGCTATGGCTTGGAAAGCTTCGAAGACGTTCAGGCCTTTATCGACACAGGCTTTTTGCTGGACGATCCGGATTTCGACCGCAATCCCGATCACGCCTGGGCCAAGACCATCCTCAGTGATCCGGACCTGACGCCGGCGACCAAGGCTTCGCGGCTGCTGGATATCGCCTTCGATCTCAACCAAGCCCTCTAGGTCGCGTTCAGCAGAAGTGAATCGAGACCTGGGTGGGAAAACAGAAGACGGTCCGGAGAAAGCCTACCTACAAGCGCAAGGGCAACCTTGCCGGCAAGAAGAGCTGCGCGCTGAAGGATGACGAGGTCGCATCCTACGGGGTTCTGCTGAAAAAGAGGGGGGATGGCAGTCGAGATAGAGACCATATCCCCTCGTTCGCCGCCCTGGTGCAACATTTCAAGAAGGTTGTCGGCAAGGATCCGACGCCCCCGCAGAAATCCGCGATAAAGAGGGCTGGCCAGGCGATCGTGCTCAAGAAGACCGTGCACCGCCAGGGCCGCACCTATGGCGGCAAGAACACCAAGGCGCAGCAGGCTTTGGATGGTAAGGACCTGAATGCGGCGGCCAAGCGGGACGTCGCCGCCTACCAGGGGATCGTCAAGCCGAAGACGATCAGGATCATGAAATCAATGATCCGGCCGAAGGGTTTCTATGTAAAAATGATGAAAGACATAGCGAAGAATAAGTGATCAGGCATGGATGATTTTATTCAAGACGATGAAACCCATTTCGCTCTCAGCAAGACGAGGTTGGAGGCGTTCGCCACCCTGTTCGGCAAGCCGCCCGTGCGAACCTTCACCTTTGACGAACTGGACGGCGACGACGATTCCCTGATGATCGATGTGCTCGCCTACGCCATTCCTCAGGCTGGCCCCAAGGGGCAGGTCTATGCCCTGGTCACCAACGGCCTGTCCGATTTTCCCATCTTTGACCCCGACGAGGGGGTCACCGAACGGTGCGAAATCATCCAGTACTTCTATGAGGTGAGGGAAGAGGACGCCCAGCGTCTCTATGCGGTGGCGTATCTGGCCGTGATGGAGAACATCAATCTGGCCGACGGGGACGCGATCGCCATGGCCGGGATCCCCGATCCCTTTGAGCGGCCCAATTCCCTTTTCCTGCGGCCCCTGGTGAAGTCGCACATGCGCTTCGACATAACCATCGGCGGGGACCCGACCACCCTTTTGTGGCATGTGCCGATCTCCGACGCGGAACTCGAATATAAGATGAGCCGCGATGTCGACGCCCTCATCGAGCGCATGGCCGAGGCCGAAACGCCCTGGGTCTATGACGGCTCGCGGGCGTCCCTGGTCTGACGGAGGTCCCGTCAGCCATTGGCGGCGAGGGCTTCCTTTTTCTCTTCCAGGCCCAGCCATTCCTCCTCGGCGGCGGCCAGATCCGCCCGGGCCTTGTCGAGGCTGGCCATGATCCTGTCGAACCCCTTTGGGTCCCGGGCGTAGAGGGTCTGGTCCTCCAGGCGCTTTTCCAGGGCGGTGATGTCGGCGGCCAGGCGCGGCATCAGGCCGTCCAGTTCCTCCAGGCGCCGCTGGTCCTTGTAGGACAGCTTCACTGTCCGCCTTTCCGCGGGCGGCGTCTTGGGGGCGGCCTTGGACGCCGCCGACCTGGGCGCGACCATGCCCGGACGATCGAAGAAGCCGGGGTTCTGGCTGATCAGATCCTTCCAGCCGCCGGGGGTTTCCACCACCCCGCCCCGCCCATCCAGGGCGATGGTGGAGGTGGCCAGGCGGTCGATGAAGTCCCGGTCGTGGCTGACCAGGATCAGGGTGCCGTCATAGTCGGCCAGGACGCTTTCCAGGAGATCCAGGGTGTCCATATCCAGGTCGTTGGTGGGCTCGTCCAGCACCAGCAGGTTGGCGGGCTGGGCCAGGGCCCGGGCCAGCAGCAGGCGGTTGCGCTCACCCCCGGACAGGCTGGCCACCGGCTGGCGCAGCTGGCTGTCCTGGAACAGGAAGTCCTTGGCGTAGGCGGCGACATGCTTGGGCCGGCCCTGGACCATGATCTGGTCGCCCCCGTCCGGCGCCAGGGCGTCCCATAGGGTGGTGCTGGCCTTCAGGGCGTCCCGGGACTGGTCGACATAGGCGATGGCGAGGTTGGAGCCCAGCTTGACCTCGCCCTCGTCCGGTTCGATCTGGCCCAGGAGGATCTTGACCAGGGTGGTCTTGCCCGCCCCGTTGGGCCCGACCAGGGCCACGCGGTCGCCGCGCTGGATGCGGGTGGAGAAGCCCTTGACCAGGACCTTGTCCCCATAGGCCTTGCTGATCCCCTTGGCCTCGGCCACCCGCTGGCCGGAGGTCATGCCGGACTCCACGGTCATGGTCATGGACCGCTGCTGGTCGCGCAGGCCCTCGGCCTTGCGCTGGCGCATGGCGTGCAGCTCCCGGGTGCGGCCCTCGTTGCGGGTGCGCCGGGCGGTGATCGAGCGGTGGGACCATTCGGTCTCGCGTTCGATGGCCTTGGACAGGCGACGCATCTCCTCGGCCTGATCGGCGGCGATCTTTTCCGACCATTCGTCGAAGGCGGCGAAGCCCTTGTCCAGGCGCCAGACCTTGCGGTCCGCCAGCCAGAAGCAGCGCTGGGTGACAGCTTCCAGGAAGGTGCGGTCGTGGCTGACGATCAGGGCGGCGCAGCGGCTGGAGCGAAGCATCGCTTCCAGGGTCTGGATGGCGAAGATGTCCAGGTGGTTGGTGGGCTCGTCCAGCAAGAGCACGTCGGGGCGCTCGGAAAAGGCCCGGGCCAGGGCCGCGCGGCGGGCCTCGCCCCCTGACATGCCGGCCGTGCCGCGCTGGGGGTCCAGGTCGAAGGCTTGCAGGGCCGCCTCGGCCTCGTGCGGTTCGGCGCCCCCGGCGGTGACCCAGGCCAGCAGATTGTCGCCGGTGATGGTCGGCTCCTGGGCCAGGAACACCACCTTGGCGCCAGGGGTGACGAAACGGTCGCCGGCGTCGGCTTCGTTCAGACCGGCCAGGATGCGCATCAGGGTCGACTTGCCGGCGCCGTTGCGCCCGACCAGACAGGCGCGCACGCCGGGCTCCAGGGCCAGGTCGACCCCGTCGAACAGCTGGCGCGGGCCGTCGGCCAGGCGCACGTCCTTGAGGGCGACCATCGGGGCGCGGGCGGTCATGGTCTGGCCTCTTCAGGGTCTTGGCCGCCGCCATCGCGGGAGGGCGCCTCGCGGGATGGGGCCTCGTGCGCCGCATGGCCAAAATCGTTGGACAGGTCGCCATAGAAATCGGCCCGGGGGTCCCTGGGCCGCTCGTCATCTCCGGGCTGGGCGGTCCGGGCCTCCTGCGGCTGGCCGCCGTCGTCCTCGGGGGCGGGGACGCCGAAGCCGCCGGAGACGTCGGGGCTTCCGGTTTCCGGGGGTGGCATCCAGGTGAAGTCGCTGACGGGGAAGCCGTCGTGGGCGGTGAGCATCATCTGGCGCCAGATCTGGGCCGGCAGCTGGCCACCGGTGACCCTGTTCATCGGCCGGTCGTCGTCATTGCCGATCCACACCCCGCAGACCCAGTCGGGGGTGAAGCCGACGAACCAGGCGTCGCGCCAGTTCTGGGTGGTGCCGGTCTTGCCCGCCGCCGGACGGCCGAAGGCCGCGCGCACGCCGGTCCCGCTGGTCAGGACCCCCTCCATCATTCGCACCATCGAGCCGGCATGGGCGACGTCATAGACTGAAACGCCCGCGCCGCCAGCGTGGGAGAACAGGATATCGCCCCGGGCCGTGGAGATCTGCTCGATCAGATAGGGCTCCTGGCGCTGGCCGCCCTGTTGCAGCACCTGATAGCCGCTGGTCAGCTCCAGCAGATTGACCTCATAGGCGCCCAGGGCCACGGACAGGTCCGGCTGGTCGGGGATGCTCTTGACCCCGAAGCGGTGGGCGAGTTCGGCCACCCTGGCGCCGCCGACCTCGCTGGTCAGACGCACGGCCACGGTGTTGATCGACTGGGCCAGAGCCTGGGCCACGGTCACCGGGCCGCGATATCCCCCTTCATAGTTGGTGGGCGCCCAGGGGCCGAAGCGGACCGGGGCGTCCTGGCGGATATCCCCCGGCTTGACCCCGGCCTCCAGGGCGGTGGCGTAAACGAAGGGCTTGAAGGCCGAGCCGGGCTGGCGCTGAGCCTGGGTGGCGCGGTTGAAGGCCGACAGCCGGTGGTCGGTCCCGCCCACCAGGACGCGGACGCCGCCGTCCGGGGCCAACAGCACCAGGGCTCCCTGGCGGGCGCCGGCCCTGGGACCTTCCTCGGCCAGGGTCTTGCGCACCACGGCCTGGCCGGCGGCCTGCAGGTTGGGATCGATGCTCAGGCGGACCACCAGGTCGGGCGCCTGGGCGCCGGCGATCTGCACCGCCTGGGCGGCGGCCATGTCCAGCACGTAGCCGTAGTCGCCCTCGCCGGGCGCCTCGGGCGCCAGCTTGGGCCGCACGTTCATGGCGGCATGGGCGTCGGTGTCGCTGATCCAGCCCTCGGCCCGCATGGTGGCCAGGATCAGGCGCGAGCGCATCATGGCCGCGTCCATGTCGTTGGTCAGAGCCAGGCGGGTGGGCGCCTTGGGCAGGGCGGCCAGGAGGGCGGCCTCGGGCAGGGTCAGGGCGCTGGCGGGCTTGCCGAAATAGGTCTGGGCCGCCGCGTCGATTCCATAGGCGTTGTCGCCGAAGAAGATGCGGTTGAGATAGAGCTCCAGCACCTCGTCCTTGGTCATGGACTGTTCCATGCGATTGGCGATCACCGCCTCCTGCAGCTTGCGCTTCAGGGTCTGGTCGGGGGTCAGGAACAGGGTCTTGGCCAGCTGCTGGGTCAGGGTCGAGCCGCCCTGGACCGTGCGGTGGGCGCGCCAGTTGACCCAGGCCGCCCGGGCGATGCCGTGCAGGTCGATGGGGCCGTGCTGATAGAAGCGCCGGTCCTCCGCCGCCAGGAAGGCCCGGGGCACATAGGCCGGCAGGCTGCGGACCGTCACCGGGGTTCCGTGCTTGGCGCCGCGCTGGGCGATCACCGCGCCGGTGCGGTCCTGGAAGGTCATGCCGGGGCTCTGGTTGACCACCATCATGGCCGAGCGATCGGGCAGGGGCGGCACGCTGGGCAAAAGCACCCGGGCGGTCCAGACCCCGACCACCACCGCCAGCACCACGGCCAGCAGCACCGCCGTCGCCGCCAGGCTCAGCAGGATGGCGACGATCGGCAGGGGTTTGCGCGGGGGCTTGGCCGGCCTTGGCTTATTTGGCTTTTTGGGCTTGGCCGCCTTTGATGGCGGCCCGTCCGGAGGCGGGCTGGAGCTCGCCCCGTCGCCCGTCGGCGGCAGAATCCAGTCGCTCACAGCAAGATCGCCTCGGCTTTCCGGGCCCTGGCCGGATAGACTGTGTCCATGAACCTGAAGACCAAGACCGAAAAACCCTTTTGGGAAACCAAGACGCTGGCGCAGATGACTCCCGCCGAGTGGGAGAGTCTATGCGACGGATGCGGCCTGTGCTGCCTCATTCGCTTCGAGGATGAGGACACCGGCGACATCGTGCCCACCCGCGTATCCTGCCGGCTGTTTGACGTCCAATTGTGTCGCTGTTCGGACTATGAGCATCGTCAGGACCACGTGCCCGACTGCATCAAGCTCACTCCGGCCAATATCAAGGAGTTGCGTTGGATGCCCAGGAGCTGCGGCTATCGGCGGGTTCACGAGGGCCGCGGCTTGGCGGACTGGCATCCCCTGATCAGCGGGGACCCTGAAAGCGTGCACCGGGCGGGGGTGAGCATCCGCGGGGAGACCATTTCCGAGGCGACCTTGGCCCAGCCCGAGGACGCCGTTGACTTCGAGGCCCCCGACTTGCTGGAAGAGCGGGGGCTGGACTGAACCTCAAGCCCTGATCCGGGGCAGCTCATGTGGTAATTATGTCACATTAGCTCTTGCGCCCAAGCCTGAACCGCTTAATTGAGGGTCTGGGATTCCATCGAAAGGTAATCGGTCTGGCCGTGGCTCAGGACCCGTACAAAGAACTTGGCGTATCGCGCTCGGCGAGCGACGACGAGATCCGTCGCGCCTTCCGTAAGCTGGCCAAACAGCTGCACCCCGATCAGAACCCCGGGGACAAGGCGGCGGAGGAGCGCTTCAAGCGCATCACCGGGGCCTTCGACATCCTGGGGGACGCCGAGAAGCGCAAGAAATTCGACCGGGGCGAGATCGACGCCGACGGGCGCGAGGTCATGCGCGGTTTTTCCGGCGATCCCTTCGCCCGGGGCGGCGCCGGCGGTGGTCAGCCGGGCGGCTTTTCCAGCGGCCCGTTCGGCGGCGCCCAGTTCGAGGGGGGCGACCTCAACGACATCCTGGGCGAGATGTTCGGCGGCCGGGCTGGCGGACGCGGCGGTTTCGGTGGTTTCGGCGGCGCCCCGGCCAAGGGCGCGGACGTGAAGGCCAAGCTGGATATCGACCTGGAAGACGCCATCCAGGGCGGGCGCAAGCGCATCGCCTTTTCCGATGGCCGCACCATCGACGTCACCATCCCCAAGGGCGCGGCCGAGGGTCAGGTTCTGCGCCTGAAGGGCCAGGGCTCCCCCGGTCGGTCCGGTCCCGGGGATGCGCTGATCGAGTTGAATATCCGGCCTCACCCGATCTTCCGCCGGGAGGGCGACACCCTGGTGATGGACCTGCCGGTGTCGGTTCCGGACGCCGTCCTGGGCGCCAAGGTCGAGGCGCCGACCCCGGAGGGTCCGGTGACCCTGACCGTGCCCAAGGGCGCCAACGCCGGCTCGACCCTGAGGCTCAAGGGCCGGGGCATGCCCTCGGCCAGCGGCGGGACTCGGGGCGATCTTTTGGCCCGGGTGCAGATCGTGCTGCCGGAGACCGTTGATCCCGAACTGACGCGCTTGGCCGAGGCTTGGCGCAAGGACCGGCCCTATACGCCCAAGCGTAAGGGCTGACGGGCCTCACGCCTCCTATTGCATCAGCTTGTCGGCCTGGGCGTTGAGGTTGGCGGCGATGGCCTTGGCGTCGCCGGTGGCGGACACGGCGGCCAGGTCCGAGCGGCGGGTGGTGAGTTGGCTGATCGTGCCCTGATAGAGCACGTCGATCACCTTCCACGAGCCGGTGGTGGCCCGCATCCGGTAGGACAGCACCACCGGAGCACCCTGACCGGGGATCAGGCGGGTCTTGACGACCTTATCCGGACCCCGGGTGTCGACCTTGGGATCGACCTCGAAGCGTTCGCCGCTATAGCCGTTGAAATTGTGGGCGTAACTGGCCACGGACAGGCGGGTGAAGGCCGCGACCACGGCGCGCTGGTCGGCGTCGCTGAACTTGGACCAGGTGGCGGCGCCCACGGAAAAGCGGGCCATGGCCGCCAGATCGAAGGCGCGGGTGACCGCCGGCTCCAGCTTGCGATAGCGGCCCTTTATGCCCAGGGCGTCCGCCTGCTTCATGGTCCCCAGCAGGGCCTGATCGAAATTGTCGATCTGGTCCGCGGCGGGGTCGGCCTGGGCGGCCTGGACCACGCCCGCGGGGGCGGCCAGAAGGGCGAGAGCCGCCAGGGCGGGAGCTAGGGTCGAAAACGGACGCATGACGCACCTCAATCTTGGGTGAGCCGCTTTTAGAACGCTTTGGCTCAGGCCGAAAACGATCTTCCGCGGCTCAGGATCGAGCGGATCATGAATGGCTCAGGCTGAACCCACCCTGAACAGGCGGTCTTCGCCGGTTCAGGGCCTCCATTCAGGCCACCCCTTCAGACTTGGGGCGGGCGGCGCAGGGCCACCGCCCCATAGAGCGCGGCGGCGGCCAGCATCAGGCCCACCGCGATCCAGAAGGCGCCGGTCACGTCTCCGGGGCGGACTCCCAGGGCGCTGATGGACGGGCCGACACTGAGGCCGACCAGGGATACGGCCGTCAGCAGCAGGGCGGCGCTGCGGCTCTTGTCCAGGTCGATCAGGAGCCGCACCTGGAAGGGGCTGAGGGCCAGCCAGAACAGGCCGAAAGCCAGGGCGGGAATGATGTAGAGCGCAGGCGTTCCGGCCAGGGCCAGCAGGGTGATCACCCCCGCCTGGCACAGGGCGCCCAGGATCAGGGCCCCCTTGAAGGGAAAGCGCCCGCCGATCGCCGCCACGCCGAAGGCGCCGACCACTTGGAACATCAGGCCGCCAGCGACGGCGGCGCCCGCCATCTGCGGCGGGAAATGGTGCTGGTCGGCCAGGAGCTGGATGTAGTCCCAGGCTCCGCCGATGGCGGCGTTCTGCAAACCCACGGCCCCCAGGGCGATGAAGATCGGCACGGTCCAGACCGGGGCTCCGCCGACCTCGGACTCGGGCGCCGGAACCTTGTCCACCAGGAACAGGGCGGCCACGGCGCTGACCAAGGCCATCACCGCCAGGATCGCGAAGCCGCCATTGGCGCCGTATTTCGGGGTCACCATCACCGGGACCAGATAGGCCATGACCGCCTGGGGCAGGGTGGATAGGCCCAGGAAGATGGCGTTCAGCCGGTCCGGATGGCGGCTCTGGATGGTCACCACGATGGTGGCGCCCATGATCAGCCCCTCGATCAGCCCGGCGACGCCGCGCAGCAGGCCCAGCATCAAGGGGGTATGGACGGCGTAGATTCCCATGTTGGCGCCCGCCAGCAACAGGCAGAGCGCCGCCGTCTTCAGCCTCATGCTCCCGCCGCGCAGCAGGGCGGGGCCGATGGCCGAGCCCAGGGCCAGGGCCAGGACCTCGGCGGTGGCCAGGGGTCCAAGTTGGGATTCGGAAAGCCGGTGGGCCTGGGTCAGGGCGCCCAGCAGCACCGGCTGCACCCCCAGGATCATCAGGGCCACGGTGCCTACCAGGATCGCCGCGGCCACCACCCCCACGGGCTGGTCCGCCCCGGGTTTGGTGGTGATCTCGCCAATCTCGATCGCCTCCGCGCCGGTGGGCAAGGGCACGCGAGGCAGGTGATCGGCGTGGTCGGTCACAAGGGCCATCCTGGGCAAGCTATGGGAACAAGACAGTCGCACAGCCCGGCGTAAGGCGGACGCCGGGCTGTGCGTGCATCACGGCCTAGAAGTGATAGTTGGCTTCAACGCCGACGGTGCGCGGCGTGCCGCGGACGCCCTGGATCAGACCGACGAAGGTGAGATCGAAGGCGTCCACATAGTAGTGCTGGTCCGCCAGATTATGGACGTAGGCGGCCACTTCCCAGCGGGTGTTGTTAAACGAATAGGCGACCCGGGCGTTCTCAAGCCAATAGCCCGACTGAGTCGTGTAGGCATTGTTGGTGGTGTCGAAATACTGGTGGCTCTTGTAGCTGGCGTTGAACTGCAGATTGACCGCGTTGTCGCCGAGGGGGATCTTGTAGTCGAAGCCCATGGACGAGGTTAGCCGTGGCGCCAGGGGCAGCTGGTTGCTGACGTACTGGCCGTTCACGGCGCCATCAAGGCGAGTGTCGAGCAAGCCCACATCCGCCTTCAGGGTCAGGTTTTCGATCGGTCGGGCCAAGGCTTGGATGTCCACACCTTCGGTATGGGCCGCCTTGGCGTTGGTCAGCAGATTGACGTTGATGCTCCCTTCCGGAACCATCAGGAACACCTGCATCTTCTTGTAATCATTATAGAAAGCAGCGAGGTTTAAGATCAGGCGGCGATCAAACAGGCTGGTCTTGACGCCGACCTCGTAGGCCGTGACGGTTTCAGGATCGATCGGCTTGAGCTGCGCGGTGATCTGGGCTGGATCGGAGCTGAGGAAGCTGCCGTTGAAGCCGCCGCTCTTGAAGCCTGTTGCGACGCTGGCATAGCCCAGGATGTCCCGGGTGAAGCTGTAGTTCAGCGCCGCGCGCCAAGAGAAGGCGGTGTTGTGCAGGCCGTGGGACGACTGATTGAGGACTCTCATGCTGCCGAAGTTGCCCTCGCCGCCCTGCTGCAGGCGCAGGCCGCTGAAATAGTCAAAGCTCTTGCGTTCGGCGGTCACACGCCCGCCAAGCGTCAGCTTCAGCTTTTCCGTGATGGAATAGTCGCCCTGACCATAGATGGCGTAGGCGTCCGTGACCTGATGACTCGTGTCGTAGGCGGTATAGGCCCCGGTGATGACGCCGGTTGTGGGATCATAGGTCCCGTCCCCGGCGCCTGGGGTTTCCGTCACCTTGTCCAGATCGTGCAGCAGAGAAATCGGCTGATTCTGGCGCAGATCCTCATGCAGATAATAGGCTCCCAGCACCCAGTTGTAGCGATCCTTGGTTTGGTGGATCTGGAATTCCTGGGTGATGGTGTTGGAGCGAACCCCGAAATCGATCTCGATCAGCTGGTTGGGCGAGGCGTCGCTGTCTTCCGGGTGGATCTTGTCCACGTGTTCCACGGCGGAGTTCGAGACGAAGCTAAGGGTGCCAAGCGAGTAGTCCGCGCGTAGGTAGGACCCAAGGCTGTTACCCTTCAGGTGGTTCTGGCGGTTATAGGAGCCGTTGTAGAATTTGCTGGGGGTGCCGTAGCCAAAGGCGTCGAAACAGCCGCCAGCATTAGTCTCCGCGACCGAGCATTGTATCGTAGCGCCCGAATCGGCAGGCTTGCTCGGATCAGGCTTGAGATCCCCGATATGTCGATATTCCGCTGGCCGGTTGTCCACATAGCCGCCGTGGACATTGAACAGCACCTTGAGCTGGTCGTTGGGCTTGTATTCCAGCATCGCCCGGAAGGCGGCGTTATTGGCCCCGTTTTCCTTGTTCCCCGTCAGGGCGTTGG
>JARLIP010000187.1 GCA_031291685.1 Caulobacteraceae bacterium | reverse complement strand
TCCACACCCGCTCGCCGTCCCCGCGCACCGCCTCGCAATAGAGCCGCGTGGTCCCGGCCCGCCGATCGACGACCTTGAGCAGCACCGCCCCGGCCCGGGCGTCCCCCTTGCGCGCCACCACGGCGAAGGCGCCGCCCTGTTCGGCGCGGCGGATCAGGGCGCCGACCCAGATGTCGGTGGAAAGCAGCACGACTTTCGCTTTCTTCGATAACGGCGGGCTTCGATAACCGCCGGGAAAGGCGCCCAGCCTATCCTGTTTGGGCTACTGATCTAGAACGAGATAGAAATTCGCATGCAAGGCTCCGCCGCCCATGGACTGCGGCGGCCCTCGCGTCGCCGACAGACTCCCCGCCAGACCCTGGCCAGCGTGATCGCCCTGACCGGCCTGCTGGCGCCCCTGGTCGCCCAGGCCACCCCCGTCGACCTCTATTACGAGCGCTCGGTGATGGCCGCGGCCAATCAGCGCTGCGGCCTGTTCACGCCGGAACTCAGCTCCGCCCTGGAATCCGCCCAAGCCCAGGCGCGGGGAGCGGCCCTGCGGGCGGGCGCCTCGGCCTTCGACCTCAACGCCACCGCCGCCCAGGCCCGGCGCAAGGCAGCTGTCACCCTCTGCGGCTCGCCAGACCTGGCCCTCGCCGCCAATCGCGTGCGCGGCGCCTTCGAAAGCTACGCCCATCTGCTGCGGATGACCTTTCCCGGCGACGCCTCGTCCTGGCGGGCCGATCGCACGGACGCTCAGCGCGCCTATACTTGGCGGCTGGTGCAGATGACGGGCTTCGGCCGCGACAGCTTGGCCTTCGGTCTGGCCGGGCGGGCGGGGACCAGCGCCCTGATCGCCAGCGCCGCCTTCGCCGACGGGGCCCAGCCCTATGGCGCGCGGCTGGTTCTGCGAGATGTGACCCGGGTCTCCGGCCCCAGCCTGAACGGACCTGCCCGGGCCAGCCTCGCCGGACGCCTGCCTCCCCGGTCAGGGGACATCACCTTCCTGGCCGAGGCCCGCGCCGACGCCGATCTGACCCTGCTCCCCCCCGGAACCCGGTCCGGGGTGGCCTTCCGCTTTCCCCGCGCGGCGACCGAGGCCCTGGGCGGCCTGGATCCCCGGGAGGCGGTGGCGGTGGAGTTCCTGTTCAACGGCCAGGGCCGCGACACCCAGCGCACGGCCTATGTAGAGGTGGGCGATTTCGCCGCCGGCCGCGCCTTCCTGGCCGCCTCTCAACGCTGAGGCTTGAAGGGAATCACCTGGGCGCCGCCGTGCACCGGCGGGTCCGGCGACAGCAGGGCGCCGTCGGCCATTTCCAGCTCCCGCTGCGGGCGCATCGCCAGGGGCGCCAGGACCGGCATACGTACGGTCACCGCCGTGCCCTCGCCCAGCCGGCTTTCGATGGACATCTCTCCGCCGTGGAGTTCGGCGAAGGCCCGCACCAGGGACAGGCCCAGGCCCGTGCCCTTGGCCTTCTGGCCCATGTCGCCGGCCTGTTCATAGGGCCGGCCAAGACGTTCCAGATCGCTCTCGGCGATGCCCACCCCGGTGTCCGACACCGACAGCTCCAAGGCGCCGGCCAGGCTGTTCAGGGACACCGTCACCAGTCCGCCCCGGGGGGTGAACTTCAGGGCGTTGGAGATCAGGTTGAGGGCGATCTGCTTGATGGCCCGGCGGTCGGCGTCGACCTCCATCCCCTGGCTGGGCAGGACCCCGCGCAGCTGCACCCCCACATCGTCCGCCTGGACCCGCATCAGCCGCAGGGCCGCCGAGACCGGCTCCCGGGCGTCCAGGCGCTCGATGCGCAGGTCGTAGCGGGCGGCCTCGATCTTGGACATGTCCAGGACGTCGTTGATCAGGTCCAGCAGGTGGGAGCCGGCGTCGTGGATCAGGTCGGCATATTCCACATACTTGCCCGGCAGGGTTCCGAACAGGCGCGCGCGCATGATGTCGGAAAAGCCCATGATCGCGTTCAGCGGCGTGCGCAGTTCGTGGCTCATATTGGCCAGGAAGCGCGACTTGCCCACGTGCAGGGATTCAGCGTCCAGCTTGGCCCGCTCAAGATCGGCTTCGCGCTCGTGCTCCACGGTCACGTCCCGCAGCACGGCCACCAGGCCCGACCCGGCCAAGTCGCGCACATCGAGGCTCAGCCACACCCCTTCGACGCCGGACAGGGGGAAGGTCAGGGCGCCAGCCCGGCGCTCCAGCGCCTCGGTCAGCACGAACTGAAGATCCGGACGACGGGCCGGAGCGATCAGGCTGGCCAGGCCCTCGGCCTTCAACCGCGCCAGGGCCACATCCGGCGGGGCATGGCCAAAGGCCGCCCGCACCTTGCCGGTCTCGTCCAGCCACAGGATCAGCTGGGGCTGGTGCTCCAGCATGGCGCCCAGGGCGTCCTTGGTCTCGATCTCGGCCTCGATCCGCCGGCTTAGGCGGCGGCGCTCCAGCATCAGGCCCGCGCCCAGGGCGAAAACCACCCCCGCGACACCGAACAGGCTGAGGCTGTAGGCGATGGCGCCCACGGGCGGCTGGGCGCTCCAGCCCATGGCCTGGGCCAGGGCGGTCAGGGCCAAGGCCAGGACCGCAAGGGCGGCGCCCTGGGCCAGCCGGCGCCCGCCGCCGAACACCGTGGCCGCGGCGAGCGGCATGACGCACCAGACCCCGAGGGGTCCGGCCACCCCGCCCGCCAGGCAGGCGGCGACCACCGCGGCCAGGGCCCAGAGGCTGAGCTGAAGCAGCTTGGCGCCCCTGAAGGGCTCACTGACCAGGGTCAGCGCCCCCAGGGCCGGCAGGCTGCCCACCAGCAGGGCCAGGATCGGGGTCGCAGGCGCATGGGCGCCGAACCGCAGGGCGACGGTCTCCAGGGCGACCATCCCCGCCCACCCGGCATGCCACCACAAGGCCTCCGTCGGCTCGGCGGCGGCGGCCGTGAACGGCTGTTGGGCGCCCATGTCGGCCCGGCTGTTGGCGGTGGTCAGGTTCATCACGATAGCCGCATGGTATCCCTCGTCTCAGGCGGGCGCGAGCCCGCTCGCCCCCGACGCGACCCTGAGGCGACGTGTCGCTGTGGAAAACGGCACAAAAATGTTGATTAACAGCCGTTTAACCAAGAATCGGCGCCCGCGGCCCCTTGCCGCAGGGATCTGCCGCATTGTCCCGACGAACCAGGCCGCCTAAAGGCTGACCCGAACGGCGGTCTGAAGGGTTCCAATGGTCTCTCCGATATCGAACGAACTGGACGAACTGGTGGGGGAATTCGACCTGCTGGGCGACTGGGAAGAACGCTATCGCTATGTGATCGAACTGGGGCGCACCCTGGCGCCGCTTACAGACGCCGAACGCACCGACGCCAATAAGGTTCGCGGTTGCGCCAGTCAGGTGTGGCTGGTCACCGAGCACGGGCCGGACGGGACCCTGGCGTTCCGGGGGGATTCAGACGCCCACATCGTCAGCGGCCTGATCGCCATCCTGCTGCGGCTCTATTCCGGTCACGGCCCGGAGGAGATCCTGGCCTTCGACGCCAAGGCCGGGTTCGAGCGCCTGGGCCTGGCCGGCGCCCTCTCGCAGCAGCGCTCCAACGGCCTGTTCTCCATGGTCGAGCGCATCCGCCGGGACGCTCGCACGGCGGCGGGCGTCTGACGGCATGACGCCTCGGCGGGTCTTCATGCCCGGAGTGGGGGCGGATCCCAATTTCTGGCGTCCCCTAGGCGATCTTCTGCCCGCCGACTGGAACAAGACCTATCTGGGCTGGCCCGGCCTCGGCGACCAACCGGCCCATCCGGACATCAACAGCTATGACGACCTGATCGGCCTGACGCTCGAGGCCATCGGCGAGGGTCCGGCGGACCTGGTGGCGCAATCCATGGGCGGCGCCCTGGCCCTGAAGATCGCCCTCGACCATCCCGGCAAGATTCGCCGGCTGGTGCTCAGCGTCACCTCCGGCGGCCTGGATGTGGCCGACCTGGGCGCCGCCGACTGGCGCCCCGCCTATCGCGCGGCCCATCCGGCCTGTCCCGACTGGGTCATGAGCGAGCGGATCGATCTCGGCGACGATCTGGCCCGCATCGTTCAACCGACCCTGCTCTTGTTCGGCGACGCCGACCCCATCGCCCCCGTGGCTGTGGGACGACGCCTGGCCGAGCGGCTGGCCAACGCCCAGCTACACATAGTCCCCGGCGGCGACCACGATCTTGCCCGTGAAAGGCCCCACGAGATCGCCGATCTGATTCGCCGGCGTCTGGCCTGACGCCAAATCCTTTGAGGTCCAAAGCCCTGAGGCTCTGGACAGGCCCTCTCGAATGATGTCCCAAGAACATCAGCGGCGGCCAACGCCCAGAGTTTGTTCGTCCAGGAACCAGAAAGCGTCCCATGCTGAGGCCTCGACCGGATGAGACCCCCGCCGGGCCGGATTCGGCCCCCCGCTCCCTGTGGGCGCGGCTGAAGACCCACCCCCTCGCCCATATCGGACCCGGCCTGATCACCGGGGTGGCCGACGACGATCCCAGCGGCATCGCCACCTATTCCCAGGCCGGCGCCCAGTTCGGCCTGAACATGCTGTGGACCATGCCGCTGGCCTATCCGCTGATGGCCGCCGTCCAGTCCATGTGCGCGCGGATCGGCCGGGTCACGGGCCAGGGTCTGGCGGCCAATATCAAGGCCAGCTTCCCGCCTATCGTCCTGCGCGCCGTGGTCCTGCTGCTGCTGTGCGCCAACATCCTGAACATCGCCGCCGACGTCGCGGCCATGGGCGAGGTGGCCGAGATGGTCACCCACGTCAATCGCCACCTGATGACCGTGGTGTTCGTCCTGGGCACCCTGACCCTGCAGGTGTTTGTCCCCTACCACCGCTACGTCGTGTTTCTGAAGTGGCTGACCCTGTCCCTGCTGGCCTATGGACTGGTGCTGTTCACGGTGAAGGTGCCCTGGGGCCAGGTCGCCCTGCACACCGTCTGGCCGCGGTTCGTTCCCGACGGCAAGGCCGCCGCCGTGATCGTGGGGGTCTTCGGCACCACCATCAGCCCCTATCTGTTCTTCTGGCAGGCCTCCGAAGAGGTCGAGGACATGCGACGCAAACCCGGCGCCGCGGCCCTCATCCGCGATCCCAAGGCGGCGAAGAACGAGCTTCGGCGGATCAAGTGGGACACCTGGAGCGGCATGCTCTATTCGGACGTCACCGCCTACTGCATCATCCTCGCCACCGCCGTGACCCTGCACGTCGCCGGGATCACAGACATCGAGACCGCCGCCCAGGCGGCCAGCGCGCTGAAGCCCCTGGCGGGGAACCTCGCCTTCTTCCTGTTCGCCATGGGCATTCTGGGGGTGGGCCTGATCGGCGTGCCCGTCCTGGCGGGGTCGGGCGCCTACGCCATGGCCGAGGCCATGGGCTGGAAATCAGGCCTGGAACATCGGGCCGAGGACGCCCGAGGCTTCTACGCCGTGATCGCGATCAGCGTCCTGGCCGGGCTGGTGATCCAGTATTCCCCGATCAGCCCGATGAAGGCCCTGTTCTGGAGCGCGGTGATCAACGGGGTGGTGGCCGTCCCCCTGATGGTGGTCGTGATCCTCCTGGCCTCACGCAAGTCGGTCATGGGCGCCTTCACCGCCAGCCGCACCCTGATCGTCCTGGGCTGGATCGCCACTGCGGTGATGGGCGCCGCGGCGGTCCGCATGTTCATCCCTGGTTAGATCCGCTCCGAAACCTTCCCATCAGGCGCTCTCGAGCCGGTTGGCGCCGGATCAGCGGGCAATCCTTGCTTTTCCCACAACAGTCTTATGACAAATTCTGTCCCGTCAAAGGGCCGGTCGCGCCCGATGCGAGTTGGCCGTTGCCGCAGGGCGTCCTAGCTTCCAAGACAGGGTGAGATCACACGATGGCCTCGTCGCGGTCCGCCCGACCCGATGTCCATATGGTGTGGCCGTCAGACTTGGATTCGAACATTTTCGGGGGCTCAGATGGTCTTAAGTCGTCGGCGTTTTTTCGAGGAACTCGCGGCTGTCGGAGGCCTGTCCCTGGCCATGGCGGGGATGGACGCCCTCGGCTTTGGCTTCTCCTCGGCCCAGGCGGCCCCCCCGACCCTGACGGGCAAGGGCAAGGGGACCAGGGTGGTGATCCTGGGCGCGGGCCTGGCGGGCATGACGGCGGCCTATGAGCTGACCAAGGCCGGCTACGACTGCCATGTGATCGAGGCCCGGTCCTTCGCCGGCGGTCGCTGCCAGACCTCGCGCAAGGGTTTTACCGACACCGACCTGATGGGTCATAAGCAGACCTGCGATTTCGACGAGGGTCTCTATATCAATCATGGCCCCTGGCGGATCCCGTATCACCACCGCTCGACCCTGCACTACACCAAGCTGTTCGGGGTGGCCCTGGAGTCCTTCGTCAACGACAACGACGCCTCCTATATCTATTTCGAAAAGGGGAAAGGGGCCCTGGCGGGCAAACCTGTGCGCAAGCGCCAGATCGCCGCCGACGCCCGGGGCTATGCCGCGGAACTGCTCGCCAAGTGCGTCGGCAAGGGTGATCTCGACGGGGCCCTGACCCCCGAGGACCGTGACCGGTTCATCGCCTATCTGATCAGCGAAGGGCGCCTGTCCCCCAAGACCCAGACCTATGTCGGCACGGACCGCCGGGGCTACGATATCCCCCACGGCGCTGGGGTCGATCCGGGGCCCGGCAAGGTCTCACCCCCCTTCACCCTGACCGACGTGCTCGAATCCGACACCTGGAAGGCCCTGGCCTCCCTGAGCGAATTCGAGCAGCAGGCCACCATGTTCCAGCCCGCCGGCGGCATGGATCACATCGCCAAGGGCTTCGAGCGCAATGTCGGCCACCTGATCCGCTACTCCACCGAGGTGCAGAAGCTGGTCCAGGACGACAAGGGGGTCGAGGTCTTCTTCAAGGGCGTCGACGGCGCCGTCGGTTCGGTCAAGGCCGACTACTGCGTCTGCACCATTCCGCTCTCGGTGCTCAAGAACATCGACCTGGGCGTTTCGCCGAAGTTCAAGGCGGCCATGGCCGGCGTCTCATACGCCCCGGTCAACAAGATCGGCCTGCAGATGAAGCGCCGGTTCTGGGAGGAGGACCACTTCATCTATGGCGGGCACGTCTATACCGACATGCCCGGCATCGGCAGCATCTCCCTGCCCTCCACCGGCTGGCAGGGGCAGAAGGGGGTGATCCTCGGCTACTACGCCTTTGGCGCGGAGGCCGCCCGGGTCAGCGCCAAGCCCCCCGCCGACCGCGCCGCCTTCGCCGTGGCCGCCGGCCAGAAGGTGTTTCCGCAGTACGCCGAGAGCTTCGAGACCGCCTTCTCCTTCTCCTGGCACTTGGCCAAGTACAATCTCGGCGGTTGGGCCGAGTGGAGCGAAGAAGGCCGCGCCACGGCCTATCCGGTGCTGTGCGAACCCGACGGCCGGGTCTATCTGGCCGGGGAGCACCTTTCCTATATCGGGGGTTGGCAGGCCGGGGCCATCGAGTCGGCCTGGCAGCAGATCGGCAAGATCCACGCCCGCGTGAACGCGGCGTAAGGCGCAAGGCTTATATGACGATGAGACTGATCGCCGGGGCCGCGGCCCTGTTGCTTAACGCGGGCTCGGCCCTGGCCCAGACCCCCGACGCCGCGCCCCTGTCGGGCAAGGACCAGTTCGAGGCCACCTGTTCGGCCTGTCACCAGGTCACGGGCCTGGGGATTCCAGGAGCGTTTCCAGCCCTGGCCGGGAATGTCTTCCTCCAGGGGGACGAAAGAGCGGTGGTCAGCACGGTGCTGAACGGCCGGGGCGGCATGCCCACCTTCAAGGCCGATCTTTCCGACGCCCAGATCGCGGCCATCCTGACCTATGTGCGGTCCGCCTGGGGCAACAAGGCCGCCCCGGTCGCCCCGGCGACAGTCGCCGCTGTCCGCGCCCAACTGGCCCCGCCCAAACCGGCGGGGCTACAGGCGCACTGAGTGAGACGACCACATTACCCCGGTCGCTGGGCCCCGTGCTTAATCCTGACAATCTCGACTGACCCGCCGCGAAGGCGATAGCGGATGATGTAGGGATAGATGAAAGCGAGTTCGCGAAGATTACGGCTGGCGATCCGTCCGCGCTCGGGGAACGCAGCCAAGCTATCGACCGCTTGCTTGAGCCGCATGGCCATCCGCTGGGCCGCAAGCGGATTGTCCTGACCGATATAATCCCTGATGGCGATCAAGTCTTCCGCCGCGCGGGGCGACCAGATGACCGGTGTCTCGACTACTTTCGCCACGTGGCGGGCGCCGGCTTTTCATCAGGCGCGCCCCAGGACTCCAACCACGCGGAAATCTCTGCGTGGGGAATGCCTTGGCCAGCGTCCAACTGCGCCAACCCCGCCGCGTCGGCGACGGCTTCAGCGTCCTCATCAAATTCGTCAAAGAAAGACGGTTCGGGCGTAGCCATGAGAAACATTACCACAGATAGATTGGCCCCGCGACCACCAGCCTATCCCAGCCCGGCCCGCACCTTGGCGCGCAGTTCGTCGATGGGGGCCAGGCCCCGGTCGGTGCGAAAGTGCCAATAGGTCCAGCCGTTGCAGGCTGGCGCCGCCTGGGCCATGGCGCCCACCTTGTGGATCGAGCCGGACAGGTCCCCCAGCACCAGGCTGCCGTCCGCCCGCACCCGGGCGACGCGCTCGCCCTTGGGGCAGTAGAGTTTGTCCCCGGGGCGCAGCAGACCGGCCTCGACGATCTGGCCGAAGGGAATGCGCGGCTCGGCGCGCTTGGAGCCCATCACGTCCATCTCGGCCTGGGTGGCCGGGATCACCTGGGCGATGCGCTGGCGGGCCAGGGCGACATAGTCGGTCTCGCGCTCGATGCCGACGAACCGCCGGCCCAGGCGCTTGGCCGCGGCCCCGGTGGTGCCGACGCCGAAGAAGGGGTCGAGAACCACGTCCCCCGGCTTGGACGAGGCCAGGATCAGCCGGTGCAGCAGGGCTTCGGGCTTTTGCGTCGGATGGGCCTTCAGGCCCTCGGCGTTCTTGATCCGCTCTTCGCCCGTGCACAGGGGCAAAGTCCAGTCGGAGCGCATCTGCAGATCATCATTGGCCATCTTCATGGCGTCGTAATTGAAGGTGTAGCGCTTGCCGCCCCGGGACTTGGCCGCCCAGATCAGGGTCTCGTGCGCGTTGGTGAAGCGCGTGCCCTTGAAGTTGGGCATGGGGTTGGACTTGCGCCAGATCACGTCGTTGAGGATCCAGAACCCCAGGTCCTGCACCGCCACCCCGACCCGGAAGATGTTGTGATAGCTGCCGATCACCCACAGGCTGCCATCGTCCTTCAGCACCCGGCGGGCCTGGCTCATCCAGGCGCGGGTGAAGGTGTCATAGGCCTCGAAGGAGGCGAACTGGTCCCAATGGTCGTCGACGGCATCGACCTTGGAATTGTCCGGCCGCAGCAGGTCCCCGCCGAGTTGGAGGTTATAGGGCGGATCGGCGAACACCAGATCCACCGAACGGTCCGGCAGCTTGGCCAGTTCGTCCAGGCAGTCGCCTTGGATGATGGTCTCAGGTCCGAAAGTCATTCGCGCACGCCATGCCCAAAACCGGGCCCCAAAAACCAGGCTCTTGAATCCTGGACCCTTGCGGCCTTGTGGTTAAGGTCCGCTTAAGCGCCCCCGGTCAGACCCAGCCTGGCCTTGTCCAATTCCTCGGCGTAGCGGCGCAGGGCGTAGCCCTCGTTGAGCAGGCCGATCACCTCCCGGCGCTCCGGATCGTCCACCACCGCCAGGGCCTCGCTCTGGGTGCGCTCGAACACGGCCATGGCCTGTTTGATATTGAGATCCGGCGACAGGGGATCGTCCGGCCAGCGGGCGATATCGGCCACGGTGCGGGCCGCGTCCTGATCGGGCTGCTCGGCGGAGGCGAAGGCGTCCTCGGTCAGGACCATGCCCAGATAGCGGCCGTCCCGGTCCACGGCCACCACCTTGGAGGCCGAGCCCAGGGGATGGCGGCGGCGAAATTCCGCCAGGCTGACATGACCCTCGATGGTGGCCGGCGCCCGGCGCATCATCCGCCCCACCGTAAGCGCCCGCACCCAGCCCACGTCCACGGCGCTACGGATGGTCTCCCCGCGCAGATGCAGCCGCCAAGTGGAGAAGGAATAGCCAAAGGTCTCGCGCACCACCAGGCTGGCGATGATGCTGGCGGCGATCACCACCGTGGTGACTCCGAAGTCGCCGGTGGTCTCCAGCACCAGGAAGGACATGGTCAAGGGCCCGCCCACCACCGCCACCGCCAAGGTCGACATGCCCACCAGGATACAGACGCTGGGATCCACCGTCAGGGCCGGCGCCAGGAGCGTGAGCACGGCGGCGAACAGCTTGCCGGCCAGGGCGCCCAAGAACAGGGAGGCGAAGAACAGGCCGCCCCGAAAGCCGGAACCCAGGGAGATCACCGAGGCCAGGATCTTCAGCCCGATCAGGCTGGCCAGGACCGCGATCGACAGCTTGGCCGGGATATCCAGGCGCAGGGCGCCGTGCCCCGCCGACAGCACCTGGGGCGTGATCAAAGCCAAGCCACCCATGGCCAAGCCGCCCAGGACCGGACGGATCAGGCGCGGCAGGCCCAGTCCGTCCAGGGCGCGCTCCATCAACGAAACGGCCCGCATGATGGCGATGCCCAGCCCCGCGCACAGCACCCCCAGCACGATCATCACCCCATAGTCCGACAGCATCAGGGCCGAGGCCGGGGCGACATGCAGGCTATAGGTCACCGCCCGCACCGAACGGGCGGCCAGCACCCCGCACAGGCTGGCGGCCAGGATCGGCGCCACATTGGCGATGGAATAGGTGCCGACGATCAGTTCGAAGGCGTAGAAGGCCCCCGTCAGGGGCGCGCCGAACGCCGCCCCGATGGCCCCGGCGGCGCCGCAGCCCACCAGCACCCGCAGATCGTTGCGC
>JARLIP010000186.1 GCA_031291685.1 Caulobacteraceae bacterium | reverse complement strand
GCGATCCTGGTACATCTTGTAGAGGGCCGCGCCGCGGTTGTTGGCGAAATGGGCGCCCTCGGCCGGGGGCAGGCGGTCCGGGGTCCAGCCACGGTTCTTCCACTGGTCGATCAGTCCGGCCAGCAGGCGCGGTGTCCAGCGCTTGGCGTCGATGTTTTCGGCCTCGATCAGCTGCTTGAGCAGGCGCTCCTGATCGTCGGTGTCGAGGATGGTGAAGCTGGATTTCAGGCCCAGCAGTTCGGCATGGCGACGCAGGATCTGGGCGGCGATGGCGTGGAAGGTGCCCAGCCAGCGCAGGCCCTCGGCCTGGTCGCCCATCAGGTGGGCGGCGCGCTCGCGCATCTCCCGGGCGGCCTTGTTGGTGAAGGTGACGGTGAGCAGCTCCCAGGGGCGGGCCCGGCCGCTGGCCAGGATATGGGCCAGGCGGGTCGTCAGCACCCGGGTCTTGCCCGTGCCCGCGCCGGCCAGGACCAGCACCGGGCCCTCGATCGCCTCCACCGCGCGCCGCTGTTCGGGGTTCAGCCCCTCAAGATAGCGCGCCGGCGCGCCGGAGACGCGGGCGAGGTCGCTGATGCGGGGGGCGGGCAGATCGGACAAGGGCGCAAACCAGACGTGAGGAGATTCTGGAACATATGTAGCACGCGCCGCCGCCGACGGGAGGCTGAAGCGACAAGAGTGGGTTCGCGCCCCTAGATTCAAAAGTTGGAGCGCGTTCTTATCGCAAAACCGGATCCACTTTTGCGGAACGCGCTCTAGCGGCCGGTCTTGGCCCAGGCCAGGGCCGCCACGCGGCAGGCGGAGGCGAGGGGGCGATCGGCGCGACCGGAATCGATTTCGACGATCAGACTGGCCAGACTAATCTTACGCCCTGCGGCCATCGCGGTCAGGGTTTCCCAAAACTCGGGCTCCAACGCCAGGGAGGTGGCGTGACCGGATAAGCTGATTGATCTTTTACGAAGACGCGGCACGGCGCGCATTGATCGTCTCCGGGGTGCTCGCGTCAAGAGTGTTCCGGCGGACGTTCGCTTGAAATTAATGACGCAAGCGTCAATGTAACGATGTGACCTTTCTGGAGATTCCGATGACCACCATCGACGCCGTCCAGACCCCGGCCTCCGCCGCCGCGGGCGACAGCTTTCGACTGGATTGGATGAGGGCTTGGCGGGCCCTGCGTCGGCTGCTCGCGGACAAGGAAGACACCGTCCAGGTGTTCGAAATCATGCGCGCCCTGTCCGGCAAGTCGGTCCCCAACGGCTATCAGCGTCTGTTGCGCGCTCCAGAGGGCGGGCGGATCGCCTATGAGCGCCAGGAACTGGCCGAACGCCTGATGGACCGGCCTTGGGTGGAGCATTTCGCCCCCGGCACGGTGGGCGCGGCCTATGCCGAGTTCACCGCCCGGGAGAACCTTTCCGCCGAAGGCCTGGCCGAAGAAAGCCGCAAGGCGCGCGGCAACGCCGAGATCGACGCCCGTCATCCCTATGCCTGGTACGGCCGGCGCATCCGCGACACCCACGATATCTGGCACATGCTCACCGGCTATGGCCGCGATGGCCTGGGCGAGGCCTGTCTGGTGGCCTTCTCATTCGCCCAGACCGGCGGCCTGGGCTGGGCCTTCATCGCCTTGGGCGCGGCCTTCAACACCCCCGGCGCCGAGGGCAAGGTGGTGCGGCGCGCTATCTGGGAAGGCTATCAGCGGGGCCGCAAGGCCGCCTGGCTGCCGGCGCAGGACTACGAGCGTCTTCTGGCCGAACCCATGGCCTCGGCCCGGGCGCGCCTGAACCTGACGCCGCCCAGGATCTATGACAGCGTCCCTCCGGAGCGCCGCAACCGCGCCTGAGGAGCACGGGCCCGCGCCCCTCAGGGTTCGCGCTTGGCGTCGTCCAACTGCTTGGCCGTCCGATCGGCCTCTGCCTTTTCCCGCAGCTTGTCGGCCTTGGTGCGGCCGTGCTTGGCGCGGTTGGTCGCGGCTTGCGCGGCGGCGTCCGCCTTGGCCCTGGCCTTGCGCGCCTTGTTGAGGTTGATGATCTCGGCCATCAGGGGGCGTCCTTGGCGGCGGCCCGCTGAAAGGCCGGACGCGCGGCGATCCGGGCCAGATAGGCGTCGAACTCGGCGCCCATGGGCATCAGTTCGCGGGCGAAATGGAAGCCGCTGGAGACCAGCACATCGGCGGCGGAAAAGGCCTCGCCCAATAGATAGGGGCCGGTGGCCAGGGCGGCGCGCAGCCGCCGCTCCATGGCGTCGTAGCCCGCCGCCGCCTGGGGATCAGCGTCGGTCTGGCCACGCCACTTGGCGGTGATCGCCGGCTCCATCACCCCGGCATAGAAGGCCAGCCAGGTCAGGAAAGCGCCACGTCCCGGCTCGCCCACCGCCGGGCCGACCTTGGCCGGGAAGGCGTCCGACAGATAGAGCGCGATGGCGGCAGACTCGGTGACCAGCTCATCGTCATGGACCAGGGCCGGGACCTTCTTGTCCGGATGGGGATTGGAGGCGTCAGGCGCGCCGCCGCCGTCCATCCGCGGGATCGTCACATAGGCGATCTCATAGGGCTCCGCGATTTCCTCCAGCAGCCAGACGAACCGCGAGGAGCGGGAGCGGGGCGCATGATAGAGGATCAGCATGGGGGACTCCGAGGACATTCATCGCGAACATAGTGGGAACGTGTCTTCCCCATCCGCAAGATGAAAACCCCTGGGCGTCAAAAAGGCTGCGCCCGCCGCTCGGTGAGCCAGACCCGCCCCCCCGCGCGATGCGCCAGGCGGCGGGCCGGCCCGTGCGATCCTCAGCCCGGCGAGATCATGTTTTCGGGCCGGACCACCGCGTCGAATTCCTCGTTGGTGACATAGCCGCCGCCAACGGCCTCGTCGCGCAGGGTGGTGCCGTTCTTGTGCGCGGTCTTGGCGATCTTGGCCGCGGCGTCGTAGCCGATCTTGGGCGCCAGGGCCGTCACCAGCATCAAGGAGCGCTCGAGGGCGGCCTTGATGTTGTCCTCGCGGGCCTCAATGCCCACCACGCAGTGGTCGGTGAAGCTGACCGCCGCGTCGGACAGCAGCCGCACCGACTGCAGGAAGTTGTAGGCCATCACCGGTTTGAACACGTTCAGCTCGAAGTGGCCGGAGGCGCCGGCCATGGTCAGGGTGGTCTGGTTGCCGAACACCTGGGCGCAGACCATGGTCAGGGCCTCGCACTGGGTCGGATTGACCTTGCCGGGCATGATCGAGGAGCCCGGCTCGTTCTC
>JARLIP010000185.1 GCA_031291685.1 Caulobacteraceae bacterium | reverse complement strand
GATGGCGACGCGCTTGCCGGCAAGGCCCGTCAGCCCGCCCTCCGGTCCGCCGCCGGTATAGCCATAGTCCCAGCGGCTGGTGTGGAAGGTGTGCCCCTTGTAGTCGGGGATGCCCTTGATCCCCGGCAGCTTCGGTTTGGAGATCGGCCCGTGGGCGGTCACCAGATACCGCGCCCGGACCGTGTCCCCGCGATCGGTGGTCAGCACCCACCGATTGTCTCCTTCATCCCATCGCGCGCTTAGGACCTGGGTTTGGAACAGGGCCTTGTCCCGCAGGCGCCATTGGTCGGCGATGCGGTGGGTGTGGGCCTGGATTTCGGCCCCGGAGGCGTAGTTGCGCGGGGGCATGTACCCCGTCTCCTCCAGCAGGGGGAGATAGACATAGCTCTTCATGTCGCAGGCCAGGCCGGGATAGCGGTTCCAGTACCAGGTCCCGCCAAAATCGCCGCCCTTCTCGATGATCAGCAGATCATCAAAGCCCGCGTCCTTCAGGCGGACCGCCGTCAGGATGCCGCCAAAGCCGCCGCCCACGATGGCGGCCTCGACCGTGCGATCGATGGGCGCGCGCTGGGTCCGGGCTATGTAGGGATCGTCGGCGAAATAGCCGAAGGCTCCAGCGGTCTCGATATATTGGTCGATCCCCTCCGGCTTCAGGCGCTTGTCGCGCTCCTGGCGGTACTTGGCGCGCAGGGCTTCGAGATCGACGGTTGGAGATGGGGTGATGGTGGTCATGGCCAGGGGCGCCTCAGCCGCGGATCAGGTGAAGATGGTCGAGCCCGCGAAAGCCCGGGCTCATGGAGACGATGGCGGCCTCGCCATCGGCCTGCCGCAGCCGCGGCATGCGGCCGGTAAGGGCGCGCAGCAGTTCCTGTCCCTCCAGCCGGGCGAGGGGCGCGCCCAGGCAGGTGTGGCGACCGCCGCCGAACGAGAAATGCCGGATGTTCTGGCGCTCGATATCGAAGGTCTCCGGGGCGGGATTGAGGGCGGGATCGTGGTTGACCGAGGGCAGCATCACCGCGATGCAGTAGCCCTTGGGCACGGTCAGCCCGGCCAGATCCATATCCTCCGGGGCGATCCGCTCGGTGGTGAAGATCGGCGGCTCGAAGCGGATGGCCTCGTCCACGGCGTTGGGGATCAGGTCGGGGTTGGCCACGAGCCTGTCCCAGCAGCCCGAGGTCGAGAGGATGTTGCGCAGCATCGTGCCCATCAGATCGGTGGTGGTCTGATTGCCGGCGATCAGCAGCAGCTGGGCCTGTTCGCTGATCTCCTCCGGGGACAGACGATCGCCCCCGTCCTCGGCCCGCATGATCTGTGAGAGGAGATCCTCGCCGTCCACGCCGGCGGCCTGACGCCGGGCGATCTCGGCCGCGAACAGGGCGTTGAGCGAGATCGCCGCCGCCGCCCCGGCCGCCTTGGCCTGCGGCGACGCCAGGGGATTGAGGCTGGCGGCGACCATTTCGTCCGACCACAGCTTGAAGTTTTCATGCTGGGCGGGATCGACGCCCAGCATTTCGGCGATGGTGATGGTCGGCAGCGGCCGGGCGATGGCCTCGATGAAGTCGAACGCCTCGCCGTCGATGCGGTCGATCAGGTCGTGGCAAATCCGCGCCACACGCGCCCTGACCAATTCTATACGCTCCTGGTTGAAGGCTTGGCGCATCAGGCCGCGCACCCGCCTGTGATCCGGATCGTCCGCAAATAGTAATGGCGGCGCCTTGGTCAGGTCCTCGCCGCGCAGGCGCCGGGTCGAGGACGGGGCGGTCTGGCGCGGATCGGTGGGCAGGGCGCGATCGGCGAGGATCTTTCGCCCAAGCTCCGCCGACAGCACCACATAGTCGCGCAACACCCCGTCGTGGATGACAGGGCACTGGGCGCGGGCCCTGCCCAGAACCCCATGGGGGTCGGCGCGGAATTCGGCGGACAGGGAGGTCAGCTCGATACCGCGCGGCAGGTTTTCCTGATCGGTGACGTCCATGAGGTTTTTGTGCCTTGGTTCAGGTCAGGGGGTTCAGGTCAGGGGGTTCAGGTCAGGGGTTGGAGCGCGAGCACCGCGCGCGCCATTTCCAGGAGGCCCACGTCGCTGGCCGGCTCGCCATGGACCGCGCCTTCGATCTGGCGATGGCGGGTCTCGATCTCGTCGCGGTATTCCGGGTGGGTGACGACATAGAAGCGCCCCTCCGCCAGGGCCGCGAAGGCGGCGTCCACCACGGCCGAGGGCTTCAGCCCCTTGGACACGAAATCGCGGGTGAAGGCGCGTTCGGCCTCCTCCGCCGCCGAGAGTGCAGCTGCGGCGACGCCGCCGGCCAGGTTGCGGTCGGCGTCGGCTATGGCGGTGGCGACACTGCCCGGGCACAGAACGGCGACGCCGATGCCGTGAGGGCGCAGCTCATGGGCCAGGGTTTCGGAAATGGCCACGACCGCGTGCTTGGTCATGGCATAGACCGCCGAGGTCCCCGGCGAGGTGATCAGGCCGGTGATCGAGCCGGTGTTCAGGACATAGCCGCCCTGGCCCGCCTCGATCATACGCGGCGCGAACAGGCTGAGGCCGTAGCCCACCCCAAGTACGTTCACCGAGACCAGCCAGCGCCAGTCCTCGGGCGTGGCGGTGGCGGCCGGCGCCTTCCAGGCCACGCCGGCGTTGTTGGCCAGCAGATAGGGGACGCCAAGTTCAGTCAGGACTGACTGAGAAACCCGCCGATAGGCCTCAAGGTCCGATACGTCCAGCCGCCAGGCCCGCACGGGGGCTCCGGTTTGCGCAAGGCTGGCGGCGGCCGCGTCGAGGGCGTCCTGGTTGATGTCGGTGATGGCCAGGGACATGCCCTGTTCCGCGCATTTTTGCGCGATGGCATAGCCGATCCCGCTGCCCGCACCGGTGATGAATGCGAGTTTCCCGCCCAGGTCCATGACGCCCCCCTTGTTCCGATCTGACGCTTCGCGCGTGCTGGTCAGACGGATTATCGGCGGGATCATAAACAGTCAATAGTGACTGTTATTGGGCGGCGGCTCCCCGGGGCGCCAGGATCTGGTCCAGGCGATCCGGCGTCCCGGCCTTGCGGGTCAGGTGCGGGTAGCGCGGCCCCCCGTGATAATCCAGGCTGAGGTTGCGGATCTGGCCATCGGCCTTGACCACCAGGGCGATGGGCGGGGCGCCCGGACGGGCGGCGGCGCGGATGGCGGCCTTGAAGCGGTCCGGCGCATAGGGCGCGCCATCCACGGCCAGGATCTGGTCGCCCGAGATCACCCCGGCCTGGAAGCCCGGCCCGTTCCACAGGGTCTCCTTCACCGTCCCATCGGCGCTCAGCTGCAGCCCAACTGAATAGGTCAGGATGGTCACGCCCTGGGCCGTCTCATAGGCGGTGTAGTAGTCCGACGGCTGATCGTCGAAGCTCAGGGTCCAGCCCCCGCGCGCCAGGCCGTCCAGGGGCGCGGCGCCGCCCACCGCGTCCAGGCGCGCGTGCAGGAAGCCCTTCCAGTCATAGGGCTGGACCTGGTTCAGCGCCGCCACCACATCGTCCTCGGCATAGGTGGAGACGCCCCGGGGCTCGGGCCGGCCAAAGAAGGCGCGGGCGAAATCGTCCAGGGATCTGCGCCCCTGGCTCTGCTCCCGGATCAGGGTGTCGACGTCGAGCCAGACCAGCTGGCCCTCCTCGTAATAGTCCAGGCCCCGCACCCAGGAGGTTGCGCCCAGGTCGCCGGCGGAGTTCATGATATAGGCGTTGGTGGTGTCGGCCAGGGATCGCCAGGCGCGTCCGGGCGTGGCCTGGGCATTGGCGGCGATCAGGGCCAGGCGCTCGCGCATCTGCGAGCCGGTATAGAGCCCCGTCCGGGTCGCCAGGGTGTCGCCCCAGTATTCGCTCAGCCCCTCATAGACCCATAGCAGGCTGTTCCCCATGGGCTCGGTATAGTCCTGGGTGCTCAGGTCGGCGGGCCGCTTGTGCTTGCCGTTCCACGAGTGGACATATTCGTGGGCCAGGATGTCGTGGCCGCTGAACAGGCCAGCCCAGTCGGTGAAATAGCCCGGCCCGTAATAGCCGTTCTCGCTGGAACTGAGGTGCTCGGCGCCCAGATAGCCGATCTGCTCATTCAGGCTGAGCAGGAAGTCATAGTGCGCGAACCGGCGCGAGGGTCCGAACAGGCGATCGGCCTGGCGGATCAGCTCGCGGTGCTTTTCCAGGATCTCCGGGCTCGCCGCCAGATCGTCGGGATTGTCGGCGAACACATGCAGCCGCACCGGGCTGGCGGGATTGGCGTCCAGGTCAAAGCTGCGTTCGTGCTCGCCCACATAGACCGGTGAGTCCATCAGGGTCTCCACATCGGTCGCGGCGAACCGCGTCACCCCGTCAACCGCCCCGCCGTCACGATCCAGGGCGGTGGCCAGGGTCCAGCCCGGGGGAATCTTGACGCTGGCGCGTATGGGGATGCGGCTGACGCGGTAGCCCGCCGGATAGAGGGTCATGGCGGTCCACTTGACCACCATCAGGTGCGGCGTCACCGCGATGCGCACCGGCCCGCCCGGCTGGGCCGACTGCTGCTCCAGGCTCACGGTGACCGCCTTGACCCCGGCGGGCACATCGATGTGAAAGGCGGTCATCTCCACCGGATCGCGGCGCCAGGCCAGGGGACGGCCATCGGCCGTGACCTTGAACCCGGCCATCAGGGCGATCTGGCCGCTGGGCGAATGTTCGCCGGGGATCCATTTGGGCAGGGACAGGGTCATGGGCCCGGGCCCCGGGGTCGGGATGGTCTCGACCGTGCGATAGACGTGCCGCGCAACGTCGGTGACGTCCAGGCTCATGTCGATCACGCCGGGATAGTCCCGGTCGGCGGGCCTGGGGACATCGCCCACCGCCGCGGCCAGGGCGGGCGGCGCGCCGGCCAGGGCCAGGGTCACGACAAACAGGGGCACGACAAACAGGGTTCGGGCGATCATATCAGCGGTCCTCCAAACAGGCGGGGACCGCACCCTTCAAACCGCGAGCCGCACCCCCGATTGTCCTACCGAGGCCGGCCGGGGCGGGCAAACCCCAAACGGGGCGCTCGGGTTGATCGGAAACCAATATCCTGATGCCTCTGGGGCGTAACGACCTCCAAAGCGGGATGCCGTCCTGTAAGTTCGTGCCGGTCAGGGTGACGCGGGCGGGGGGCTTTACAGTAGCGCGATCTTAAGGTCGCGGATCACCTGGGCTAATTCGATCTTGTGGTCCAGCAATGGACTGACGGATCGAGCCCGGACCTTGCTCAGCGCCCGATCAAACAACGCTATATTGGTCTCGCCGTTGAAACGCGATGGGTAGACGATGCCGTCCGGCGCCGCAGCGTGCTCATGGAACGCTATGGCCCAAGCTTGACCCAATGTTGGGTCCGCAGCGCGGACAGCGTCTGTGGGAACACCCATCCGCACGGGTCCGTCACCCCTGAGATCGACCAGGGTCAACGGCATTCTGGGTACGATTTCAGCGCAGGTCGTGTGCTCCAGCTGCGACATGTTGATCGGTAGGGGACCAAGCCGGGCATCACCCCGGTCGCGAACGATCGCCTCAAGGAAGCAGACCTTCAATGTTCGACCAAGGTAGACCACGCCATAAGGCTTGGTCTCCGGAACGCCGATACGGGGATCGCTGAAGCGGCTCGGGGCATGGCCGAAACCGAGAGGGTCTGCGTACGCGTTGCTGTAAAGTCTCAACCAGGCACGGGAGCGGGGCGGCGAATAAATCACCAGGGGGCGGGTGCTGAAGCCTTTTGGCGGAATGGTCGCCACGTTAGCCGAAATCGCCGCGGGCGATCCCTTCGGCCGCTTCAAGGACCGGACCCACCGCGCCGGATCTTAGGGCTTCAAGCGGCGGAGCGCCTTTGAACGCCATGCTCGCCTCAGTTAGAAAGCGGTAGACGGCCCACGGACTATCGCCCAGCACCCTAAATACCTGCCGCAGTTCAGGCAGCAGCGCACCGTCCTGGGTCACTTGCCAAGCCGGATATCGCGTCCCACGCTTGGCGCCCTGCAACCCCAGAATTTCCCGCCGGATCATCTTCTGGCGCACGGCCTCGCGGGTGACGCCGATGAGGGCGGCGAACTCATCGGCGCTGAGCATATCGGGACCGGCGAGAATTTCCGCCGCGCGCCCCGCGCCCCGGATTCGGGCTTCGGCAAGTGCGACGCCAAGGTCGTCCGCATCATCATTTCCGGGCAGGGCGTTACGCCTGAGGACGGCCAGATCGTGGACGAGGTCGGCGTTGGCCTGGGCGGTTTTTGACCCTGGCGCAGGCGCACGATCGATGAGATCAGCCAGATACCTTAGGCCCCCGAGTTTCTCGAAGGCTGGATCGAACCGGAACCGTTCCGCCATCATGATGGGTTCGGCCAGCTTGCCCTCTTTGATCTCCGCTTCGATCTCGGCAAAGAGCCGACCGTGGAGCGGCTCATGGAAATCGCTAGCCTCAATGTGCCCGCGTATCTGGTCAAACACGGCGTTGTCGAAAAGCAACAAGCCAAGCAGCGCTTGCTCCGCATTGACGGCGGCAGGCGCCTCGTCGGTAGTCAGAAGGCGTTCGATGTTGATGGCGCCGTGCTGACTACCTGGCTCCACCAGAATGGTCATCTTCACTCTATGATGGCCGGCATGCGCGGCCTGAAGCGTGCGCTCCACGAGCGCGGGGATCGCCTTCAGCGGCGTATCGGTTCCCGCAGTGCTCCTGACAGCTTCACCGGCGGTTCTGTGCGCGCTCTCGTTCTTAAGGGCGCTGACGGTGCGGAGGCTGCTGTTCGCACGTGGTGTTCTGGACTTTGATGTGACCGTCACGGGAGGCGCTCCTTCGACGGTCAAATTACGCATGTTTGCCAAGTTCGTCAAGTTTGCCAAGTTGGGGGTTGGTGTTGCGACTCCAGGCCGAGCCACGTCCAACGCTTCAAAAAGGCGCCCGCAGACCCTTCAATCGGGGGCGAAGGCGACCATTTGGGTCAGTCGCAAGACCTGGCAGTTCCGCTTCAGGATCTCGATCACAACCCGGCCATCGGTAAGCTGTTCGAAGCCTTCCATGCGTTCCTTATAAAGGCGCGAGCCCTCAATGACCCACCGGTCTTCGGAGTCAGTGATCAGAAGGGGCCGCTGTGCTTCGAGTTCGCTCGACCCGTAAATGGTCGTTACCAAGGACTCGGCCATCGTCATGGCAAGATCTCTGGTGGCGAGATCTTGTTTGATCAATTTCATGATGGGGTTTTCGTGAGGCGGCATCTCAATTGTTTCCGGTCAAGGACTCCGGGTATCGGCTAAGCAGAACCATATGTTCATGATATGTTCCGGTCAAGCCTCATGCGCCCCACACCGCAAGGCGTTCCGGTTCTCATATCCTGGCGGAGCGTGATGGGTTGACGTTAGCTGAGATAGGCGCGGATGAGGGCGTTAACGGCCTGCTCGATCCGCAAAGCAGCGCGCTTTCCTATAAAACAACACCGATGGAGTGACCCCCATCGCTGAGACGGGGTTATTGGGGACAGTGTTGATTGAGGGTTTGCATGGGCTGCTGCGCAGCAGCCCATGATTTCGGTTTGGCTTCGAACTCCGCTGGCGAGAGGTAGTCGAGGGATGAGTGCGGTC
>JARLIP010000184.1 GCA_031291685.1 Caulobacteraceae bacterium | reverse complement strand
CGGATCGCCGCGCTTCAGACCGTCTCCAGCGGCTTGTCCGAGCCTTCCTTGGCCGCCGGAGCGTGGGCTTCGGCGGTGGCGGGGTGGGCCGGCGGCGGCGCGTGGGCGGGGGCCGCGGGCGCCGTGTGGGGCTCCTCGGGCAGGTCGGTCAGGGCCGCCTTGGCCTTGCGCTTGCGGCGCTCCTCACGCTCCCGGTCCGCCGAGGCGCGGCCGGCGGCCACCAGGGCGGTCAGGGCCAGGACCAGGATGATCACCGCCAGGATCGAGCTGACCGAGACCTTGCCGATGCCGGGCAGGGTGACATCGCCCATCTGGTTCAGCGGGTTATTGTCAGCCTTGGCCTGGTCCGGCGCAGGCTGGGTCTGGGGCGGCTTGACCTGCTTTTCCAGGGTGACCAGGGGCAGGCGGATCGGCGCGCCGGCGCCCTTCAGCACGGCCACGACCTCGGCCTTCAGCGGCCCGACGTTTCCGGCGGTGGGCTGCACCTGCCACTGGAAGTTCAGGGGCCGATTGTCGGTGACGTGGGCGACCTGGGCGCCGATGGGGCTGGCGGTGTAGCCGTCGCCGGACAGTTGGGCGCTGATGTCCAGCCGGCGGGCGGCCTTGCCCAGGCCGAAGGGGCCGGCGGAGGTGCGCAGGTTTTCCACCAGGGCGGCGGGAACGGTCACCAGCACCGGGCCGGGCTTGCCGTCGGCCAGCTCCTCGGCGGTGGTCAGGACCACGCCGCGGGCGAAGTCGCCGGAGACCTTGGCTTGCAGGGCGGCCAGGTTGTCGGCGGCCCGGGCGGCGGCGGGCGCCTGGGGCGCGCCGCTGGAATGGGGCGCATTATTCGCGTTCGGCGCGGCGGGCTCCGCGGAGTGCGCCGCGTAGCCCATGGTCCCCCGGTGGCGGGCGTGGGCCTTGGCCGAGGCCGCGTAAGGGGCCGCGCCGTGCTGGGCGTAATAGCCTTGATGATGGCCTTCGTGGTGGCGGTGGTGGTGGCGCGCGCCGGGTTCCGTTTGATTCGAGGCGTAGTCTTCCGATCCAGCCCAGTGCTCGCGGTAGCGGCCGTGGCCCTCATGGGCTTGGCGCTGACGGTCGTAGCGATCGCCATAGACCCGGGCCCGCTCGGCGGGGCTCATATCTTCGGGATTGGGGATCGGGGCCATGCCCGTGATCTCGGGCGATTGGTATTGCGACTGGTATGACGGCGAGGCCGAAGGCGGGCCGCCGGCCAAGTCCGGGGCGGGGGGCGCCTCGGCGGTGGCGGTGGGCGGCGGCGGGGCTTCCTGGGGCGAGGGCCCGCTACAGGCGCCCAGGGCCAGGAGCACGCTCGCCGATGCGCCCAGGGCCGCTGTCCGCCAAGCCGATATCCGCACCATAGCCTTACCCCGTCCCAACAACCCTGTGCCTGCGACAGGCCTATGACCGCGACAGGCCTATGCCCGTGACTGGCCTGATGACGCGACAAGACCAAGCCCGTCGCGCCAAACAATAGGTTTAACCAATCGTTAGGATAGCAAATTCGCCTCGCGGGCGAGGCGAAAAATGTTCTGCCTCTAGGGCTTAGCTTCCCGTCCGGCGGCGGGTGAGCTCGTAGAGGGCCACGGCGGCGGCGTTGGAGACGTTCAGGCTCTCGAAACCACCCGGCATGGGAATGCGCGCCAGCACGTCGCAATGTTCGCGCACCAGCCGGCGCAGGCCCTCGCCCTCCGAGCCCATCACCAGGACGGTGGGGGTGGAATCGACCACGGCTTCCAGGGCGTCCGGGGCTTCGCCATCCAGGCCGATGGTGCGCCAGCCCATGTCCGTCAGGCGTTCCAGGGCCCGGGACAGGTTGGTGACCCGCGCGTGGGGCAGCATGTCGATGGCGCCGGCCGCGGCCTTGGCCAGGGCGCCGGCCAGGGCCGGGGCGTGGCGGTCCTGCAGGATGATCCCCCGGGCGCCGAAGGCCGCGGCCGAGCGGAAGATGGCCCCGACGTTCTGCGGATCGGTCAGCTGGTCCAGCATGACGATGGGGCCGCTGGTGATGGCGCCGAGGTCGTCGATGGACAGGGGCTCGGGGGGCGAAATCTTCAGGGCCACCCCCTGGTGGGCGGCGCCGGAGGGCAGGGGACGGCCGATATCGGCGTTTTCCTGGATCTCCAGGGCGGCGATTCGTCCGAATCGCTCCTCGATCTGTTTGGCCCGCTCGGCGGTGGCCAGGAGACGGCGCGGCGCCTCGCGTCTGGGGTTCTCCAAAGCGGCCAGGACCGGGTGCCAGCCCCACACCCAATCGTTATTCGCCTTATCCGGCGCGGATCTGGGGGGCGTGGGGCCCCCGCGAGCGGGGTTGGAAAAGGACGGCTTACGACTGTGTTTGCGGTCGTTGCGTTCGGGGAAAGAGGCCACTATAAGACGCGCTCCAATTTGGGGCCTTGAAGCCTCCGCGGCGCCGGCCGGCTGGTGGTCTATCACTGGTCGGGTCCGCAGGCGGAGGTTTTTTGTTCGGGACGGGTTCGGCTCTAGGGCCGGCTCCAACGAACAGAACTTTGAGGAGCACCGACGCGCACTGGGGGAATGTCCCGAGTGGCAAAGGGGGCGGACTGTAAATCCGCTGGCGTACGCCTTCGTAGGTTCGAGTCCTACTTCCCCCACCATGCGCGACGATGCGG
>JARLIP010000183.1 GCA_031291685.1 Caulobacteraceae bacterium | reverse complement strand
GGGTCGGCCGGACAGCTATAACCAGGAACTGATCGATATCGACCGGGTCGAGGTGCTGCGCGGCCCGCAGGGCACCCTGTTCGGCAAGAACACCATCGCTGGCGTGTTCAACATCACCACCAAACAGCCCGGCGACCACCTCGAGGGCGAGGTTCGCGCCGAGGCCGGCAACTACGATCTGGCCCGGGTCCAGGGCTTTGTGATGGGACCGATCACCGACAATATCGCCGCCAAGCTGGCCGTGGGCTATGTCTCCCGGGACGGCACCTATCGCAATCTGTCCGGCGGGGGCGCGGGCGACCGGATCAATCTGGCCTCGGTGCGCGGCCAGGTGTTCTTCACGCCCACGGACCGGGACAAGCTGGTGCTGTCCTATGACTGCCTGCGCGACCGGGGCCATCCGGCCTTCTTCCAGGTGACGGATCTGGCCGGCGCCACGGGCAAGGCGATCATGGAAGAGAATACGCCCCACACCATCAACAACAATCGCCCCGACAGCCTGAACCGGGACAACTACGGCGCCTCGGCCACCTACACCCACCGCTTCGATATCGGCGAGGTGACCTCGATCACGGCCTATCGCCACTCGTCCTATCAGGCCCAGCTCGACGACGATCAGAACCAGGTGGACTACCTGTCCAAGGACCGCTGGGGCGACAAGACCGGCTTCTTCTCCCAGGAGCTGCGCTTCAATGGCGAAATCGGCTCGCGACTGACCTATATCCTCGGCGCCTACTATGCCGACCAGACGGTGACCACGGACCGTATCCTGACCATCGGCAATGACCTCTTGGGCGTGCCCCTGGGCAATCCGCCCCTGACCACCAAGGGCTCGGTCAAGGCCAAGAGCTATGCGGTGTTCGCCAACGCCGATTACAAGCTGACCAGCAAGGCGACCCTGTCGGTGGGCCTGCGCTATTCCAAGGAAGACAAGAAGGTCGATTTCACCCAGAACGACCCCACCAAGATCTTCGCCTCGATCGGCCTGCCCAGCCTCAGCTACAAGGCCTCGACCTCCAACGACGACGTCTCGCCGACGGTCTCCCTGTCCTACAAGCTGACCCCGACGGTGCTGGTCTATGGCCGCGTCGCGCAGGGCTTCAAGAGCGCGGCCTTCAACGTGGACCTGGTGGCCTCGACCAAGGGGCTGGCGGCCGGGCCGGAGAACGCCACCACCTATGAGGTCGGGGTCAAGTCGGATCTGTTCGACCGCAAGCTGCGAGCCAATCTGGGCGTCTTCAGCACCGCCTATAACGACTTGCAGGTCTCGCAACTGCTGGGCACGGGCGTGACCCTGAACAACGCCGGCAAGGCCACCATCAATGGGGTCGAGGCCGAATTCACCCTGCTGCCGATCAACAATCTGCGGCTGGAGGCCTCGTTCGGCTATCTCGACGCCAAGTATGATCGCTACAAGAACTGCAGCGTGCCCGCCTCCCTGGGCGGGGGCGTGACCGACTGTTCGGGCAAGCAGCTGGTGGGGGCGCCGGACTTCACCGCCCGTCTGGGCGCTGAATACACCTACCCGATCAGCCTCGGGGACATCGTCGCCCGGGCGGACGCGACCCACGAGGCCCCGGTCTATTTCGAGGCCACCAACTCGAGCCGCTTCCGCAGCAACGAACACACCGTGCTCGACATGCGCCTGGGCCTGCGCACCCCCCGCTGGGACGTGTTCCTGTGGGCCAAGAACATCACCGACGAGACCTATATCGTCTATCGCGACGACCGCTCGGCCTCAGGGGTTCTGCAAACCACGGCCTATGGCGATCCGCGGACCTATGGCGTCACCCTGACGGCCCGCTTCTAGGGGAAGGCCGCCATCATGCCGACCCCGCTGCAAGAACAGCCCCCAGAGGGGGCTGTGTCCGGACACCTGACCCTGTCGTTCGGGACCATGGCCTATTGGGAACGGCCGGGGGCCAATCCGCCCCTGGTGCTGATCCACGGCAACAGCGCCTCTAAGGCCGCCTTCCGCCGCCTGTTCGAGGCCGACGCCCTGGAGGGGATTCGGCTGATCGCCCTCGACCTGCCCGGATGCGGCGAGTCCGACAACGCCGCCGATCCGCAAGCAACCTACACCCTGCCCGGCCTGGGGGCGGTGGTCGCCGAGGCGGTGGCGAGGCTGAACCTGGGGCCGGCCATTCTGGTGGGCTGGTCCCTGGGCGGACACGCGGTGATCGAGGCCCTGGCCATAGGCGCCCAGCCCGCCGGGGTGGTGCTGACGGGCACGCCCCCTTGCGGGCCGTCGCTGGAAGAGCTGGGCTCCACCTTCCTGCCGGCGGAGGGCGCGGCGGTGGTGGGCATGGAAAGCCCCACGCCGGAGGAACTCTCGGCCTATGTGAAGACCCTCTATTGGCCGTCCATCGCCACCCCGGAATTTCGCCACGCTGCTGAGCGGGCGGACGGGCGCCTGCGGCGGCGGATGTTCGAGCACATCTATGAGGGCGGCGCGGACTGTGCGCCGCAACGGGCCACCGTGGCGGCCTGGACGGGTCCCATGGCGGTGATCCAAGGGGGTCTGGAGCCGTTTTTCGACCCCAAGGGGCTGGACCGGCTTAAATGGGGTAACCTGTGGCGCGGTCAGGGCCAGTGGGTCGAAGGCGCCGGCCATGCGCCGTTCAACGACGATCCCGATCGCTACGCCGAGCTTCTAGCCGCCTTCCGCAACGACGTCATTCAGGGTCTGACCGCCGGATGACGGCCGCCTTCGCCGCCTGGTTCGCCGCGCACAGGGACGAATTCATCGCCCTGCGCCGGGATCTGCACGCCCATCCCGAACTGGCCTTCGCCGAGAACCGCACCGCGGCCATCGTCGCCGACCGTCTGGAGGCCTGGGGGCTGAAGGTCACCCGGGGCGTGGCGCGCACCGGGGTAGTGGCGACCCTGCACGGAGGGCCGGCCGCGGCCATCGGTCTGCGGGCCGACATGGACGCCCTGCCCATGCAGGAGGCCAACGGCTTCGCCCACCGCTCCACCATCCCTGGGGTGATGCATGCCTGCGGCCACGACGGCCACACAGTGATCCTGCTGGCGGCGGCCCGATATCTGAGTGAAACCGCCACCGCCCTGTCCGGCCCCATTCATTTCATCTTCCAGCCCGCCGAAGAGAACGAGGGCGGCGGCCGGGCCATGGTCGAGGATGGCCTGTTCGAGCGTTTTCCCGTCGCTGCGGTGTTCGGCCTGCACAACGCCCCCGGGATCGAGGTCGGCCACATCCATGTGCGCGGCGGACCGATCACGGCGGGGTTCGACGTGTTCGACTTCGTGGTTCGCGCTCAGGGCGGCCACGGCGCCTGGCCGGCGCGGGGCGGCGACGCCATCACCGCCGCCGCGGCCCTGGCCACCCAGCTGCCGGGCATTGTCTCGCGCCACATCGACGCCGCCGACAGCGTGGTCCTGGCCGTGACCCGCATCGAGGGCGGCACGGCCTACAACATCCTGCCCACCGAGGTTCGGGTCAGCGGTTCGGTCCGCTGGTTCAGCCACGCCGCCCAAGGGGAGATCCGCAGGCGGCTGGAGATGCATCGCCAGGGCCTGACCCTATCCTATGGGGTCGAGGTCGAGCTGGACTACCAATGCCGCTATCCCCCGGTGATCAACGACAACGACGCCGCGCAGGTCGCCATCGGGGCCGCCCGGGCCTGGGCGGGCGAGGATCAGGTGATCACCGAATTCGCTCCGGTGATGGGGTCGGAGGATTTCGCCTTCATGCTGGAGGCCAGGCCCGGCGCCTATCTGTTGCTGGGCAATGGCGCGGGTGAAGGTGGCTGCCACGTCCATTCGCCGCGCTACGACTTCAATGACGAGGCCATCGTCCATGGCGCGGGCCTGTGGGTGACCCTGTGCCAACGGTTTTTCACGGATCAAGGGACGAGCGCTGATTGACACGGGTCAAGGCGCGGGATGGCCGCAGGGGTTGAATGGGGTTTCCGCCCGATGGAGCCCACCATGACCAAGCCTCTCAGAACCGAATTCATCATCGCCGACGGCGGTCGCGCCCGGTGGGTCAAACGCTCCGACCATGCTGACGACTTCGTCACCGTCAAGGAAATCACCGCCGAGCACCATCACACCGGGGGACCGCAAGGGGTGGTGTTCGAAGCCTCGTCCGGCCAACGCTTCAGCGTCGAGGAGCGGGACGAGGCCGTGAAGGCTCACCACATGGTGTTCGCCCGCTCCGTGGGCGACGCCATCAATGCGGAGGCCGCCGCCGGGATCCTGGCGCGCTTGGCCCTGGTCGCCCCCAGCCATGTGCTGGCGGCCATCACCGAGCATCTGACCACGGGCGCGCGCGCCCATCTAGCCAAGACCCTGGCCAAGGATCTCGGCAAGACCCCCGACCACGAACTGGGGACGTGGCTGCGCCCCCTCGAAACGGAATAGGCGTCCCCTATCCGGCGGCGGTCTGCCGCTCCGCCTGACGGGTGGCCTTGAGCTTTTCGGCCACCAGGAACGCCAGTTCCAAGGCTTGGTCGGCGTTCAGCCGGGGATCGCTATGGGTGTGGTAACGGTCCGCCAGATCGCCCTCGGTCAGGGCCCGGGCGCCGCCCAGGCATTCGGTGACGTTCTGGCCGGTCATTTCCAGATGCACGCCGCCGGGATGCACGCCCTCGGCCTGGGCGATCTCCACGAAGCTCTTCACCTCGCTGAGGATCCGGTCGAAGGGCCGGGTCTTGTAGCCGTTGCCGGCGGTCAGGGTGTTGCCGTGCATGGGATCGATGGCCCAGACAACCTGGCGGCCGGCCCGACGGGTGGCCTCCATCAGCTTGGGCAGGCGCGCGGCGATCTTGTCCGAGCCGAAGCGGCCATAGAGGGTCAGGCGCCCCGCCTCATCCGCGGGATTGAGGGTGTCGATCAGGCGCAGCAACTCATCCGGCTCCAGGGTCGGTCCGACCTTGAGCCCGATGGGGTTCTTGATGCCGCGCATATATTCGATGTGGGCGCCGTCCAGTTGGCGGGTGCGCTCGCCGATCCACAACAGGTGGGCGGAGGTGTCGTACCAATCGCCCGATGTGGAATCGACCCGGGTCAGGGCCTCCTCGTAGCCCAGCAGCAGGGCCTCGTGGCTGGTGAAGAACTCCACGCGGTGCAGATCCGCATGGGTCTCGGCGGTGACGCCGATGGCGGACATGAAGTCCAGGGATTCGGAAATCTTGTCCGCCAACTCGCGATAGCGCCCGCCATTGGGGCTGCCCTCGACGAAACCCAGGGTCCAGCGGTGGATATTGTGCAGGTCGGCATAGCCCCCGCCGGCGAAGGCCCGCAGCAGGTTCAGGGTCGAGGCCGACTGGTTGTAGGCCCGCAGCAGGCGCTCAGGATCCGGCGCCCGCTCGGCGGCGTCGAAGCCCATGCCGTTGATATTGTCCCCGCGATAGGACGGCAGGGTCACATCCCCTTGGGTTTCCACCGGCGATGAGCGCGGCTTGGCGAACTGGCCAGCCATGCGCCCGACCTTCACCACCGGCTTGCCGCCGGCGAAGGTCAGCACCACCGCCATCTGCAGGATCAGGCGGAAGGTGTCGCGGATATTGTCGGCGGAGAACTCCTTGAAGCTCTCGGCGCAGTCTCCGCCCTGCAGCAGGAAGGCCCGCCCGGCGGCCACGTCGCCCAACAGGCTTTTCAGCCGCCGCGCCTCGCCCGCGAACACCAGGGGCGGCAGGGTGCGCAGGGTGGCTTCGACCCGCTCAACCGCAGCCGCGTCCGGATAATCCGTCGGGATGTGCTTGGCCGGCTTGGCTCTCCAGGATGTGGGCGTCCAACGTTGGGTCATGGCTTCCTCGCAGGGGCGGGGCTTTTAGCGCGGATGGGGCCCGGAGGCAAAAACTTGCATCAGGACAGGTTCAGCAGAGGGTTTGGCGGCGGCGCTACTCAGCCGCGGCCATGCCCAGGGGCACATATTTCTCCCGCAGGGTCACCAACTCCTCGGCCGCCGAGGGATGCAGGGCGCAGGTGGCGTCCCACTGGGCCTTGGTCAGGCCCGCCTTCACGGCGATCCCGGCCAGTTGGATCATCTCAGGCGCATCGGGGCCCACGATATGGCAGCCCACCACCTTGCCCGTGGCCTGTTCGACCACCAGCTTCATCAGCATGCGCTCGTGGCCGCTCCGGAAGGTGGTTTTCATCAACCGAAAGCGGGTGAGATAGATGTCGATGGCGCCCAGCTTATGCCGCGCCTCGGTCTCGGTCAGGCCCACCACCCCGATGGGGGGCTGGGAAAAGACCGCCGTTGGCACGTCGGCATGGTCGAAGAAGCTGGGACGGCCATAGAACTCGGTCTCGGCGAAGGCTTGGCCCTCGCGGATGGCGACCGGGGTCAGGGCCAAGCGGTCGGTGACGTCGCCCACGGCCCAGATGTGGGGCACGTTGGTGCGCGAATAGGTGTCCACCGCCACGGCGCCCTTTTCGTTCAGGGCGACGCCAGCCTTGTCCAGGCTCAGGGTCTTGACGTGCGGGACGCGGCCCGTGGCGAACATCACCGCCTCGGACTCTACGCTGCGCCCTTCGCTGAAGTGGCTGACCAGAATGCCGTCCGGGCGCTTTTCGATGCTTTCGTGCTGGCAGGCCAGCAGCACCCGCAGGCCGCTGGTCTTCAGCTCCGCGGCGAGGTGGTCGCGGACATCCTCGTCGAAGCCCCGCAGCAGGTTGGCGCCGCGATAGACCAGGGTCACATCCACCCCAAGGCCATGGAAGATGCAGGCGAACTCCACGGCGATGTAGCCGCCGCCCACCACCACCAGGCTCTTGGGCAGCTTGGGCAGGTGGAAGGCCTCTTCCGAGGTGATGACGTGCTCTATGCCCGGCACGTTGTCCGGCAGGCTGGGCCGCCCGCCGGTGGCGATCAGGATCTTAGCGGCGGTCACGGTGCGGGTCTTGCCCTCGTGGGCGATCTCCAGGGTATGGGGATCGACGAAGGTGGCCGTGCCGTGGATCAGGTCGGCCCCGGCCTTGGTCAGGTTGCTGGCGTAGATCCCCGACAGGCGGGCGATCTCCTCGTCCTTGCGGGCCAGGAAGGTCGGCCAGTCGAAGCGGGTCTCGCCGATCTCCCAGCCAAAGCCCCGGGCCACCTCGAAGTCGTGGCTGAACTCGGAAGCATAGACCATGAACTTCTTGGGCACGCAGCCGCGCACGACACAGGTGCCGCCGGCGCGATATTCCTCGGCCACCCCGACCCGGGCGCCGGTCATGGCCACCAGACGCGCCGCGCGCACCCCGCCAGAGCCCGCGCCGATGACAAACAGATCGTAGTCGTAGTCAGCCATGCGGCCCGTCCTCAAGGTTACAGGGCGAGGCGCTCGACGCCGGCGTCCTGGCCGATCAGCGCCTCGTCGGCGAGACCTAGAAACAGCCCGTGATCCACCACGCCGGTGACGCGCTTGAGCGCCTCGGCGAGGCGGGCGGGATCGGGGATCGCGCCGCAGGCCGCATCATAGATAAGATTGCCGCCGTCCGTCGCCACCATCTGGCCGTCCTTGACCCGCAGACGGGGGGTGACATCCAGGCCACAGGCGCGCAGGGCCTCGTTCAGGCGGATCAGCGTGGTCTTGTGCCCGAAGGCCACCACCTCGATCGGCAGGGGAAAGGCGCCCAGGACCGGCACGGACTTGGCCGCATCGGCGATCACCACGCAGCGGGCCGAGGCTTCCCAGACCAGCTTTTCCCGAAGCAAGGCCGCCCCCCCGCCCTTGATCAGGGACAGGCCCGGGCCGATCTCGTCGGCGCCGTCCACGGTCAGGTCAATGTGCTGGACCTCGTCCAGGCTGGTCAGCTTCAGGCCAAGCTCCAGGGCCAGGGCCTCAGTGGCCGTGGAGGTTGGCACCCCGCGAATGTCGGAGAGGCCCCGAGCCGCCAGGGCCTTGACGAACCAGGCCGCCGTGGAGCCTGTGCCCAGCCCCACCACCATGCCGGTTTCAACCAGTTCAGCCGCCGCTTCGCCGGCGATGCGTTTTTGCAGATCCGCGCTCATGCCAAAGCCAATAGGCGATCAGGCCACGCTCGGCGAGCCTGTTTTGGCGATCATCCGCCTGTGGGCCACATGGGGCGCTGTCTCCGGCGCCATGGACATGGCCGCAAGGCCGATCGCTGTGGTCAGGAGCATATAGTAGGCGGGCGACATCGGCTGGTGGGTGGTCTCGGTCAGCCAGGCGATCAGGGGCTGGGTGGAGCCGCCGAACACGGCCACGGCGATGGCGTAGGTGGTGCCCAGCACCGCGCTGCGCATCTCCTTGCGCAGGCCCTCGGTCAGGAAGATCAGGGCCGCCCCGTTGCTGAGGGAGGTCAGGGCGCCGATCAGGCCCGTGCCGATCCACAGGCTAACCGCGTCGTGCATCCGCACCATGGTGAAGAAGATCGGCAGGACCACCACCAGGAAGATCCCCAGCGGGATCATCATCACCGGCCGCCGGCCGAAACGGTCCGAAAGCGCGCCGCCGATCAGGGTGAAGACGATGCCCACGAAGCCGTTCACCACAGAGGCGCCGTAGGACACGCTGGCCGACAGCTTCAGGGTGGTGATGGCGTAGGTGGTGATGAACAGCCGCACATAGGTGATGGTGGTGAAGGTCAGGATGATGCCCAGGGCCAGGCCCACGATCAGGCGGTGATCGGCCCCCAGATGGGCGCCGATCTCGCCCTTCGGCGGCTCGGGGTGATGCAGGGTCTCGGGCAGGCCGCGGCGGATATAGAGGCCGAAAGGCAGGACCAGGGCCCCCAGGCCAAAGGCGATGCGCCAGCCATAGACGTCGTGCATATGGGTGGTCAGGACGGCGCTGAGCCCGATCCCCACCAGACCGCCCACGAGGGAGGCCACCGATTGGCCGGCGCTCTGCCAGGCGCCGATCAGGCCGCGCTTGGCCGGGGGAGCGGTCTCGATCAGGAAAGCCATGGCTGGGCCCAACTCTCCGCCGAGGGCGAAGCCCTGGGCCAGGCGGAACACCACCGCCAGGACCGGGGCCCAGATCCCGATCCGCTCATAGCCCGGGGTGCAGGCCAGACCGATAATGGCCACCCCCATCAACAGGAAGCTGAGCAGCATGGCCGGGCGGCGGCCCACCCGGTCGGCGAGGCGTCCGATCAGCAGCGCGCCCAGGGGCCGCGGCACGAAGCCCACCCCGAAGGTCGCCAGGGACAACATCAGGCCGATGAAGGGTGTCTTCGAGGGAAAGAAGGCTTGGCCGATATAGACGGCGAACACCGTATAGACGGTGAAATCATAGAACTCGAGGGCGTTGCCGATGATCGCGGCGGCGACCTGCTTGGTCGAGACCGAGGGCTGAACCGGCGCCGACGGCGTCTCGGACACTAAGCTGCTCACCATACCGACCCGCCCCCTTCGGCCAACACGCCGCGCCCGCCGGACACTTCGGAGCGCGGCCCGAGAAGTCAAGTCTAGCCCTACCAAATAGATGGGCATTTAGCGTCAGCGACCGGGCTACCCTTAACAGGCGGCTATAGGCACCGGGTCAGGCGCGCGCGCGACCGTCCGCGCCCGAATCGCTCAAACGCTCATAGACGGCCCGGGCTGCGTGGGGCTCCTCATGGCGTTCATAGGACTCCGCCATCTCCAGCAGGTTCATCTGCGCCTCCATTGACTGGGTTGTCCCCGCATGGTCCTCCGACAGCTTCCAAAAGATGTCCATGGCCTGCCAATTGCACCCTTCGTTTCGGTAATGCCGAGCCAGACCCAACAGGTGATCGAGGCTTCGGTGGATCACCTCCGAGCGGCCTTCCTTCCAGTAAGCGCTTCGTGTCGATGACTGTTCGCGTTGCATGGTGATCCCTTTCGCTCAGAGCCCTGACAAAATGGAGAATAGCCCACAACCTGGAATATAATCTCATTCAATCACGCGGCAAGCTCGACGGGCAAACCATCCCACAACCTCGCGGCCTATCCCCCCTTCGCCGCCCGCTTTGTGGCGCGGAACGCGGCGGCCCAACCCGGCTTCTCAACCTGCTGGCCCCGGGCGATGGCCAGGGCGTCTCCGGACACATTGCGGGTGATCACCGAGCCGGAGGCGGTATAGGCCCCCGCCCCTATGGTCACCGGCGCCACCAGGGAGGCGTTGGAGCCGACGAAGGCGTTCTCGCCGATGTGGGTCTCGAATTTGTCGAAGCCGTCATAGTTACAGAAGATCGTGCCGGCCCCGATATTAGCGCCCGCCCCCACGCTGCCGTCGCCCAGATAGCTGAGGTGGTTGGCCTTGGCGCCCTTGCCGACCTTGACCTTCTTGACCTCTACGAAATTGCCGATGTGGGCGTTCTCGCCGATATCGGCGCCCGGCCGCAGGCGGGCATAGGGGCCGATCAGGGCGCCGGAGCGGACGATGCAGCCCTCCAAATGGCTGAAGGCGCGGATCACCGCCCCGCTCTCCACGATCACGCCGCCAGCGAAGACCACGTTGGGCTCGATGATCGCCCCGCCCGCGACCCTGGTGTCCCAGGACAGGAACACCGTCTGAGGGGCGGTCATGGTGACTCCGTCGGCCATCAGTTCGGCCCGCCGGCCCTGCTGCCAGACGGCCTCGGCGCCCGCCAGCTCGGCCTGGGAATTGACCCCCAGCACCGCGGATTCCGGAGCGAAGGCCGCGCGGACAGTGCGGCCCGCGGCGTTGGCCAGACCCACAACGTCGGTGAGATAGTATTCGCCCTTGGCGTTGTCGTTGCGCACCTGCCCCAGCAGCTCGAACAGCCATTGGGCCGGCGCGGCCAGGACCCCGGAATTGCAGGCGCGCACGGCCAGTTCGGCGGGACTGGCCTCCTTGGCCTCCACGATCCGCTCCAGCGCCCCACCCTCGCCCAGGATCAGCCGGCCATAGGCGCCGGGATCGGCGGGCTCAAAGCCAAGAATGGCCAGATCGGCCCCAGCGGCCCGCAGGTCGAACAGGGGTTGGATGTCGGCGGCGCCCAGGAGCGGCACGTCGGCATAGGTGACCAGGACATCCCCCGCGAAGTCCGCCAGGGCGGCCTTGGCCGCCAGCACCGCGTGCCCGGTGCCCATCGGGGGGTCTTGGATCGCCACACTGCCTTCGCCCAGGCGCTTGACGGCATGGGCCGCCACGGGGGAGCCGCCCGCGCCGGCCACCACGATCACCCGCTCGCAGCCCAAGGCCTGGGCCGCATCGATGGCCCGATCCAGCATGGTGCGCCCGCCAATGGCGTGCAGCACCTTGTGCAGGGGCGATTTCATCCGGGTGCCCTGACCGGCGGCCAGGATCACGGCGGCGCGGGGGCTGGGCTGATCGCTCATTGGGGCTTCCTTGGACGAGACTCGATGGTTGCGCTGGAACCGGATTTAGCTGAAACGCGGAGCGAATGCATGACGGGCTTTGCCCCGCGGCGCATCTGACGGAGCCCCAAGCCGGTGACCCTATCGCCCAACGCCCTGCGGGGCGCGACCCTGGCCTTTGACCTCGACGGCACCCTGGTGGACACCGCCCCGGACCTGATCGGAGCCCTGAACGCCCTGCTGCATGAGGAAGACCTGCCCGCCCTGCCTCTGCATGCGGCCCGGGTGATGGTCGGGCGAGGCGCGCGGGCCCTGATCGAGCAAGGCTTCTCCGCCGCCGGCGCGCCCCTGGACGCCGACGCGACTCCGGCCCTGGTGGAGCGCTTCATCACCCACTATCGCGGCCGCATCGCCGACGAGAGCCGCCCCTTCGAGGGCCTGGAGACCTGCCTCGACGTCCTGTCCCAGGCCGGCGCGACCCTGGTGGTCTGCACCAACAAGCGCACGGACCTGTCCGTGGCTCTGCTAGACGCCCTGAACCTGACCGCCCGCTTCGCGGGCGTGATCGGGGCGGATCTGGCCCCCGCCCCCAAGCCGGACGCGCGGCACCTGTTCACCGCCATCGAGGCCGTGGGTGGGCGGGCGGACCGGGCGATCATGATCGGTGACAGCGCCAGCGACATCGGCGCCGCCCGGGCCGCGTCCGTCCCCAGCATCGTGGTCAGCTTCGGCTATACCGAGATCCCCGCCGCCGACCTGGGCGCCGACCACCTGATCGAGCATTTCCGGGAACTGCCGGTCCTGGCCGCTCAGATCCTGGGCTGATTGATCCTGGGCTGATCGCGTTCAATCTCGGGTAGCCAACCAAGAATCAACGCACCTTCCTGGGGATTCACGCCCAGGAGCCCGCCCATGTCCATCGCTGACGCCCCCGCCTGGTTGAGCGGCCTCATCATGATCCTGGCCTTTCCCCTGGCGGTGGAGGCCGGCTTTCGCCTGCACAAGCGCACCAGACGCGCCACTGACCAGGGCGATGACGCCGGCGGCGTCGGCCATGTGATCTCGGCGGCCCTGGCCCTGCTCGGCCTCCTGATCGGCTTCACCTTCATGATGGCCGCCGAGCGCTACGAGACCCGCCGCCAACTGGTGATCCAGGAGGCCAACGCCATCTCCACGACCTATCTGCGCGCCCAGATGTTCGACGAACCGGCCCGGACCCGCTTGACCGACCTGGTGGCCGACTACGCCAGACAACGCCTGGCCTTCGCCGCGGCTGGCATGGACGATGCGCGGCTCGACGCCGTCGATACGCGCACCGCCGCTCTGCAGACCCGCCTGTGGGGCGAGATCCGCACGGCCCTGGCCACGCCCCAGGGCGCGCCCCTGACCACCTCGATGTTGCAGGCCGCCAATGACATGTTCGACCTGGCCGCCACCCGCAGAGCCGCCCTGGACGCCCGGGTGCCCGAGGGGGTGTTCAGGATGCTGGCGATCTTCGCCTTGGCCACCGCCGCGATCATGGGCTACGGCCTTTGCGCCGGGGGACGCCGCCACGGGCTGCTGTCCAGCGGCCTGTTCGTGCTGGTGGCCCTGACCATCGCCCTGATCATCGACCTGGACCAACCCAGGTCGGGGAGCATCCGCGTCTCGCAGGTTCCCCTGGAGCGGACCGTCGCGCCTATGCTGCCTCGCCGATAGGGGCGTGCGCTGACGGCGGGTTCAAAGCCGAACGATCTCGCCGTCTTCCTTGGTGAAGCTGGACGGACGACGCTCGAGAAGATCGAGCACACGTTCTGAAGGCCGGCACAGGGCGGCCCCCTTGGGGGTGACGACGATTGGGCGGTTCACGAGAACCGGGTGCTCGACCATCGCCGACAGGATGGCCTCGTCGCTCACGCCGTCAGCCAGCAGGCCAAGCTCGGCCGCGGGCGAGCCCTTCTCACGGATCAGATCACGGGGCCTGGCGCCGGTCTTGGCGAGCAGGTCGTCCAACAGAGGCCTGGTCCAACCGGCATTCAGATATTCGACCACGGTCGGCGCGTAGCCAGCGGCCCGGATCATGGCCAGGGTGTTGCGGGACGTGCCGCAGGCCGGGTTGTGGTAGATGGTGATCGGAAAATCGTCGCTCATGGTCATGCCTTTCCGAGGGCGGCCCGGCGGACGGCGCCGCCCGCCTCATACCAGCCCTTCGACCGGTTCACGATGGCGACGATAGTCAGCATTACCGGCACCTCGATCAGCACGCCGACGACAGTCGCCAGGGCCGCGCCGGACTTGAAGCCAAACAGGCTGATCGCCGCGGCCACCGCCAGCTCAAAGAAATTGCTGGCGCCGATCAGGGCGGAGGGCCCGGCCACGCAATGGGCCTCGCCGGTGACGCGGTTCAGCAGATAGGCCAGTCCGGCATTGAAATAGACCTGGATCAGGATCGGCACGGACAAGAGGACGATCACCAACGGCTGGCGGACGATCTCGTCGCCCTGGAAGGCGAACAGCAGCACAAGCGTGGCCAGAAGCGCCGACAGGGAGAGCGGTTGGATCGTCTTCAGCGCATGGTCGAAAGCCAACCCGCCGCGGCTCAACAGGACGCGCCGCGCGATCTGGGCCAGCACCACGGGCGCGACGATATAGAGGCCAACCGAAAGCAGCAGCGTAGGCCAGGGCACGGTGATCGCCGACAGCCCAAGCAGCAGCGCGACCAACGGGGCGAAGGCCACGACCATGATCGTGTCGTTGAGCGCGACCTGGCTGAGGGTGAAGTTCGGCTCGCCCTTGGTGAGGTTGCTCCACACGAACACCATGGCGGTGCAGGGCGCCGCCGCCAGAAGGATCAGCCCGGCGACGTAGCTGTTGATCTGGCCCGCCGGGAGGTAGGGCCGAAACAGCCAACCGATAAACACCGCGCCCAGCAGAGCCATGGT
>JARLIP010000182.1 GCA_031291685.1 Caulobacteraceae bacterium | reverse complement strand
GTCCACCACCAGGATCGAGCCCTCGCAGGCCGCCAGGGAGCGGGAGACCTCGTAGGCGAAGTCCACGTGGCCGGGTGTGTCCATCAGGTTGAGGATATAGGTCTCGCCGTCATCGGCCTTGTATTCCAGGCGGACGGTCTGGGCCTTGATGGTGATTCCGCGCTCGCGCTCCAGCTCCATGGAGTCGAGCACCTGCTCCTTCATCTCCCGCGCGGTGAGGGCGCCGGTCTCCTGGATCAGGCGATCGGAGAGGGTGGATTTGCCGTGGTCGATGTGGGCCACGATGGAGAAGTTGCGGATCTTTGAAAGCGGCGTCGTCATGGGGGCTGCGTCTAGCATGAAATGAGGCGAGATAACCCCCTCCGCGATGCGGCGAAACGTGTTCGCGCCGATTAGGGCTCTTGGAAATCGTCTCGCACAGGGAAAGAAAAGCTTGGCTTTGCGTTTGTGGGTTGCGCCGCAAACCTGACCTAATGCCATGGAAGGGTCGGCCAGACCCTGATTCGGAGCCTTATATGGATCGTCGCCTGCTGTTGTCCTCGAGCCTCGCCCTGCTGGGCGCCAGCACCGTCGCCCGGGCCCAGGATCTCGCCCCGCCCCCCGTGAACCAGGGGCCGACGGCCGCGCCGCCACCACCCCCGCCGCCGTCCTCGAACCTTCCCTCCGACGATGCGGCCATGCCCCCGCCCCGGGCGCCGTCCGGACCCAACTATCCGGCCACCACCGCCGCGGAGACCTATAGCCGGGACGAGCTGGTCAATTCGGTGTCCGACTTCTTCGGCGTGACCTCCGAGGCCGCCGGCTCCGTGGTCGAAAGGATCTTCCGCGAGAACGGCCGCCCCACCGCCTACATCGCGGGCGAGGAGGGCGCGGGCGCGTTCGTGGTTGGCCTGCGCTATGGCAAGGGCCAGCTCTATATGAAGCATCGTCAGCCCGAGACCGTCTATTGGCAGGGGCCGTCCGTGGGCTGGGACTGGGGCGGCAACGCCAGCCGGGTCTTCACCCTGTGTTATAACCTGCAATATCCGGATATGATCTTCCGCCGTTATCCGGGGGTTGATGGTTCGGCCTATCTGATCGGCGGGCTGGGGGTGAACTACCAACGGGCCGAGGACATCACCCTGGCCCCGATCCGCACCGGGGTCGGCCTGCGCCTGGGCGTCAATGCCGGCTACCTGGCCTATACGCGAAAGCGCAACGTCCTGCCGTTCTAGGGGCGCGGGGGTTGGTCGGGGCTTAGTGCCCCGACTTGGCGCCGATCCAGTCCATCAGGGCCATCATCACCCCCGAGACCACGAAGGTCAGGTGCAGTCCGACCATCCAGCCCAGCTTGGCGGTGTCGGGCTCGGCCCCCGGCTCCGACAGGGCCATGAAGGCCTTGAGCAGGGCCACGGCCGAGATGGCCACGATCGAGGCGATCAGCTTCATCTTCAGGCCGGCGAAATCCAGCGTGCCCATCCACTCGGGCCGATCCTCGTGCTCGCCGATGTCGATCTTGGAGACGAAGTTCTCGTAGCCCGACAGGATCACGATCAGCAGCAGATTGCCCCCGAGGGACAGGTCGATCAGGGACAGGGCCATGACCACGGCGTCATCGGCCTTGCCGCTGGCGACCACCAGGGGGATTTCGTGGATCAGCTCCTGGACGAACACCGCCAGGAGGGCGACGAGGCCCGCCACCAGCCCGATATAGAAGGGCGCCATCAACCAGCGCGACGCGAACAGACCCCGCTCCAGCCAGATCTCCGGGACGGGCTTGGGCTTGGTCATGGGGGCTCCGGGGGTTGCATCGACGCCCCCTTATATTGGGGCGATTACCGGCGAAGGCTAGCGGCGGCTGGCCCCCTCCACCGCTTCGCGGTTCCCCTCCCCCAAAAGGGGGAGGATCGCGTTCGGCGCTGACCTTTTTCTAATTCCTCCCCCGTTGGGGGAGGGGAACCATGCGAAGCATGGTGGAGGGGGCTTGCCGGCCTATCCCCTAAGTTTCGCCCCCGTGGTCTTGGCGGCGGCGGCGAGGATCTTGGCGGACAGGGCCTCGATCTCGGCCTCGGCCAGGGTGTGGTCCTTGGGCTGGATGGAGACCTCCACCGCCAGGGACTTGGAGCCCTCGGGCACGCCGGCGCCGGCATAGACGTCGAACACCCGCACGGCCGAGATCAGGGCCTTGTCGGCGCCCGCCACCGCCCGCGCCAGATCGCCGCCGGCGACCTTGTCCTCGACCCCGAAGGCGAAGTCGCGGCTCAGCGGCATCAGGGCCGACAGGTCCAGGGCCGGGCGGGTCTTGATCGCCTTGCGCTTGGGCTCGGGGATCGCCTCCAGCCAGATCTCGAAGCCATAGACCGGGCCGTCCACGTCCAGGGCCTTGAGCACGCTGGGGTGCAGGGCGCCGAACTCGGCGATCACGGCCTTGGGGCCCAGTTGCAGGCGGGCCGAGCGGCCGGGGTGCCACCAGGACGCCGCCGAGCCCTGGGCGGTCTGCAGGGACGCCGTGGGCGCCCCCAGCTCGTCCAGCAGGGCGATCAGATCGCCCTTGAGCGCGAACAGGTCGTCCGGGGCCTGGCCGTCCCAGCGCCGGGGCGGATGGGGGGCCAGGACGCCGGTGATGGCGGTGCGTTGGTCCTGGGGCCGGTCGCCGGAGAAGATCGGGCCGATCTCGAACAGGGCCACGTCCGCGAAGCCGCGCTTGGCGTTGCGTCCGGCCGCCTCGATCAGGGTCGGCAGGATCGAGGGGCGCATGCAGTCCAGCTCCGCCGCGATCGGATTGGCCAAAACCAGGCTCTCCTGGCCGCCGCCGAACAGCTCGGCGACCTTACGGGCGGTGAAGGACCATGTGACGGCCTCGCTCCAGCCCAGGGCCGCCAGGGCGCGGCGGGCGGTGCGGGCTCTGCTCTGCCGGGGGCTGAGCACGCCGCCGACGGCGCGGGGAACCTCCGGCAGGGGCGTGGCGGGCAGGGCGCCGTAGCCGGCGATGCGGGCGACTTCCTCGACCAGGTCGGCCTTGCCTTCCACGTCCCGGCGCCAGGTGGGGGGCTGGACGGAAAGCTTGGCGCCCTGGCCCTCGATGGAGAAGCCCAGGGTGGTGAGGATCTCCAGGCTCTTGTCGGCGCCGATGGCCAGGCCCGACAGGCGCTCCACATAGGCCGGATCGAAGGCGATGGGCGCCGGCGGGGCCGGGACCTGGCCGGCCACGCGGACCTCGGAGGCCTCGCCGCCGCACAGCTCCAGGATCAGCCGGGTGGCCAGCTCCAGGCCAGGGACCATGAAGCCGGGGTCCACGCCCCGGGCGAAGCGGTACTGGGCGTCGGAGGTGATGCCGGTGGTCCGGCCGGTCTGGGCGGTGCGGATCGGGTCGAACCAGGCGCTTTCCAGGAAGACCTCGGTGGTTTCCAGGGTGCAGCCGGTGGATAGGCCCCCCATGACCCCGCCGATGCCGATGGCGCCGGAGCCGTCGGCGATCACGCAGATCTCGGGGGTGACCTTGTAGGTGGCGTCGTCCAGGGCCAGCACCGCCTCGTCCTCGCGGCCCAGGCGCGCCTCGATGAAGCCGCCGGTCAGGGTGGCGGCGTCATAGACGTGCAAGGGCCGGGCGCGGTCGTAGGAGATCAGGTTGGTCACATCCACCAGGGCGCTGATCGGGCGCAGGCCGATGGCCTTCAGTCGCGCCTGCAGCCAGGCCGGGGACGGGCCGTTCCTCACCCCCCGGATCAGGCGCCCGGAGAAGGCCGGGCAGGCGTCGGAGCCGTCCAGGCGGATGTCGATGGGGCAGGGGAATGCTCCCTTGACCGGCTCCACCGCCGGGGTGGTGAAGCGCCCCAGGCCCGTGGCGGCCAGGTCCCGGGCGATGCCGGCGACCCCAAGCCAGTCGGGGCGGTTGGGGGTGACCTCGAAATCGATCACGGCCTCAAGGCCCAGGGCCTCGGCGGCGGGGGTCCCCACGGCCAGGTCGTCGGGCAGTTCCAGAATGCCGTCGGACTCGCTGGCGGTCTCCAGCTCGGCGGCCGAGCAGAGCATGCCGTTGGAGACCACCCCGCGCACGGCCCGGGGCTCCAGGGTGATGCCGCTGCCGGGCACATAGGTCCCGAGGGGGGCGTAGATGGTGGTCAGGCCCGGGCGGGCGTTGGGGGCGCCGCAGACGATCTCCTTGCGACCGTCCTTGGTGTCCACCTGGCAGACCCGCAGGCGGTCGGCGTTGGGGTGCTGCACGGCCTCGACGATCTTGGCCACGGAGAAGGCGGCCAGCTTGGCTGCCGGATCGGTCACATGCTCGACCTCAAGGCCGGCCATGGTCATGGCGTCCTCGACCTGCCGCACGCCGGCGGTGGTGTCCAGGTGATCCTTGAGCCAGGAGAGGGTGAATTTCATCGATTGGCCTCCAAGCCCGTTTGGCCTTGCTGCGATCTCCTCCCCAGTTTCGCGAAGCGATACGGGGGAGGTGGCGCGGGGCGAAGCCCCGTGACGGAGGGGGCGATGGCGCGGCCGGCGCGCCCCCTCAGTCGCCGGACCTGAGCGGTCCGCCGACAGCTCCCCCGTAAGGCTTCGCCTGACAGGGGAGCGGAAGATGTTCCAGGCCCGCGCATCAGCTGAGCCTGCGATCTCCTCCCCTGTT
>JARLIP010000181.1 GCA_031291685.1 Caulobacteraceae bacterium | reverse complement strand
GGCTCAGGTGGCGACGGCCCTGTCACCGACTGTCCGCCTGGCGCGTGCAACGCCAGGCGGATCCCGGAACACAGGCAATCTAGCAGAGTATCGACAAACAAGGTGGCGCGGGGCGAAGCCCCGTGACGGAGGGGGCGTCTTGGCTCTCTGAGCGCCCCCTCAGACGGGGCTGCGCCCCGCCAGCTCCCCCGTATGGCTTCGCCAAACAGGGGAGCAAAGAAGGATCTTCTAGCCTTCCTCGGCTTCCACCAGGGCCCGCAGGCGCTTGACGGCGCCGGCGGCGGGGGAGGCGATCTGGCGCCAGATCAGCAGGCCCGTGGCGCCCACCGTCACGATCATGAATGGGATCGGACCCAACACCCAGGCGCCCGCCGCCAGGGCGAAATAATAGCCGCGCACCCCGGCGCTGAACGATGACAGGGCCGGGTTGATCACGTCGGCGGCGGCTAGGCCGAAGGCGCGGGCTTGCTCGGGGGAGGGGTTTTCCGGGGCGGCGCCGATGGCGGCCAGGCAATAGTTCATCTGGCGGATCGACCAGATGAAATCGAGCAGGCTGCGGGCCAGGGCGGCGATCACCAGGGCCAGCTTGAATTCCAGCAACAGGGGCTCGGTATGGGCCACCAGGGGCAGGCTGTGCAGGCTGTTCCAGGTGCGCGCGCCGCCGACCAGGGCCCCGGTCAGGGCGGCGATCAGGATCAGGTTGGATGAGGCGAAGAAGGAGGCCGAGCTGATCACGTGGCCCAGGAGTTGGCTGTCGAGGAACCGGTTGGCCCGGCGGCTCATATTGTGCATCCAGGCGGCGCGGATCACCGCCATGTTGGAATTGAGCTTGTGCCCCGCATGGAGGCGGCCCCGCAGGACGGGGGCGTAGCCCAGCCAGGCCAGCATGAACAGAGCGATGGCGGCGATATCGAGCGGTTGCATAGGTCGCAGTCTGCCAGGATTCGAAGGGGTGAGCCCGCCTATCCGGGCCGCCGAGGCTCCTCCAGCACATAGGGCACGATGGCCCGCTCGTTGGCGGGCACGCGCAGGGGGCGGTCGATGGGCGGGAAGGCCCGCTGGGGGCAGTTGTCCCGCTCGCAGATGCGGCAGGACACCCCGATCTGGGCGGCGGGTCCGGTCAGGTCCAGGCCCCTCGAATAGACCACCTGGTGGGCGTGACTGATTTCGCAGCCCAGGCCCACGGCGTAGCGCCGCTCGGGCTGGAGGTAGGAGCCGGAGCGCTTGGTGATCCCCCGGGCCACGCACAGATAGCGCACCCCATCGGGCATCTCGGCCAACTGAACCATGATCCGTCCCGGCTGGCCAAAGGCCTCGTGCACGTTCCACAGGGGACAGCCGCCGCCGAACCGGGCGAATTGCAGGCGGGTGGCGCTGTGGCGCTTGGTGATGTTCCCGGCCAGGTCCACCCGCACGAAATAGAAGGGCAGGCCCCGGTGGGCCGGGCGCTGCAGGGTGCTGAGACGGTGGCAGACCTGCTCGAAACTGGTGTGGAAAACCGCCTGAAGCTGCTCGATGTCGTGGCCCAGGTCCTGGGCGGCCTGGCGAAAGCGCAGATAGGGCATCACCAGGGCTCCGGCGGCGTAGTTGCCAAGGCCGATGCGGCAGACGTCGGCGGCGGCGGCGGTGCGAAAGCCCGCCTGGGCCAGCTCCGCCTCGATCAGGTCGCGCAGTTGGTGGGAGACGATCTGGAAGGCCAGCTGGAACACCCGGGTGGAGGTGGGTTGGGTGGCGTCCAGGGTCAGGATGCGGCTGGCGGGATCATAGTGGCGCAGCACGCCTGAACCACTGGGGACGGTCTGGGCGCGCATGCCACAGCGCTCCCACAGGAAGCTTTCCAGGGCCGGCAGCGGCGACGCCCCCTGGCCCAGGCCGCAGGCCTCCGCCAGGGCCTCCGCCGCCAGGTCCAGTTCGTGGACATAGTTGTTGCGGTAGTGGAAGTAGTCGCGCACCTCCTCATAGGGCAGGACGGCGCTGGCGGCGGTGGCCTCGTCCAGGGCCACGGCCTCCTCGGTGGTCTTGAGCCGCTCGTCCAGGCGCCGGTAGGCCCGGTGCAGGCGCAGGTACTGGCGGGCGAAGCCCGGCGCCCCGGAGACCACCTGCTTGATCTCCGCCAGGGAGGGGGAATCGTCCTCGGTCTGCTCGGCCGTGGCCTCCCGCAGGTCGGCGATCAGGCGCTCGTCGTCATCGGCGTCGAAGGTGGAGGCGTCCACCTCGAACACCCGGATCAGGGAGATCAGCACCCGGGCGGTGACGGGGCGCAGGTTGGTTTCGATCTGCGACAGATAGCTGATCGACAGGCCCAGCTGGGCCGCGCAGGTCTCAAGCGTCCAGGCGCGGGCCTCGCGCAGATGGCGGACCTTGGGGCCGACGAACAGCTTGTTAGACATTTCGCAATTTCGCTAAATGGGGTGATTGTGAAATTTGATCTTCACAGGAAAGCCTGTTTCAGCCGTTACGGCAATTGCGTTTTTCCACGTCTGGGGAGATGAGATTGAGTGGGTCTCGCAGATAAGCGAAACCTGTGGAGCGAAACCCCTGCAAGACCGAGGTCCGCGTGCAGCACATTCTTGAAGAACTGGACCGTCGTCGGGAACAGGCCCGCCAGGGCGGGGGCGAGCGGCGCATCGCCGCCCAGCACGCCAAGGGCAAGCTGACCGCCCGCGAGCGGATCGCCCTGTTGCTCGACGAAGGCTCCTTTGAGGAGTTCGACATGTTCGTCGAACACCGAGCCACCGAGTTCGGCATGGCCGAGACCAAGGTTCCCGGCGATGGGGTGGTGACCGGCTGGGGCACCATCAACGGCCGAATGGTCTATGTGTTTTCGAAGGACTTCACCGTGTTCGGCGGCTCCCTGTCGGGCGCCCACGCGGCCAAGATCCTGAAGGTTCAGCGCCTGGCCCTGAAGGCCGGCGCTCCGATCATCGGCCTGTTCGACGCCGGCGGCGCGCGTATCCAGGAGGGCGTCGAGAGCTTGGCTGGATATGCCGAGATCTTCTTGGAGAACGTGCTGGCCTCTGGGGTGGTGCCGCAGATCAGCGTGGTCATGGGCCCCTGCGCCGGGGGCGACGTCTATTCCCCGGCGATCACCGACTTCATCTTCATGGTGAAGGACACCAGCTACATGTACGTGACCGGGCCCGACGTGGTCAAAACGGTCACCAATGAAGAGGTCAGCCACGAGGAGCTGGGCGGCTACCGCATCCATTCGATGAAGTCCGGGGTGGCCGACGGCGCCTTCGAGAACGACATCGAGGCCATGACCCAGATCCGCCGTCTGGTGGACTTCCTGCCCCTGTCCAATCGCGACAAGCCGCCGAAGCGCGACAGCTTCGACGAGGCCTATCGCGCCGAGCCGTCCCTGGACAGCCTGGTGCCGGCCAATCCCAACAAGCCCTATGACATGAAGGAGTTGATCCTCAAGGTCGTGGACGAGGCCGATTTCTTCGAGATCGGCGAGGACTTCGCCAAGAACATCATCTGCGGTTTCGGTCGCCTGGACGGGGAAAGCGTCGGCATCGTCGCCAACCAGCCCCAGGTGCTGGCCGGGGTGCTGGACATCGACGCCGCCCGCAAGGCGGCCCGCTTCGTGCGCTTCTGCGACGCCTTCGGCATTCCCCTGATCACCTTCGTCGACGTGCCGGGCTTTATGCCGGGGACCAAGCAGGAGCAGGGCGCCCTGATCAAGCACGGGGCCAAGTTGCTGTTCGCCTATGCCGAGGCCACCGTACCCAAGCTGACCCTGATCACCCGCAAGGCCTATGGCGGCGCCTATGACGTGATGAGCTCCAAGCACATCCGCGGGGACGTCAACTACGCCTGGCCCACCGCCGAGATCGCGGTGATGGGCGCCAAGGGGGCGGTGGAGATCATCTTCCGCGCCGAGGCCGGCGATCCCCAGCGGCTGGCCGAGCGGGAGGCGGAGTACAAGGCCCGCTTCGCCAATCCCTTCGTCGCCGCCTCACTCGGCTATATCGACGATGTGATCATGCCCAGCGAGACCCGCCGGCGCCTGGTGCGGGCGCTGAAGTCGCTGCACGGCAAGGCCCTGACCAACCCGTGGAAAAAACACGACAACATACCGCTCTGACGGAGGAAGCCATGACGATCGATTATGCGCCGACCACGACGCACGAGCTGAAGAGCGGCGTGCGGCACTTCGAATACACCATCAACCAGCTGACCAAGCTGCTGGGCCTGACCGCCCGGGCCATCCGGTTCTATGAGGAAAAGGGGCTGGTGAAGCCGGGCCGCTCCTGGGCCGGGCGCATCTATACCCGCCGCGACTTCCAGCGGCTGTCGGTGATCGCCCGCGGACGCCGCGCCGGCCTGAGCCTTGAGGACATCGAGGAGATCCTGGCCGCCTATGACCCCACCGACGGCGGGCGCAAACAGGTGGGTGTGGCCCTGGACCGGCTGCACGAGCGCCTCTTGACCCTGGACGCCCAGCGCAGCGCCCTGATCTCCGAAATCAGCGAATTGGAATCCTGCCGAGCCTGATGGCCGGATTCCATTCCGTCCCGTCTCTGGCCTGTCGCGCCAGGGCGGGACGGAGCCCCCATGGTTTAGACGCGCGGCGTGACGTGCGCTTGCAGGCATAGGCGCGGTTATCGCGTCTGATCTATTCACGATTGTATTCGCGCAGGTCACGCCGCGCTCGATTTCCACCTTTCCGACACTTTATCTCGCGCGATGCAACTAAGATAACGTCGTCGTGCGACCTTTGGCCCTATTCTTAATGACGGGTTAACGGGTTTAATTGACGAATTATCGACCGCGTTGGGAGAGTGTGTCGGTTCTTCAAACCGCCGCCGCCCAAGGGGGGATTTCCCATGAAATCCTCTCTCCGACCCTGCCGCAACGCCCTTCACGCCTATTCGTGGGGGCGATGCGGCGCTTAGCGCGCGGTGCGAAGCCGAGTTTTTGTTCAGGTGGCGAGAGTGGAATCGTGACCAAGGCGCGCGTCATAAAGCTCAAGAACCAGTTGGGTGAGCTGTTCAAGCAGCCCGGCGGGCGGACGCTGTCCGAAGCTGTGCGCGGCGCCGAGGCCCGGCTCGAGCGTATTGGGGGCGATTGCCTGGAGGCCATGGACGACGCCCTGGGGCGCCTGACGTCGGTGACCATCCATGACAGCGCCGGTCCCGACGAAGGGGCCACTGACATTCTCTACCGGGCCAGCAACGACATCATCGGCATGGCGGGGCTGACGGGGCACGCCGATCTGGGCGAGGTGGCCCGGGGGCTGTGCGACATGATCGATGGCTACCGTGCGGGGGAGCCCTGGCTGGGCGGCGCCGTGCGGCTGCACATCGACGCCATGCGCCTGTTGCGCAATCTGGATCTGAAGTCCCACGCGGCCCGGCTCAAGGTGCTCAACGGCCTGCGGGCGGTGTGGGCGCGACTGGACAAGCGGGCGGCGCAACTGGCGCGCGCCCCTGGCGCGGCCATAGAGGCTGGCTTTGTGCGGTCCGCTCAGACCCAAATTGGGTAGCTCAACGTTCGACGGATTGTCGCGTCAAGGCCGCCGCCAAATGACGCCACGACAGGCGGTCAGCTGACGTCGGGACAGTCTTGTGAGGGCCTGGGGATGCGATAGGCTTTTCCCCAACACACAAGAAACGCCCGGAGGATACCCCCATGTCGCCCGCCGATGGCGCCCCCGCGAGCCCAAACCCGGTCCAGCCCGCTTTCAAGCCCCTGCCGATGAAGGGCCCGGACGTCGAGGTCGAGTATCGCCCTGACGGCTCGATCCTGATCCGCTCCCGCCATGCGCCGGGGGATGGGCCGATTTCCATAGCCCAATTGCTGGCCGACCGGGCGGCCGAGCACCCGGACCGGCCCTTCATCCGTCAGCGCGAGCCGGGTCACGGTCCCTGGCGGGAGATGAACTATGGCCAGGTCAAGCGGGCGGCGGACGGCTTCGCCCAATGGCTGCTGGACAGGGGCCTGACCTCGGCGGACAGCGTGCTGATCCTGTCGGCCAATTCCATCGAGCACGCCCTGGTCATGCTGGGCTGCTACACCGCCGGCGCGCCCGCGGCGCCGATCAGCCCGGCCTACAGCCTGATGTCGGCGGACCACGCCAAGCTCAAGCACTGCTTCGCCACGGTGCGGCCCAAGGTGGTGTTCGCCCAGAGCGGAGAGGTGTTCGCCCGGGCCTTCGAGACCCTGCGCGCCCTCGATCCGGACCTGGTGTTCGTCACCGCCGATGGCGGTGAGGGCGCCTTGGCCCTGTCCGACCTGACCGCAACGGAGGCGATGGCGGCGGTGGAGGCGGCGCGGGCGGGGCACAGCCACGCCACCGTGGCCAAGTTCTTGTTCACCAGCGGCTCCACCGGCCTGCCCAAGGGCGTGCCCCAGACCCATGGCATGATGGCTGGGGTGATCGCCGGCCAGGATGGGCTGAGGAGCGAGGCGCCCGACCCGGACGTGATCCCGGTGTCCCTGGAATGGATGCCCTGGAGCCACATCTCGGCGGGCAATATCGGCTTCAATGGCAATCTGTGGGCCGGGGGCATATTGCATCTGGACGAGGGCAAGCCCATCCCGGGCCTGTTCGAGACCACCATCAAGAACCTCTATGAGGTCTCCCCCGTGGTGTTCGGCTCGGCCCCCATCGCCTTCGCCATGCTGGCCGAGGCCATGGAGCGGGATGTCGCTCTGCGCGCCTCGTTCTTCAAGAATTTGCGCTATATGGGCTATGGCGGGGCGACCCTGTCCAACGACATCTATGAGCGGATGCAGGCCCTGGCCGTGGCCGAGACCGGCCAGCGGATTCCCCTGACCACCATGTATGGCGCCACCGAGACCCAAGGGATCACCGTGGTCCACTGGGAGACCGAGCGGGTGGGGCTGGTGGGCCTGCCCCTGCCGGGGATCACCATCAAGCTGACCCCGAATGGCGCGAAATACGAGGTGCGGGTGAAGGGGCCGACGGTCACCACCGGCTATCACAACGATCCGGAAAAGACCGCCGCGGCCTTCGACGAGGAGGGATTCTACAAGCTGGGGGACGCCGCCCGGTTCGTGGACCCGCGGGACCCCGCCAAGGGGTTGGTGTTCGACGGGCGGGTGACCGAGGACTTCAAGCTGGACACCGGCGCCTGGGTTTCGGTGGGCGCCCTGCGGCCGGATATCGTCGCCGCCTGCAGCCCCTATATCCAGGACGCGGTGATCGCCGGCCAGGACAGGCCCTTCATCGGCGCCCTGTTATGGCCGTCCCCCGCGGGCTTGCAGGCCCTGACGGCTCAGCCGGGCGAGGGCGGCACGATCGAGAAGCTGGCCGCGATCGTGCGCGAGGCCCTCGGCGCCTTCAACGCCGCGGCGGGCGGCTCGTCACGGCGGGTGGGGCGGTTCACGATCATGACCGAGCCGCCGTCCATCGACGCGGGCGAGATCACCGACAAGGGCTATGTCAACCAGCGCGCCACCTTGGAGCGCCGCGCGGACCTGGTGGCGGCGCTCTATGCCGAGCCCCTTGGCGCCGGGGTGGTGGTGGTCTGACCGGCGCCGTCAAGCCGTCCCTCAATCACTCCGTCACCAGCACGGCGCGGATATCGTTGACATTGGTCAGGGTCGGGCCGGTGACCACCAGATCGCCCAGGGCGGCGAAGTAGCTGTAGCTGTCGTGGGCGGCCAACACGGCGCGGGCGTCCAGGCCGGCGGCGCGGCCCCGGGCCAGGGTGTCGGGCGTGATGAGGGCGCCGGCGGCGTCCTCCGTGCCGTCTATGCCGTCGCTGTCCCCGGCTATGGCCCAGATCCCCGGGGCGCCGTCCAGGGCGGCGGCCAGGCTCAGCAGGCATTCGGTGTTGCGGCCTCCCCGGCCGGGAGGCGCGGCGCCTAGGGTGACGCTGGTCTCGCCGCCGGACAGCAGCACGGCGGGGGCGGCCAGCGGCAGGCCGTTATGGCCCACCGATCGGGCGATCCCGGCCAGGAGCACGCCCAACTCGCGACTTTCTCCTTCGATGGCGTCGCCCAGGATCAGGGGCTGGACGCCGTCGGCCCGGGCGACCTCGGCGGCGGCTTCGAGGGAGGCTAGGGGCGCGGCGATGATGTGGGCCTCGGTTCTTCCGTTGGGCGGCGCCATGGGAGGGGCGGGGCGCTGGAGCAGTTCCGCCAGGTGGGGCGGCAGGGATGCGGCGTAGCGGGCGGCGATGGCGCGGATGACACCCGGATCGGGCCGGCTGGGGACGGTGGGACCGGAGGCGACCATGGCGGGGTCGTCCCCCGGCACATCGCTGATCACCAAGCTCACCACCGGGGCTGGCGCGGCCGCGGCGGCCAGGGCGCCGCCCTTGATGGCCGACAGATGCTTGCGGATGGCGTTGATCTCGCCGATGGCGGCGCCGCTGGCCAGGAGGGCGCGGGTCATGGCCTGCTTGTCGGCCAGGGTCACGCCCGGGGCGGGCAGGGCCAGCAGGGCGGAGCCGCCGCCGGAGATCAGCGCCACAACTAGATCGTCCGGCCCCAACCCCGCCACCGCCGCCAGCATCCGCCGGGCCGCCGCCTCGCTCCGGGCGTCGGGGACAGGGTGGGAGGCCTCCAGCACCTCGATCCGGCCGGCGGGCACGGCGTGGCCGTCCCGGGTGACAACGACGCCAGAGAGATCCACGTCCGGCCAGGCGGCGTCGAGGGCGGCGGCCATGGCGGCGGCGGCCTTGCCCGCCCCCACCACCACGCAGCGGCCCCGGGGCTTGTCCGGCAGATGGCGCAGCACGGCGGGGCCGGGCGCGGCGCGGGCCACGGCGGCGTCGAACATCCGGCGCAGCAGGTCCCGCGCCGTTGCGTCAGTCCAGATGGTCATGGCGGCCCTCGATTCCACCCCCGGGAAAACCCCGTCAAGGTCTTGCCTAACCTGATCCCTTCTGCTGAGCATGCGGCCAAAGGGAGCATCCACAATGAAAACGCGCATCACAGAGCTGTTCGGCATCCAGTACCCGATCCTGCAAGGGGGCATGCACTTCGTCGGCCTGGCTGAATTGGCCTCGGCGGTGTCCAACGCCGGGGGGCTGGGCATCATCACCGGCCTGACCCAACGCACGCCCGAGCTCCTCGCCAAGGAGATCGCCCGCTGCCGGGAGATGACCGACAAGCCCTTTGGCGTGAACCTGACCTTCCTGCCCTCGGTCACCCCGCCGGACTATCCGGGCTATGTGAAGGCGATCATCGACGGCGGGGTCAAGGTGGTCGAGACCGCCGGCAACAACCCGCAAAAGTGGCTGCCGGCCCTGAAGGAAGCGGGGATCAAGGTGATCCACAAGTGCACCTCGGTGCGCCACGCCCTGAAGGCCGAGGCCATCGGCTGCGACGCGGTCAGCGTCGATGGCTTCGAATGCGGCGGCCACCCGGGCGAGGACGACGTGCCCAACTTCATCCTGCTGCCCCGGGCGGCGGAAGAGCTGAAGGTTCCGTTCGTCGCCTCCGGCGGCATGGCCAACGCCCGCTCCCTGGTGGCGGCCCTGTCCATGGGCGCCGACGGGATCAATATGGGCACCCGCTTCATCGCCACGGTGGAGGCGCCGGTGCACCAGAACGTCAAGGACGCCATCCTGGCCGCCTCGGAGCTGGACACCCGCCTGATCATGCGGTCCCTGCGCAACACCGAGCGGGTGCTGATCAATGCGGGCGTCGAGCGCCTGCTGGAGAAGGAAAAGGCCCTGGGCGACAAGATCAAGTTCGAGGATATTTTCCCCGAAGTGGCGGGCATCTATCCCAAGATCATGGTCGAGGGTCAGATGGACGCCGGGGCCTGGTCCTGCGGCATGGTCGCCGGCCTGATCCACGACATCCCCACCTGCAAGGCCCTGATCGAGGGCATCATGACCGAGGCCGAACAGATCGTCCGTGGACGTCTGGTGGGCATGTTCGACGCGTAAGGGCCATGGCGGCGCCGGCCTCGGTCGGCGCCGCGCGTTTTTCCTTGAAGGGCAGGGGCGCCGTCGAGTTGAGGAGCGCCACCTCTTTACTAAGCTCCCGAGACGCCTTGCACAGCTCAGCCTTGGTTGCGGTTGGGCGCCCGGGTCGCCTTTGCTAGACTGGCTCGTTCGGCGGCGGCGTCAGCGTATCGTTGCGGTTGGACGCCCGGGTCGCCTTTGCTAGACTATGCACGAAACGCATGGCGAAGGAAAAGGGGTTGCGGTTGGACGCCCGGGTCGCCTTTGCTAGACTGACACCCTGTTCTTCATCGATCCACCTTATGTTGCGGTTGGACGCCCGGGTCGCCTTTGCTAGACTGCGGGAATTTCGAACCACCAATACGGGAAAGTTGCGGTTGGACGCCCGGGTCGCCTTTGCTAGACTGATCTTCACCCCGCCATAGAGATCCGTGTAGTTGCGGTTGGACGCCCGGGTCGCCTTTGCTAGACTTACCAGCCATTTTCATTTGTTCCTGTTTTTTGTTGCGGTTGGACGCCCGGGTCGCCTTTGCTAGACTGACAGAATGCTTTTCCAGCCGAACTCAGCCGTTGCGGTTGGACGCCCGGGTCGCCTTTGCTAGACTTCGAACAGCACCGTGAACCGCGACGT
>JARLIP010000180.1 GCA_031291685.1 Caulobacteraceae bacterium | reverse complement strand
GACGGTGGGGGCGAACCGGCCGTCCGAGCGCCCCCTCAGTCAGGACTGCGTCCTGACAGCTCCCCCGTCGCGACGGGGGAGCAGGGCGCCTTCTCCTCCCCTGCATAGCGCAGCGACGCGGGGGAGGTGGCGCGGGGCGAAGCCCCGTGACGGTGGGGGCGAACTGGCCGTCCGAGCGCCCCCTCAGTCAGGACTGCGTCCTGACAGCTCCCCCGTGTGGCTTCGCCAAACAGGGGAGCAGACGCACTCCTACCGCGGCGCGCGCTTGGCCAGGATGCGTTGCAGGGTGCGGCGGTGCATGTTCAGGCGCCGGGCGGTCTCGGAGACATTGTGCCCGCACAGCTCATAGACCCGCTGGATGTGCTCCCAGCGCACCCGGTCGGCGGACATGGGGTTTTCCGGCGGGGCCGGCGCCTCGTCATGGCGGGACAGGAGGGCGCGCAGCACGTCGTCGGCGTCGGCGGGCTTGGCCAGATAGTCCACCGCCCCGGCCTTGACCGCCGCCACCGCCGTGGCGATGGCGCCGTAGCCGGTCAGCATCACCACCCGGGCGTCGGGCCGGGCGTTACGGATGACCTCAACCACCTGCAACCCATTGCCATCCTCCAGGCGCATGTCCAGCACCGCGAAGGCCGGGGGCTGGGCCTTGACCATGGCTATGGCCTCATTGACCGTCGAGGCCAGAACCGGCTCGAACCCCCGCGCCTCCAGCGCGCGGCCAAGACGCACTCTCAACGCAGAGTCGTCATCCAGAACCAGCAGGCTTTTGTCCGGCAGGTCGGAGACCGCTTGCGTCAAGTCGGACATGGAATTCCTCCGGTAGCGAACTCGCGTCTAGGGCGTTCAGACGTGTATAGGATGTCGCTCATATTCGGCGCGCATCAAGTCCCTTTTGCAAGGAAATCAGCTGGATCGGCGGTAAAGGCCCCGCCAAGCTCGAATCCCCCCGGCGCGGGGGGCGCCTCGATGGCGTCCCGGGCCCATCGCGCGGCGATCACCGCCCCGCCCCGCCGGCCATTGAAGTGCTGCACAACCGCGCCGGTCCGCTCCAGAAGCGTCTTGGCGATGAAAAAACCGAGTCCCATGCCGATGTGCCCGGAGCGCGAGCCCTCGCCCCCCGGACGGCTGGTGATATAGGGCTGGCCGAGCTGGGCCAGAACCTCCGGCGAAAAGCCCGGGCCGTCGTCCCGCACCTCCACGGCGATGGTGCGCTCGTCGAACCGCACGCTCACCAGAACCTCCGACCGGGCGAAGTCCACGGCGTTTTCCACCAGGGAGGTCATGGCGTGCAGCACCTCGGGCATACGCCGGATCTCCGGCGGCCGCGCGCCGGGGGGGCCGGCGACCACGGCCTCCACCCGCACCGGCGTGTCCAGGTGCCTCTCGATCACCTCGTTGAGGAACTGCAACAGGGTCATGCGGGCGTGCACGGCCTCGTCCGTGGTGTCCGGCTCCTCGGTCAGGCGGGTCAGGATCTCCCGGCAGCGGTCAGCCTGCAGCAGCAATAGTTCGGCGTCCTCGCGCAGGGAACCCTCCGGCGCCTCCCGGGCCATCTCCTTGGCCACCACGGCGATGGTGGCCAGCGGCGTGCCCAGCTCGTGCGCCGCCGCCGCCGCGAGGCCGCCCAGGGCCGACAGGCGCTGCTCCCGGGCCAGAGCCTTCTGGGTGACGTTAAGGGCCAGCTCCATCCGCTTGGCCTCCTCGGCCGCGCGCCAGGCATAGCCCGCCGTGACCAGAATTCCGGCCAGGATGGCGATCAGCATGGCCGCCTTCATCGGAATGGGCGTCTGAGGCGGCGGACCGCCGGGCCAGGGCAAGGGGAAGGACCAGACGGTCAGGATGATCGCCATCGCCGCCGCCAGCAGCCCCAGACTGATGGCTCCCCGCCGGTCCAGGATCGCCGCCGCCAGGGTGGCCGGGGCGACCAGCAGCAGGGCGAAGGGATTGACGACGCCGCCGGTCAGGAACAGCAGGACCGACAGCTGCATGAGATTGAAGGCCAGCTGGATGATCAGCTGACCATCACGCACCGCGCCCTGGATCTGGGCCACGCGGTTGACCGCCACGTTGAACAGGATCGCCGCGAGGATGACGACGGAGCAGGCGATATAGGGCGCATGCAGGTGGGCGACGAGGCCGGAAAAGGCCAGCACCGCCAGCTCGCCGGCCAGGGTCGCCCAGCGCAACCGGACCAGCACATCAAGATTCATGCGGCTGTGGGCGAGCAGGCCGTCATCCAGCGGCTCGCTGTCTTGCCCTGAACCGGCCGCAGGCTTATCGAGAAGGCCGAGCCGGGCGCGTACGTGCGCCAAGGTTTCCACAACGACAACCTAGCAGTGGAATGGCGCCTGCGACTAGAGGGGTCTGGACGGGGTCAGCTCCCGCTGGGGTTAAGGAGAACCGTAAGGCGATGATTCGCAAAGGGATAACCAGCCTGGCCTTGGCCACGGCCCTGACCTTGGGTCTGGCGGCCTGCAAGCCCGGCCCGGCGGGCGGCTCGTCCCACGGCGCCAGCGCCTCCATCGGCGGGCCCTTCAAGCTGATCGACCAGAACGGCCGCCCGGTGGATCAGACCGTGATCAAGGGCAAATGGACCGCGGTGTTCTTCGGCTACACCTATTGCCCCGATGTCTGCCCCACCACCCTGCAGACCCTGGGAACGACCATCGACCAGATGGGCGGGCGGGCCAAGGCCCTGCAGGTGGTGTTCATCACCGTCGATCCGGCCAGGGACACCCCGGCCCAACTCAAGGACTATCTGTCCAGCTCAGCCTTTCCCCGGGGGGTGATCGGCCTGACCGGCTCGCCCGAGCAGGTCGCCTCCGTGGCCAGCGCCTACAAGGTCTATTTCGAGAAGAGCGGGACCGGCGCCAACTATTCGGTCAACCACTCCTCGGCCATCTATCTGATGAATCCCAAGGGCGAGTTCGACAGCGTCATCGCCTTCGGTCTCACCCCCGACCAGACCCGGGAACAGATCGTCAAGGCCATGCGCGCCGCGGGGTAAGCCCCCCGCCCCGACGAAATGGCGCCCGGACCCAAATGACGCGCAGCCCTAAATGACGCACGGCCCTAAATGACGCACGGCAACGCGTCACGTTGCGCTCCCCCAGGCTCTGGCCCTATATATTGTGCACTGCACAATATGCCCGTGCGGGGAGGATGAACGCATGCTCTATGCGATGTATGAGGCGGCCTATTACGCTTCCAGCCCCATGCGCCAAGCGGCGCGGTTCGCCCGCGACGCCTGGGGCTCGCCAGTAAATCCAGCGACGGACACCAGGCTGGGCCGCACCCTGTTCGCGGCCAACGACCTGTTCGCCAACGTCACCCGCCGCTATGGCCGTCCGGCCTGGAACATCGACGGTGTCAAGATCGAGGGCCATGACGTGCGCGTGCGCCAGGTGGTGGAATGGTCCTCCCCCTGGGTGAAGCTGACCCACTTCAGCCGCGACATGAGCGACATGCGCAAGGCCGGCCGCCGCGCCATCGAGCCGCCGGTGCTGATCGTCGCCCCCCTGTCCGGCCACTACGCGACCCTGCTGCGGGGCACGGTGGAGACCTTCCTGCAGGACCATGAGGTCTATGTCACCGACTGGTCCAACGCCCGGGACGTCTCGATGCTGGAGGGCCGTTTCGACTTCCACGACTATATCGACCATGTCCGCGAGATGCTGCGCCACATGGGCCCGCGCCCGCATGTCGTGGCCGTCTGCCAGCCCGGCCCGCCGGTGCTGGCCGCCGCCAGCCTGATGGCCGAGGACGGCCACCCCTCCAGGCCGGCGACCATGACCTTCATGGGCTCGCCGATCGACGCGCGCCTCTCGCCCACGGTGACCAACCGCCTGGCCGAGGAACGACCGTTCACCTGGTTCCAGCGGCAGATGATCTACACCGTGCCGCCGCCCCATCCGGGGGTGATGCGCCGGGTCTATCCGGGCTTCGTCCAGCTGTTCAGCTTCATGTCGATGAACCTGGACCGCCACCAGGAGGCCCACCAGCGCTATTTCAACCACCTGGTCAGCGGCGACGGCGACAGCGCCGACAAGCACCTGGAATTCTACGACGAGTACCTCTCGGTGCTGGACCTGTCCGAGGAGTTCTACCTGCAGACCATCGAGATCGTGTTCCAGAAGTACCTGCTGCCCAAGGGCGAGCTGGTCCACCGCGGCCGGCCGGTGCGGCCTGAGGCGATCGGCGACATCGGGCTGATGACGGTCGAGGGCGAGAACGACGACATCTCCGGCATCGGCCAGACCCAGGCCGCGCACGCCCTGTGCTCGGCCCTGCCGGCCGAACTCAAGGAGGACTACGTCCAGCCGGGCGTCGGCCACTATGGCGTGTTCAACGGCAAGCGGTTCGCCCAGGAGATCTATCCGCGGGTGCGCGAGTTCATCCTGCGGCTGGACCACGGCGGCGCGCGCGCCGCGGACGCGGCGTAGCTAGGATGTAGGCATGGTCAAGCCGATGTCGCGCCATCCCTGCAGAATGGCTTGGGCGCCTAGCTCGCGATCCCGTCCAAAAAGCACGATTTTTGCCGGAACGTCAGCCCAACTCGCCGCCGCTATGGTGCGTTCGTAGGCATAGACCAGGGCCAACCGAAGGTTCTGCCGGAACGCGAAGCTAGCTCCGCTCCAGATCATCCAGAGGCCGGGTTCGTCGTTGAAAGTGTTTGGCTGCATGTCGCACCCCGATGTGGGGCGCTCTAAGCAGAAGGCGGAGGCCAGCGCGATGCAATACCCATGCTCGATTAAAATAACCCCGCCGGGGCTGGCGATCAATATAGGTGTCGGCTGGATTGGCTTTCCAGCGTGGATGGCATTGACGAGCCTAGGGCTGCTGACACGGACCCGATTCGGGGCCTAACTGCCGGCATGGCCCTGTTCCGCTTCAACCCCCGCTACGCCGACGGCGACCGCATCGAGGTGGCCGGCGCGAGCGTGGTGCTGCGAGTCAGCGCGCGGGCGAGCCGGGTCAGCCTGCGGCTGGACGCGGCGCGGCGCGAGATCGTCGCCACCGCCCCCTCGCCG
>JARLIP010000179.1 GCA_031291685.1 Caulobacteraceae bacterium | reverse complement strand
GCCCTGGGGTGCATCCAGGGCTCGTTGACCGTGCCGTCATCGTTCCAGGAGTGGATCGAGAACCTCGGCATGAAGATCCCGAACTGCACCCAGCGCACAAACAGTTCCGCGTCCGGCGCCGGCCCGGAAAAGCCCCCCACGTCGTGGCCGATGTTGGAGACCCCCGACAGGGCCAGGCCCAGCCCCATGCGGATATTGTATTTCAGGGTCTCCCAGGCGGTGACGTTGTCCCCGGACCAGGTCTGCACATAGCGGTGCATGCCCACCCCGCCAGACCGCGAGACCAGATAGGGGCGCTTGTCCGGCGCATGGGCGACCTGGGCGTCCCGGGAGGCGCGCATCATCATCAGGGTCTGAAGCGGCTTGATCTCCCGCGCCGGGCGGGGCGCGCCAAACCCGTGGGCCATGGCCTTGGGCGAGCGGATCTCGAACTCGTTGTTGTCGTTCCAGGTGGAGGTCACGCCCACGTTCAAGAGGCTCGCGGTGACCTGGGCCTTCCACCAGTCCAGCGCCGCCGGGTTGGTGAAGTCCAGATAGGCGCCGGGACCATCCCAGAACTGCGTCCAGGCCGGCGCCCCGTCCGCCTCGGCGATCAGCAGGCCCCGCTCCCTAGCCTCATCGAAGCGCGGGTTGTCGGCCAGCAGGCACGGCTTGATATTGGCGCACAGGCGCACGCCCTTGTCGGCGTAGCCGCGGGCAAAGCCCGCCGGGTCGGGGAACTTGTCCCGGTTCCAGTGGAACACATGCCGCCGCGCGCCGATGGAGGTGTAGCCGGAAGACAGGTGAAAGCTGTCGCACAGGATGTCGTGCTCGGCGCACCGCTCCAGGAACCCAGCCATCTTCCCTTGCGCGTCCGGGGCGTCGGTATAGGCCATGGTCGAGCCGGAATAGCCCAGGCTCCAGCGGGGCGGAAAGGCCGGCCGTCCGGTCAGCCAGGTCAGGCGCCGGACCACCTGATCCACCCTGGGCCCGGCGATGAAATAGTAGTCCAGGTCCCCGTGGTCGGCGGCCATGTGGCGATAGGGGCCGTGATAGTTGTCCAGCTCCTGTCCGAAATCGAAATCGCAGTCCGACAGGGTGTCGTAGAACAGCCCGAAGGCCAGCCCCTTGTCCGGCAACGCGGTGATGTAGAGGGGAAAGTGCTTGTAGAGCGGATCGCTGGTCCGCGCGTCATAGCCCATGGCGTCGATATTGCTCAGGCGAAAGCGCCGCCCGGCCCGGTCCATCGCCCCGCTCCGCTCCCCCAGGCCGTAATACCGCTCCCCCGGCGCCCGGCGCAGGTAGTGATAGACCTTCTGGTCCCAATAGCCCCAGTTATAGGCCTGGGTAGGGCGGTCGCTGGCGGCGGGCAGCCATGTCCCCTCCACCTGGATCGCCCAGGCGCAGAAAAAGCCCTCCAGCGTCACGGTGAGGCGCACCAGCCCCGTATCCAGGCTCAGGACGCCCTCATCCTCGGTCAGGGCGAAGGGCGGCAAGGAAAAGCCGCTCAGGTCGAAACGGTCCCGCCCCTCGATCGGGGTGTCGTCCAGCCCCGGCGCTATGGCCCAGGTGCGGGGCTGGTCCAGCCGTCCTCCGGGCAGGGCCATGACCCGCACGATATCGGCCTCCAGCACAAAGATATGGACCAGGTCCCCCTGGTCGCTGGACAGGGTCAGCCGCCCCGGCCCCCGATCGGTCAGGCGAAAGATGGGCGGCTCGGCCAGGCTCATGGGCTCACCAGTTGTGCATGGTCCCGTCCTCCAGCCGGTTCACCGGCAGGCTGGCGGGGCGATAGGGATATTGCGCGGCCAGGGCCTCGTCGATCTCGACGCCATGTCCCGGCGCCTCGCCTGGATGCAGGTCGCCGTCCTTGAAGCTGTAGGCGTGGGGGAAGACAGCATCGGTCTCGGCCGTGTGGCGCATATATTCCTGAATACCGAAATTGGGGACCCACAGGTCGAAATGCAGGGCCGCCCCCATGCACACCGGCGACAGGTCCGTGGCCCCGTGACAGCCCGTGCGCACATTGTAGAGCTCGGCCAGGCTGGCGATGCGGCGCAGGTGAGTGATGCCCCCCGCATGGACCACGGTGGCGCGGATATAGTCGATCAGCTGTTGCTGGATCAGGTCCTTGGCGTCCCAGATGGTGTTGAACACCTCGCCCACCGCCAGGGGCGTGGTGGTGTGCTGGCGGATCAGGCGAAAGGCCTCCTGGTTCTCCGCCGGGGTCGCGTCCTCCAACCAGAAGGGCCGATAGGGCTCCAGGTCCTTGCCCAGGCGCGCCGCCTCAATCGGGGTCAGGCGGTGGTGGACGTCGTGCAGCAGATGCACGTCCCAGCCCAGGGCCTCCCGCGCCGCCTCGAACAGGCGCGGGACCGTGGGCAGGTATTTCACCGTCGACCACAGGTTTTCCGTGGGCAGGGCCGCGTCCGCCGGCTCGTAGAACAGCTTGTCGCCGGAGACGCCATAGGTGGAGGCCAGGCCCGGAACCCCGGTCTGAAGCCGGATGGCCTTATAGCCCATGGCCTGATAGCGCCGGGCCTCGGCGATGGTCTCCTCGATGGTGGCGCCATTGGCGTGGCCATAGACCATCACCCCCGTGCGGCTGGCCCCGCCCAGCAGCTGATAGAGCGGCAGGCCCGCCTGCTTGCCCTTGATGTCCCAAAGGGCGGTGTCCACCGCGGCGATGGCGGCCATGGTCACCGGCCCCCGCCGCCAATAGGCTCCGCGATAGAGATACTGCCAGATGTCCTCGATGGACTGGGCGTCCCGGCCGATCAGGGCGGGGATCACATGGTCGGTCAGATAGCTGGCCACCGCCAGCTCCCGCCCATTCAGGGTCGCATCCCCCAGCCCGGTCAGCCCGCCGCTGGTCTCGATCTTCAGGGTGACGAAATTGCGCCCCGGGCAGGTGACGATCACCCGGGCGGCGGTGATTTTCTGCATGGCGGCGTCCCCCTTGAGCGGAGGGCAGCATGACCGGGTTTGGGGGCGTTTCACAACAGGGGGCGTGGGCGGTTGCGTGCGGGCCTTTTGCTCCCGAGCGAAGGCACAGAGCAACTCAGGATCCTCGTTACGGCCGGATGAGACACAGGGGGCAGGTCACGATCCCATGCGGGCGCAAGGCCATCTGATCTTGCGAACAGGACGCCAGCCCTCCGGCCTAACCCTCATTGTGGCGCGAGAGGCCCGGCAGACCGTCGATCGAGAGGGCATTGGATTCGTAGCGGCGGGCCGTCCATTCCTCTTGCGGCCGGGCCACCACCCAGCGGCGCAGTTGGTCGCGCTCGCCCTGATAGTCGAAGAAGGGAACGCCCCAGCCGCAACTGTCGGCGACGCGGTCGATATGCACAGTGATGACGCCGCGCGCCCGCTCGAACGCTGGAAACAGGGCCATCTTCTCGGCGAAACCCGGCTCGTCGAACGCGCAGCTCTCCCCGTGGCCATAGAGCCGAACAATGTTCGCCGCCCCCTCGAAGGCGCAGAACATCAAGGTGATGCGCCCGTTCTCGCGAAGGTGGGCATGGGTTTCGATCCCCGAACCGCCGAGATCCAGATAGGCCACGGTTCGGGCATCAATGATCGCGAGGTTGTCATATCCCTTTGGCGAGACATTGACGCACCCCTCCGCCGAAAGGGGCGCGGTCGCCACGAAGAACAGCTTCTGCCGACGGATGAAGGCGATGAGCTTTTCGTCCAACGCTTCATAGACCTTGCCCATCCGTGTCTCCCTCGACTGTCCATGTGCAATCGCCCCGCCGGCGCCCCTGGTTGGCCACCCCAGCGGCCGGTGTCACATCCTCAAGGTCAAGGGTGACGCGGGGGCTTGGGACGGAGTGTTCAGCCCGCACGCGAATGAAGGAGCCACAAGCTGGTCGTTGACCCATGCCTATTGCGAAGGTCCTCCAAACATCTGATGGTTGAGCCATGACTGTGCTCTTCGCCCTTGTTTTGTCTGCTACCGCGCCGACGCTGGTTGATCATCCGAAGACCTATCTCGCATCGATCACGGGTATTCCGCTCAAACCAGGTGAACGTATCAAAGGGTTTTCGATCTCGACTTGGGGTGTGACGTTCTCCGCCGTCTGTCAAATTCCGCCTGGGTGGACGATAAAGGCAGGGGGCAGCGCCACGCCTGAAGGTGTCCTCAATGGCGAGGCCAGCTTGGGCACAACCTGGCTTAGTCAACCAAGCCCGAAGCCATTGCACGACTTGATTCTGCTCACACTCGTCGAGCCGGTACAGCGGCGTGACGTCGGCAAGGTTGGTGGTCCTGTCTACATACCCGCGACATTCAAGGGCAAAGCCCGCCTCGATGATGGCGATAGAGAACGCAAGGTTTCACTGAACTACGCCAATATCCAGCTTACCCCGGCGCTTGGCTGCCCCGTCGCTACCCCTTAGGTCGCCGATCCTTGTGATTCATACCAGCGGCCTTTGAGGCTGACCGCTACAGCCACCTTGACCGTCATCGCCGCTTGCGGCGATCCATGCCGTGAACGAGACCGGGTCATTATGCGTGGGATTCAGTCTGAAAGCCCGTCGCCGCGTCACCTGAACGGCATGATAGGGGTCGGGAAGGGTTTTGGCCCTCCCCGCCCTCCGAACCGTACGGGCGGTTTTCCCGCATACGGCTCTCCAGTTGGTGGTTTCCTCATCGGGAGCGTCTCGCCTCGAGCCAGGCCGTGTGAAGGG
>JARLIP010000178.1 GCA_031291685.1 Caulobacteraceae bacterium | reverse complement strand
TGATCGCCGAATCCATGGCCCGCAACAACGCCGCCCAGGCGATCGCCGGCCACGCCTGAGTCTCTTTCGGGCCCTAAAGCCCCACGAAGATCAATCCCGACCGGACCCATCCGGTCGGGATTTTGCGTTTGTGGGTGAAACTTTCCTCCCGTGCATCGCCGCGCGATACCCTGGGGGCGTTGTGGGTCAGGCTGCGCCAAAACTTAGCGGGCGCGGCGCCCGCGTCAGATTGCGAAATGCAATGCTGGCCTCACCTCGCAGGTATCAGTCACATGGGTTGTTCGTTGGGCGCCGGGCGCGCATCTTGGTCCCGTCCAGGGCGATCGCGCGGACACCGATCAGGCCGACCTCCAGGCGCCCCGAAACGCACATCGGCTCGGCCATCGACCCCGACTGAGATTATGCCCGTGAAGTCCGAATCCATTCCAACAAGGCATAAACGTTATCCTTCGATGCAGTCGTCCATGCCCAACGGGAATGAATTAGTCCTTGGTCAAGCCGATCGATCCGGATCGGCCGCAGCAAGGACGCCGACCTCATGGCCCAGTTCCACACCTATCAAAACGCCTTCTCCAACGCGCGCCTGACCCGCAAACCCAATGGCGTACTGGAAATCGCGCTTCATACCGATGGCGACAAGTTGGTCTTCAACGGCCATACCCACGAGCAGTTTGTCGAACTGTTCCACGCCATCGGCGAGGATCGGGAAAACCGTGTGGTGATCCTGACCGGTTCGGGCGACGCCTTCATGGACGCGATCAGCCCCGAAGGCTTCGATTTCTTCACCCCGCTCGGCTACGACAAGATTCTGCGCGAAGGCCGTAAGGTGTTGTCGAATATCCTCGACATCGAGGTCCCGATGATCGCTGCGCTCAATGGGCCGGTGCTGCTGCACAGCGAATATGCTCTGCTGGCCGATGTGGTGCTGGCCACACCGCGGACCGTCTTCCAGGACAAGCCGCACTTCGAGTTCGGCATCGTGCCGGGCGACGGCGTGCACGTGCTGTGGCCCGAGGTGATTGGTTCGGTGCGGGGTCGCTACTTCCTGCTCACCCGGCAGGTGCTGGACGCCGAAACGGCGAAGGATTGGGGCGTGGTCAACGAGATCGTCGCGGCCAACGGCCTGCTGGCGCGTGCTCATGAGATCGCCGACGGCATCGCCGCCCTGCCGCCGCTGACCAGCCGCTATACCCGCATCGCCCTGACCCGCCGCCTGCGGCGCCTGCTGGAAGAGGACGGCGGCCATGGTCTGGCGCTGGAAGGCATCAGCGCCGCCGAAGTGGCCCGCAACATGGCCGCGCAAGCCTAAGAACTGCAGTCCCGAAGGCCCGTTGGCGCTCGACGCGCTGACGGGCCGGCGACCTGGCGCGGGGAACCGACCTTATGCGCTGGCGGAGGCTGACCTTGGAGGGGCGACCATCAGCCCTGGCTGACGCCGCCTTGCGCCATCACGGTCTCGACGAAATTGGCGAATTGTCTGGCCTTGGCGCTGATCATGCGACCGGCGGGGAAAACCGCCCACAGATCGATGGGCGGCAAGGACCAGCCCTGGAGCACGGGGCGCACTGCCCCGGTCGCCAGTTCAGGCGCGAACATCCAATCTGATGCGATGGTCAGCCCGAGGTCCGCGAGGACCGCGGCGCGCAGGCCTTCTGCCGCGCTCACCCGCACCCGACCATGGACCGACACCGAGACCTCGGCGCCATCGCGTTTGAACGACCAGACGTTGGGAAGCTGGCTGTAGATCACGGCCTCGTGCTCGGCCAGGTCAGCCGGAATCCGGGGCTCGCCGGCCCGGGCCAGGTACGCGGGCGTCCCCAACACTGAGCGTCCCCCAGTGGCCAAGCGGCGCGCCACCGCCGAGGAGTCCGGCAAGGCGCCCATGCGCAGTGACAGATCCACGCCTTCAGCCACCAGGTCGATCATGCGGTCGTCGAGAATGACCTCGATGTCCAATTCAGGGTGTTCGGCCAGAAAGCAGGGCAAATGCGGCATGACGTGCAGACGCGCGAAGGTCGTCGCCGCCGACACCCGCAGCCGCCCTGACAAGCCCGCCCCGGCGCCCCGCGCGGCAAGGTCCGCCTCGTCGGCTTCAGCGATGGCGGCGCGGGCGCGCTCATAGAACCGCTGGCCCGCTTCGGTCGGCGTCAGGCCATGGGTGGACCGGAGCAGCAAGCTGACCTGCAGCCTTGTTTCAAGCTGGGCGACGATCTTGGAAACCGCTGGCTGGCCGACGTGCAGCTGGCGCGCGGCGCCGGAGAACGAGCCAGTCTCCACCACCCGAACGAAGGTGGCCATCGCCTGAAAGCGGTCCATTCCATTCCCTCCTGGAATGGCCGTTATGCCCCCGCGCCGACTGCCCTGTCCACGCCGGATGGGCGATCACCCTCCCACGCTTCGCCATGAAGGGGTGGCGGCCAGGAGATGAGCATGTTCGAACTCTATGCCTTCGCCACGCCCAACAGCGTGAAGGTCCCCATCGCCCTGGAAGAGCTGAACCTCCCCTACGTCCTTCATGGGATCAACGTGCGTCAGGGCGAGCAGAAAACGCCCGAGTTCGTAGCGCTGAACCCCAACGCCAAGGTGCCGGTCCTGGTCGATCCCGAAGCCATCGACGGGCGACTTGTATTGACCGAGTCCGCGGCGATCCTGGTCTATCTCGCCGAAAGGACGGGGAAGCTGCTGCCCGCCAGCGGCGAAGCCCGGGCGCGCGTCTTCGAGCAGCTGTTCTTTCACGCCTCGGGGCTCGGTCCCGCCTTTGGACAGGCGGGCTTCTTCCAGCGCCAGACCGCCGAGCCGCAGCCCCCGGCCGCCCAGCGCTTCTCGACGGAAGCCAACCGGACCCTCGGCGTGCTGGACGGGGTCCTCGCCCGCCATGAGTTCGTCGCCGGTGACGTCTTCACCATCGCCGATATCGCGCACTTCGGATGGCTATGGCGACGCGAATTCGCCGGCGTGAGCCTGGACCAGGCGCCTCATGTCGCCCGCTGGTACGCCGCCGTGGCCAACCGCCCCGCGGTGCAGCGCGGCGTGGCCCGCGTCGAAGCCCTGATCCCCGCAGCCTGATGCCAACCCGCATCGACCGGGCGAAAGACGCCCCCAACCCTGGAGCACAACCATGACCCTTCAAGCCAAGCTGGACGCCTTCAAGGCCGACTTCGAAGCCGGCGGACCGCCCTACAGCGTCCCGCCCACCGTGATCGAGACGATGCATCGGGCCACCGCCGAGCTGATCGCCTCGGGCGCCGCCGCCCGCGCGCTGAAGGCCGGCGACCGCGCGCCCGCCTTCGTTCTCGACGATCCCGACGGCCGTCCCGTGTCGTCGGCGGAACGGCTTGCCAAGGGCCCGCTGGTGTTAAGCTTCTACCGCGGAGTCTGGTGCCCCTACTGCAACATGGAGCTGCAGGCCTTGCAGGCCGCCCTGCCGCAGTTCGAGGCGCTGGGCGCGAGCCTCCTCGCCATCTCGCCCCAAACGCCGGTCAACAGCCGCAAATCGGTGCGCCAGAACGCGCTGAGCTTCCCGATTTTGTCGGATCCCCACAACGCGGTCGCCGATGCGTTCGGCCTGCGCTTCGCGATGCCGAACTACCTGATCGAGCTCTACAAGGACCTGAAGAACGACCTGCCGGCCTTCAACGGCGACCCGAGCTGGACCCTGCCGATGCCGGCCCACTACGTGGTCGGCCAGGACGGGACGATCCTCTACGCCGAGGTCAACCCCGACTACACCCGCCGCCCAGACCCCGCCGACATGCTGCCGGCGCTGCGCCGCGCCACCGCCGTGCTGCCTGACCGATCCCGCGCCCTGGCCGCCGGTGGCGGCTGAGGCGCCCGTGAAAGCTTCATCCATGAGCCGCACCTTCCTGATCACAGGCGCCAGCAAGGGCATCGGCCTAGCCCTGTCCCATCGCCTGGCCAGGGATGGCCACCGGGTGGTTGGCATGGCCCGCAGCCCCATGGACCATTTCCCAGGCGACCTGGTTTGCGTCGATCTGGGCGACGCCACGGCCACCGCAGAAGCGATCGAAACCTTGACCCGACGCTTCGATTTCGATGGCGTCGTCAACAATGTCGGGCTGGTTGGCCCGCAGCGCCTAGGCCAGGTCGCGCTGGAGACGCTGGACGAGGTCTTGCGCGTCAACCTCCATCCCGCTGTCCAGACCGTCCAAGCGCTTATGCCAAGCATGACGGCGCGCCAATGGGGCCGAATCGTCAACATCTCCAGCCTCACGGTGCTCGGAAGCGTCGAGCGCACCGCTTACGCGGCGGCCAAGGCGGCGCTGATCAGTTTCACCCGCAACTGGGCGCTGGAGCTGGCCAGGACCGGTATCACGGTCAACGCCGTGGCGCCCGGCCCCACGGAGACAGGACTCTTTCGGAGCAACAACCCGCCCGGCAGCGAGGGCGAGGCCCGCTACCTATCGGGCGTGCCCATGGCCCGCTTCGGAACGCCGGATGAGATCGCCGCATCGATCGCCTTCCTGCTATCGGAAGACGCCGGATTCATCACCGGTCAGACGCTCCATGTCGATGGGGGTGCTTCAATCGGCAAGGCTGCATTCTAAATTGCGGAGAATATGGTCGCAGAATAGACGCGCTGGATGCGCCACATTTCGCGTAGCTCAGTTAGTCGACCGGGGTGTCCGGAAGAGGGTGTTTTCAGGGATCACGAAGAGTCAGGAGTCGCCAAAACCCATTTGCGGTAACGAGGACGCAAGAATACCGACAGGTCCGGACGATTGACGCGTTTTCGCACATCCTGGGGGATGTTAGCCCCGTGACGAAGGGGGCGAACCGGCCGACGCACCCTCAGCCAGGGCTGCGCCCTGTCAGATCACCCGTGTGGATTCGTCAAACAGGGGAGCAAAGCCCTGACCTTACTCCCCCCGGCAGACGAACACGCTGCGGGTCAGGCAGGAAAAGACCAGCCGTCCGGCCTCGTCCAAGAGGTCGTGCTGGGCGATGACGATGCCCTTGCTTTCGCCCACCTGGTCCTTGCCCATGACGGTCATGCGCCCGCGCAGCAGCTCCCCCGCCGGCGGATTGCGCATCCAGCGCAGGGCGTCCACCCCCAGCCGCTTGGTCTGGGGCCATTCGGCCGAGGCCTTCAGATCCAGTCGCGACCAGATAGCGTAAACCAGGGCGTCCGGCGCGCCATCGTCGGGGTCACGGTCGGGAGCGAAGGCGGCGATGAAATCATTCAGCACGTCGTTGTCCACGACCATGGCCCCTAACGAGACCACCTGCCCTACCGCGATGTCTTCGAAATAGCCCGGCATGCTCTCTGTCCTCGCCTGGTCCGTGAGACGGACCGATTCGTGATCATGGGGCCTTCGAGATCGAAGTCGAGGCCCGAGCGGCGATGCTCTTGTCCAGGGGTTGCGTGCGATATAGCTGTGCCCAGGTGAAATTCATGTCCCCAAGATCCCTCATCATCGTTCTCGCTGGCGCGCTCGCGAGCCTCGCCCTGACGGGCGCCCCCCAGGCCCAGGCCCAGTCGCCGGAGAGCCGCCATGTGCGCGCCGAGTTGATCGCCGACAGCGCATCCATCCAGCCCGGCGGGACCATCCACGTGGCCCTGCGCCAGACCATCGCCCCCGGCTGGCACACCTATTGGCGCAACCCCGGCGACTCCGGCCAGGCCACCAGCGTCACCTGGACCCTGCCCGAGGGCTGGAAGACCGGCGAACTGACCTGGCCCACCCCGCGCCAGCTGCGCACCGGTCCCCTGATGGACTACGGCTATGAGGGCGTGGCGATCCTGCCCCAGACCCTGACCGCGCCGTCGGACGCCAAGGCGGGCCAGAGCGTGACCCTGAGGGCCGCCGCCGCCTTCCTGGTCTGCAAGGACGTCTGCGTGCCCGAGGACGCGGCCCTGACCCTGACCCTGCCGGTCAGCGCCGCCGCCCCGGACCCCGATGCCAAGGGCGGCGCGGCCATCGCCGCCACCCTGACCGCCGCGCCTGGACCCGGCCCGCTGACCGCGGTGATGACCACCGCCGGCGCGGTCCTGAAGCTCAGCGTCACCGGCGCGCCGGTCAAGGGCGGCGATTTTCCCGGCGCCTATTTCTATCCCTACGACGCCTCGGTCATCGACCATCCCCAGCCCCAGACCATCGAGCGCGGACCGGGCGGCCTGACCCTGACCCTCGCGCCTGGCTCGGCCTTCAAGACCAGCCCGGCCCCGACCCACCTGCAGGGAGTGCTGGACCTGGGCGGCAAGGCCTATGAGATCGACGCCAAGCCCGGCCCCGTCCAGCCCTCGGCCGCCGGCCTGGGCGCGGTCAGCGCGGCGGCGCCATCTGGGGGCGGCGAGGCGGGCGGCGGTCCCAAGGGGGGGCTGGCCGTGGCCATCGCCTTCGCCTTTCTCGGCGGGCTGATCCTGAATTTGATGCCCTGCGTCTTTCCCGTGCTGTCGATGAAGGCTGTCTCCCTGGCCAGCCACGCCCACACACCCCAGGCGGCGCGCCTTCAGGGTCTGGCCTTCCTGGTGGGTGTGGTGATCACCTTCGTCGGCCTGGCGGGGCTCCTGATCGCCGTGCGGGCCGCGGGGCAGGCGGTGGGCTGGGGCTTTCAGCTGCAATCGCCCATCGTCATCGCCGGCCTGACCCTGGTCATGCTGGGGGTGGCCCTGAACCTGGCCGGCCTGTTCGAGATCGGCGCCGGGGTCCAGTCCGCCGCCGGCGGGGTCCAGGTGGAAAGCCATGGCGAGACCCTGGGCGCCTTTCTGACCGGCGTCCTGGCCGTGGCCGTGGCCGCCCCCTGCACCGCCCCCTTCATGGCCCCGGCCATCGGCTTCGCCTTCACCCAGCCCCCGGCCATAGCCCTCAGCGTCTTCCTGGCGCTCGGCCTGGGCATGGCCGCGCCCTTCACCCTGGCAGCCTTCGCCCCGCCGCTCCTGGCTCTCCTGCCCCGCCCCGGCGGCTGGATGGGGGTGTTCAAGCAGGTGATGGCCTTTCCCATGTTCGCCACCGCCGCCTGGCTGCTGTGGGTGTTCAGCCAGCAGGTGGGCCCCATCGGCCTGGCGGGCCTGCTCACCGGGGCGGTGCTGGTCGCCCTGGCCGCCTGGATCTATGGCCGGGCCCAGAGCGCCCAGATCGCCGGCAGGGGCGGCGCCGTCGGCTTCCTCGCCACCGCCGTTCTGGTCCTGGCCGCCGGAGTCACGGCCCTGACGCCCACCCTCAATCCCGACCGCGTGGGCGCCGCCCCAGCCGCCGCCGAGGGCGAGGGCCTGACCGCCGAAGCCTTCTCCCCGGAGCGCCTCGCCGAGCTGCGCGCAGCGGGCAAGCCGGTGTTCGTCAACTTCACCGCCGCCTGGTGCGTCACCTGCCAGGTCAATGACAAGGTCGCCCTGTCCAGCCGCAAGGTGGCCGAGGCCTTCAAGCGGGGCGGGATCGTCTATCTCAAGGGCGACTGGACCAACCGCGACGCGGTGATCGCCAAGGTGCTCAGCGACCATGGCCGGGCCGGGGTGCCCCTCTATCTGTTCTATGGCGCCGGCGGCCGCGACGCCGCCGTCCTGCCCCAGATCCTCACCGAAGGAATCGTCCTGGACGCCGCGGACAAGGCTGCGCGCCCCTAACCTGCCGCAAGGCCCCGCGATCAGGGGCTCGCCTCCACCTTGGCATCTGGGTTACACATCCCCGGATGGCTGATGGTGACACCAAACCCGCGCGCGCCGCCGAAACCACCCGGTTCGGGGAGGGCTTTCTGCGCGACATCTGGTATTTCGCCGCCCTGGCCGGGGACCTGAAGCCGGGCAAGTTGCAACGCTACGAGATCCTCGGCGAGCCGGTGCTGCTGGGCCGCCAGCGGGACGGCAAGGTCTATGCCCTGCGCGACATCTGCCCCCACCGGGCCGCCCCCTTGTCGGCGGGCAAGCTGGTGCGCGAGCCCGGCGGCGAGGAAGCCGTCGAGTGCCCCTATCACGGCTGGCGCTTCCGCACCGACGGGGTCTGTTCGGCGATCCCCTCCATGGTCGAGGGCCAGGGGGTCGATGTCGGCCGCATCCGCGTGCGCCGCTATCCGGCCCAGGAAAGCCAGGGCATGGTGTTCGTCTGGATGGCCTCCGACGCCCGCGCCGAGGCCGAACCCGACCAGCCGCCGCCGGTGTTCCCCGGGGTGGTCGGCGGGGCGCCCAAGTTGGTGGACCGCATGGAGTTCGACTCCCACATCGACCATGCGGTGGTGGGACTGATGGATCCCGCCCACGGCCCCTATGTGCACCAGAACTGGTGGTGGCGCTCCCCCGCCTCGCAGCACGACAAGGCCAAGACCTTCGAGGCCCGCGAGGCCGGCTTCGCCATGGTCCGCCACCCTCCGTCCAAGAACAGCTACGCCTACAGGATCCTGGGCGGCGCGCCCAAGACCGAGATCGTGTTCCGCCTGCCGGGCCTGCGCTGGGAGCATATCGAGGTGGGGCCCCGCCAGGTGCTGTCCCTGACCTGCCTGACCCCGATCACCGCGACCAAGACCCGCATCACCCAGATCATGTGGTCCGATCACTGGGCCTTCACCCTGTTGCGGCCCTTCATCGCCTCGGGCGCCCGGCGCTTCCTGCGCCAGGACGCCTCCATGGTGAACCTGCAAAACCAGGGCTTGGCCTATGACCCGTCCCTGCTATGGGTCGACGACGCCGACAAACAGGCCAAGTGGTACAACGCCCTCAAGCGCGAATGGACCGCCAGCCGCAAGGAGGGTCGCCCCCTGGCCAACCCCGTCGAGGGCGGCGTCCTGAGGTGGCGCAGCTAGGGCGCGTTCCGAAAAGTGGGAACCGGTTTTCGGATGAAACGCGCTCTAACTTTTTGAGTTTAGAGCGACCGGCCCTCAGTGCGCCGGCCCCTCGTCCGGCGGGTTGTTCTTCGTCACGAACGCCACCGAGGCCTTGAGCATGGCCACGCGGGCGTCCTCCTCCAGCAAGCCGTGATCGGCGCCTGGCAGGGTGATCAGCTCCACCGGCTTGCCACTATCTTCCAGTCCCCGTTGCGCTGGTTAAAGCGCACCCGCGCGACGACCTCCCCGGTCACGGGACTCACCAGCCAGTCATAGACGTCTTCCTGTCCCTTTACCGCCACCGTGAAGTCGCCGGTATCGAGATCCACCTTGAACAGATCGGCGATCAGGCGTCCTTCAGCGGTGGTTTTCACATAGCCGCCGCCCCTGTCGAACTCGTAGCCGTATCCGGCGAAATAGCCGTACCAGTGGCCCTTTTGCTCGACCGCGCCAAAGCTGCCGACGACGGTCTGGGCCACCGATTTTTGATAGGGTCCCGCGAACACGGAAAAGGTCTTGCGGTGCTTGAGATCCATCACGACCACGCCACCCAGTTCATGCTTGCTGACGGTGAACTCCATGCCGAGGTTGACCGTGTTGCTGTAGGCGACCAAGAGATGATCGTCTCCCGCCCACCAGACTTGCTCCACCTTGGTGGGACCCAGGCTTGCCGCATCGATCGGCTTGTTGTCCGTGGTCGCCACATAGAGCATGCGCTTGCCGCCCACCGTCGTCACGAAGGCGTAGCGCTGGCCAGAGGGGGACGGGGTGACGTTCTGCATCCCGGGCGACTTGCCGTAGTCCTCGACCGGGGGCGGCGGGGAGGCTACAGACGCGGCCTGTACCGACGTCGCCGCAAGCCATGCGGCGGCCAGCGCCCAAAGACCTCGAACCATGCAATCAATCCCCCACCCTCCCATGCATCTTGAGGTTGCCGAGGCGATCGTCAATAGACTTGGCCGTAAGCGTCGCCGCTCGCGGGCCATCCTGTGCGCATAGTCTCCGGCGCCTATCGCGGTCGCGCCCTGATCACCCCCGAGGGCCAGGGCACCCGGCCGACCTCGGACCGGGCCCGGGAGGCGATCTTCAATGTGCTGGAGCACGCCCCCTGGTCCCCGGGCGTGCGGGACGTGCGGGTGATGGACCTGTTCGCCGGCTCCGGCGCCCTGGGGCTGGAAGCCCTGTCCCGGGGGGCGGCCTTCTGTCTGTTCGTGGAGACCGATCCAGCGGCCCGGGGCGCCATCCGCGACAACGCCGAGGCCCTGGGCAAGGGCGAGCTGTTCGGCCGCACCCGCATCCACCGCCGGGACGCCACCGACCTTGGGGCGCGCCCCGGGGGCGAAGGCCCGGCCTTTGGCCTGGCCTTCCTCGATCCGCCTTATGCCAAGGGCCTGGGCGAACAGGCCCTGGCGGGCCTGGCCTCCGGCGGTTGGCTGTCCCCCGGCGCGGTGGTGGTGTTCGAGCGTGGCGCCGAGGAGCCGGAGCCGGAAGCGCCCGGCTATGAGATTCTCGACGACCGCAAATACGGCGCGGCCCGGGTGTTCTTCCTGCGGCTGGGGGAGGCGCGGTGAGGCGCCGATCACGCTCATGCGTCTTCGCCGGGATAAACCCACGGCTGTCCAGTTCATCTAATCGAAGTTTAACTGGAGTTGGTTTGATTTGGTTGGTGTATTATGCGGCGGTTTTAGGAGTTGGTGGACGCTCCTTTTGTGCATGATATTGGCGCGTATGAGCCGGGCGAGGGAGAGCGGACTTGCCACGATATTGTTGGCGTCTTTGGCGATCCGGATCAGTAGGTAGGCGATGAGGGCCACGGCGATCTGGATGCGCACGGCGTTCTCGGATCGACCTAGGAAATGCTTGATTTTGAGGGTCTGCTTGACCCATCGGAAGAACAATTCGATGGCCCAGCGGCGCTTGTAGAGGTCAGCGATCTCTTGAGCGGGGCTATCCAGATCGTTGGTGGTCACCCGCGGGACCTTGCCGCTTTCCAGGGCCACGCCGATCTCACGCATCGGATCCTGGAAGGGGTTCTTGCGACTGGCCTTTTGCAGTTGGCGCAAGAAGCCGACCCGATCGTAGAGCAGGCTGCTGTCCTGGGGTAGGTCGCGGTCCTCCACCACCGTCAGCGGCGTGACGCTCTTGAGCCGGCTGACCAGGCGGCATCCGGCCTTGTCCAGCTTGGCCCACCAGTCAAAGGCCAGGTAGCCCAGGTCGAAGACGTAGGTGGCTCCTGGCTCGATCGGCATGGCCTTGGCTGGGTGATGTCGTTCACATTGGCTGGCGTGACCTCCAGATAGAGCGGTCGGTCAGCGTCGGGATCATAGATGATGTGAGCCTTGGCCCCGTGGACGCCGTTAGAAAAGCGCGCCCAGCCGCTGGCCAGGCCCGCCAGCCGTATCGAGGTCGAATCGATCAAGCGCACCGCCTCGCCGGTGGAGCGCCGAAAGCCTCGCCCGGTCAGCCCGGCCATCTGGGAAAACAGCTTGGAGAACACCTGGTGTGAGCGCTGGGCGTTGGCGTCGGCCAGGGTCGAGCGTGACACCTCGCGCGCGCCCAGATGATAGAATTGATTGGAGTGGCTCTGTGTCGCCGCCTCAATCTCACGCAGCGACACAGCCCCAGCCAGCTGGCCATAGAGCAAGGCCACAAACTGGCTCTTGGTGCTCAGGCGGCGAACGCCCGCATCCGCGCCGTATTCATCCACAAGACGATCGAAACAAGACCACGGCACATACTTCAGCAAACCGTGCATTACGCTATTGTGGTGAGGCATGGCGTAGGTCCTTCTCGTGTCGCGAAACACCGGCAAGTGCTCGAAACCAAGTAGAATCAACGCCATGCACCTTGTCTAGCGCACATCGCTCCAAGGCTCGGCTTCATGTCCCCAAGGGCCCAAAACCCTGGAAACCGAGTCCAATCAGACACATCCAATACCAATGAACGCCTCAACCGGACAGCCGTGGGCTTGTCCCGGCGAAGACGATGAAAAACCTAGGCCGTCTCGTCGGCGGGCGTATGCCCGCTCTCGCGCGGCGCCTCGCGGGGGGTGACGAAGCGGGCGAGGCGGGGGGAGAGCCAGGATTCCACGTCGTCGATCATCTCATAGACCACCGGCACCATCACCAGGGACAGGATGGTGGAGGTGATCAGGCCGCCGATCACCGGCTGGGCCATGGGCTGGCGGATTTGGGTGCGCTTGCGGATGGGCAGGGCGGTGGGGTGGATCCCGGGGGGGTTGGGGTCGGTG
>JARLIP010000177.1 GCA_031291685.1 Caulobacteraceae bacterium | reverse complement strand
GCGACATCGACGGTCTCGAAGCGTTCGCGGATGCGGAACAGGAAGACGCCGATGACGATGAAGGCGATCAGCACGGAGAAGGCGACGCTGATCTCCACCACCAGGGGCATGCCCTTGGCCCCGGCGGCGGCCAGGACCAGGCCGTTCTCCAGGGACATGAAGCCGATGATCAGGCTGACCGCGTTGCGCCGGGTGACCATCATCAACAGGCCCAGCAGCACCACCGACAGGGCGAAGGCCAGATCCTCCCGCGCCAGACGGTCGGCGTCCTGGGTCACCCGCAGCATCACCACCATGGACAGGGCCACCAGGCCGATCCCGCCCAGCATGGCCGGCCCGACCCCGACCACGGACTCGATCTGCCGGGCGATGCCCAGGCGCTTGATGATCCGGTGCAGGGCGACGGGGATGACGATCGCCTTGAACACCAGGGCGATGAAGGCGGTGACATAGAGGTGCGGGGCGTTCTGGGCGTGGGCCTGCCAGGCCACGGCCAGGGCCAGCAGCAGGGCGTGGCCGGCGAACACGTTGATCAGGGCGCTCAGGCGGTCCTGATAGAGCAGCATGAAGCTCATCAGAACCAGGCCGCCCGCCAGCATGTGGGCGATGTCGAAGGCAAGGCCGCTCATCGAAGGCCTCCGCGCGACAGGAACAGGAGCAGGGTCCCCAGAAGGCCCAGCATCAGGGCGGCGCCCAGGAACTCAGGCGCGCGGAACACCCGCATCTTGGCCACGGCGGTCTCGAACAGGGCCAAGAGGGCGCCGGCGACGGTCAGCTTGCCCAGATAGGCGCCAAGGCCGATCACCGTGGCGGCCAGACCCGATCCCACCGGCGCCAGACCCCAGGGAACGAAGACGCAGGCGATCAGCGAGACGTAGAGCAGCAGTTTCAGAGCCGCGGCCAGCTCCAGCACCGCCAGGTGGCGGCCGGAATATTCCAGGATCATGGCCTCGTGGACCATGGTCAGCTCCAGGTGGGTGGCGGGGTTGTCGATGGGGATGCGGCCGGTCTCGGCGATGGCCACCAGGATCAGGGCGATCAGGGCCATGGCCAGGGTCACCCTCAGCCCGACATTGGACGACAGCATATAGCCGGCCACGGTGGACAGCTGGGTGGAGTGGGCCAGCAGGGCCAGGCTGAACACGATCATGATCATGGCTGGCTCGGCCACGGCGGCGATCATCATCTCGCGGCTGGAGCCGATGCCGCCAAAACTCGTGCCCACGTCCATGCCGGCCAGTGCGAGGAAGAACCGTGCGCTGCCCAGGAGGGCGATGATGGCGATCAGGTCGGCGGTCCAGCTGAACATCAGGCCGGTGGCGAAGGTCGGGACCAGGGCCGCCGCCACCCAGGTGCAGGCGAAGATCAGATAGGGGGCGACGCGGAACAGCCACGAGGCGCTGTCGGCCAGGACCACCTCCTTGCGCATCAGTCGCCATAGGTCGCGATAGGGCTGGACCAGGGACGCCCCCCGGCGACGCAGCAGGCGCGCCTTGACCTTGCGCACCAGCCCGATCAGCAGGGGCGACAGGGCCAGGACCAGCAGCATCTGCGCGCCCTGAATGGCCAGATCCCGGATCAGTCCCATAGGGCCAGCCCCAGAAGCAGGCTCACCAGGGCCAGGAACACCAGGCTCAGATAGACGCGGATGGTCAGGAACTGCAGGCGGTTGATGCGGTCCGCCGTCCAGCCCACGGCCAGGGCGAGGGGCTGGTAGAGCCCCTCCCAGATCCGGTCGCGGACCAGCATCGTGAAGCGGGCCGGCCGTATGTCCCCGGGGGCGGGCATGTCCACCTGGTCCCGGGCGGCGAAGATGCGCGCGCCGAACACCCGGCGCAGGGGCTGGGCGAAGCTGCCGGCGGTGTATTGGGTGGCGGCGCTGGGTTCGGGGAAGCCGCAGTCCCAGGCCGGCGCCCGGCGCAGGGCCCTGGAAGCCAGACGGTGGATGGCGAAGGCCGACAGGCTGGCGGAGGCGATGATGAAGGCCAGCACCAGAAGGCCGTTATAGGAGCTGCGACTCTCCGCGATGGGCACGATGGACAGCCACGCCTGGGCCGACTGGGCGGGCATGGGCGCCCCGGTCAGGGTCCGCGCCACTGGCGCCAGGGCGTCGATCACGAAGCCCGGCAGGACGCCGGCGGCCAGGCACAGCCCCGCCAGGATGATCATGGCCGCCAGGGACCATGGGTCGGTCTCCTTGGCCTGGGCCGCGGCGTTGGAGCGGGGCCGGCCCAGGAAGGCCACGCCATAGGCGCGGACCATGGCCGCGGCGGTCAGGGCGGCGGCCAGGGCCAGCATGGCGCCCACCGCCGGGACCAGGAATTTCAGGGCCGTGGCGCCGATCTGCGGGCTGACCAGCACCGCCTGGAAGGTCAGCCACTCGGAGACGAACCCGTTCAGGGGCGGCAGGGCGGAGATGGCCATGGCGCCGACCAGGAACACCACGGCGGTGATCGGCATCCGCCGGATCAGCCCACCCATCCGCTCCAGGTCCCGCTCGCCGGTGGCGCCCAGCACCGCGCCCGCCCCCAGGAACAGGAGACTCTTGAACAGGGCGTGGTTGAGCACGTGGAACAGGGCCGCGGTCATGGCCAGGGCCGCCGCCAGGGGCAGGGCCTCGGCGCGGAAGGCCAGGGCCAGGCCCAGGCCGATGAAGATGATACCGATGTTCTCCACGGTGCTGTAGGCCAGGAACCGCTTCAGATCGGTCTGCAGCAGGCCCTGCAATATGCCCAGCACCGCCGTGGCCGCGCCCAACAGCAGGACCGGCACGCTCCACCAGGGATCCGGCGAGCCCAGGAGGTCGAAGACGATCCGCACGAAGGCGTAGATCGCCACCTTGGTCATCACCCCGCTCATCAGGGCCGAGACGTGACTGGGGGCGGCCGGGTGGGCCAGGGGCAGCCACACATGCAGGGGAACCAGCCCCGCCTTGGAGCCGGCGCCCAGGAGGGCCAGGGTCAGGACCAGCCCCGCGACCCTCCCGCTGACCCGGTGCGCCCGGATCGCATCGAAGGCGTAGCTCCCCGCGGGGCCGGCCAGCAGCCCGATGGCCAGCAGCAGGCAAAGGGCGCCGAAGCTGGCCATCAGCAGATAGATATAGCCCGCGCGGCGGTTTGCGGGGTCGTGATGGTGGGCCATGACCAGGGCCCAGGAGGCCACGGACATCACCTCCCAGCTGACCAGGAAGCTGAAGGCGTCGTCCGCCAGCACCACCAGGTTCATGCCGGCGATGAAGACGGGCAGAAAGGGCAGCACTCTTTGGGGCTCACGCTCGTGGCGCCCGTGCCCCACCCCATAGAGGCAGGCCGCCGCGCCCCCCAGATTGACCACCGCCGCAAAGGCCGCGGACAGGGCGTCCAGCCGAAACCGCGCCCCGATCCAGGGCAGGCCCAGGGGCAGGACGACCTGCTGCGCCGCGCCTCCCGCCAGAAGCGTGCTCAAGGCCAGGGCGCCGGCCATCAGGCACAGGATCAGCGCGGCGCCATGGATCGCGCCGTTGGCCCAGGACCGCCGACAGGCGAACATGGCCAGGGGCGCCAGGGCCAGGAGGCCGGCGTCACAGATCAACAGCCAGTCTGCGCCCGACATCGTGGTCACTTCAGCCGCACCCCCCGCCCACTGCTGGTGCTGGGCGCGCCTTCGCCGATCAGCTCAAGGCCGCCGGCCTCGAGGGCGGCGATCAGCTTCATCAGGGAATCCACATTGCCGCGGATCATGTCCTCGCTGGCTTCCATGCGCTGGATGGTCGGCACCGACAGGCCCGACAGCTCGGCCAGACGGCGTTGGTCCCATCCCAGGAGCGCGCGGGCGGCTCGGAGTTGAGCGGCGGAAATCATGTTTTAAACATCACTAAGCGTATCTGAGATATGACTAGTCCACGCTAGACCGGGATTGCTTCCGTTTCAAGATGATCCGCCGTGCGACCCTTTCGCTGGTCCGCCAAGACGCCGGGCAAAGAAAAAGCCCGGTCCGTGAGGACCGGGCTGACGCAATGCGATGAACTGGAGGCTGGTGGTTCTAGGAGAGGACCACCAGGACGATCCGACGGTTGGCCGCCCGACCCTCGCGGGTCTTGTTCGGCTGCACCGGGGCGTCCGGGCCATAGGAGATGGTCGCCAGACGGTTCAGCGCCACCCCCTGCTGGTTCAGGAAGCGCCGCGCCGCCTCGGCCCGTTCCTCGCCCAGGCGATAGTTGTACTGCTTGGGTCCGCTGGCGTCCGTATGGCCTTGGATCTCCACATAGACATTGTGGTTGTCCGCCTTGAGCTTCTCGGCGAAGGCGGTGAGCTTGGCCTGGTCGTCGGCTGACAGCTCAGCGCGGTTCACACCGAACTTCACCGTGTCATCCGACAACACCAGGGAATAGAGGAACTTGCCCTCGGCCAGCTTGCCCGCCGCCTGGGCCCGTTCAAGGGCCTCGCGGGAAGTCTTGTCGAGGTCCGCCAACTTGGCGTCATGGTCCGACAGGCGGGTTCCATCCGCCTGAACCTGGGTCGAGACCTGACCCACCTGCTGATCGACATATTTCTTGGTGGCGCAGCCGCTAAGGGACGTCGCGCCCAGAAGGATCGCCCCCACGATCCCGATTTTGATCATTGCGCCTTTCACTGAAGGCCTCCTTGCATGAGCCATAACCCTGCCGGCATGGCGCTATGTTCTGCTTGGGGAACACGTCGCGACGCCGACAGCCACGGCTTGAACGCACGAGGCGGCGAATTGGTCGCAAAAGGTTAATCAAAAAAGAGGGTGGCGGGTTACCCGACGTGGCGGTCCTCGCCAATGCCCGCCTAGAGGGTGGCCTTGAAGTAGGCGATGGTGCGGGATAGCCCCTCGTCCAGGGCGATGGTCGGCTCCCAGCCCAGGCGCTGGCGGGCCAGGCTGATGTCCGGCTGGCGCTGGCGCGGATCGTCGGAGGGCATGGGGCGATGGGCCAGGGTGCTGGGGGCCCCGGTCAGGGCGATCACCTTCTGGGCCAGTTCGGCGATGGTGAACTCCACCGGATTGCCCAGGTTGACCGGCCCCACCAGGTCGTCGGGGCTGTCCATCAGCCGGATCAGGGCCTCGATCAGGTCGTCCACATAGCAGAAGCTGCGGGTCTGGCGGCCCTCGCCATAGAGGGTGATGTCGTGGCCGGCCAGGGCCTGGACGATGAAGTTGCTCACCACCCGCCCGTCATTGGGGTGCATGCGCGGGCCATAGGTGTTGAAGATCCGCGCCACCTTGATGCGGGTGCGATGCTGCCGGTGGTAGTCGAAGAACAGGGTTTCGGCGCAGCGCTTGCCCTCGTCATAGCAGCTGCGCAGGCCGATGGGGTTCACCCGACCCCAATAGTCCTCCACCTGGGGATGGACCTCGGGATCGCCATAGACCTCGCTGGTGGAGGCCTGCAGGATCTTGGCCTTGGTCCGCTTGGCCAGGCCCAGCATGTTGATGGCCCCGATGACGCTGGTCTTGGTCGTCTGCACCGGGTCGAACTGGTAGTGCACGGGGCTGGCCGGGCAGGCCAGATTGTAGATCTCGTCGATCTCCACATAGAGGGGGAAGGTGACGTCGTGGCGCATGAACTCGAAGCGTTCGTGCGACATCAGATGGGCGATGTTGCGCCTCTGGCCGGTGAAGAAGTTGTCCACGCACAGGACGTCGTCGCCCCGCTCCAGGAGCCGCTCGCACAGGTGAGAGCCCAGGAACCCGGCGCCGCCCGTGACTAGAATCTTCTTCGTCATTGACCCTCGATTGGGGCTTTGCGCGATCGGCGGGGCTTGGCGGGCGCCGCCGCCCGCTCCGACCCCGCCGGCTCTGGCGCCCCGTGCTCTGGCGCGGGCCACAGCCTATGATCGAACGGGATCGGGCGATAGGCGTGGCGTTCGGCCAGCTTGCCGCGCCACCAGCCCGTATAGTCCTCGATGGCCTGGACCTCGATCTCGTCGTGGTTCTGGGCCGCGCCCACCTCCAGATAGACGTCCAGATTGGTCAGGTCCGGCTGGGGCAGGGCCCCGGCCTCGAAGTCCGCCCACATCTGGCGATAGAGGGCCTCCAGGCCACGGACCAGCAGGGGGGTGTCGAACAGCACGCAGGTCTCGCGGTTGGCGGCCAGCCGGTCGCGATAGCCCTGGCGCAGGGCGGCGTCCTGGCCCAGTTCGATCGCCCGGGCCACATAGTCGTCCGGCGAGGCGCAGATCAGATCCTCCAGCCCCGCGCCGCGCACCAGACTGCCGCAGACCCGGGAGGCGAAGGAGCGGCCGCTGAGGGTCAGGACCGGGACCCCCATCCACAGGGCGTCGGAGGCGGTGGTGTGGGCGCCGTAGGGGGTGGTGTCGAGGAACAGGTCGGCCAGGGGATAGCGGGCCAGGTGGTCGGGATTGGCCATCTTGCCGGCGAACACCAGCCGGGCGGGGTCCAGGCCCCGGGCCTGGGCGATCTTACGCAGGGCGACGTGGGAGGTCTCGGCGCCGCTGAGCAGCCACAGCACGCTGCCCGGCACGCCCTCGAGGATGCGCAGCCAGCGTTCGAAGGTGAAGCGGGTGATCTTGTGGGTGCCGTTGAAGCAGCAGAACACCACCCCGTCCTCGGGCAGTCCCATCTCGGTCCGCGTGGGCTGTCGGCTGGCGACCTTCCGCTTGCGGTCGTTGGGCTGGTAGCAGGGCAGGCGCAGGACCTTTTCCGAGTAGTAGATCTCCTGGTCCTCAGGGATGATCCAATCATCGGCGACGATATAGTGGTGATAGGGGCTGGCCATGGTCCCAGGAAAGCCCAGCCAGTTGACGATCACCGGCGCCGGCCGCTGGGCCAGAAGCTTGATGCGCCCGTCCCGGGTGTAGCCGTTGACGTCCACCAGGATCTGGATTCCGTCGTCCGCTATGCGCTTGGCGGCGGCGGCGTCGTCCAGGGTGTTGATCGCGACCCAGTGATCGACGTCGGCCTTGATCCGGGCCTGTAGCGGGTCCGGCAGGTCGGGGCCGCAATAATAGGCGAACACCTCCACCTGATCACGGTCATGCAGGGCGTAGAGCTCAGCGGTCAGGAAGCCGATGGCGTGGTGGCGCAGGTCCGAGGACAGATAGCCGATGCGCAGGCGCTTGGAGCCGCCCTGGACGGCCAGGGGATGAACCCCGGTGGGCCCAGCGGGCGGACCCACATCCCGCAGGTTATAGTTCCAGGCCCCGGCCAGCTGCAGCATCGGATCGTCAGTATAGGCCGCGAGCGACAGGGGGGACATGCCCTTCATCTGTAGATCGCCGGTGACCCGCTCCCAGGGGGCGACCACCGGCCATTCGCACTGACGCTGGCGCAGGGCGGCCAGGTGCTGCAGGGGTTCACGCTGTTGAGGATCCAGCTCCAGGCTCTGACGCAGCATGGATTCCGCCGCGTCGTCCTGGCCGCCGCCCTCCAGCACCCGGGCCATCTGGTTCAGGGCCGTGGTCTTGTGCGAGATCGCCGCGCCGTTGACCGCGGACAGCCGATCGACGGCGTTGGACCATTGCAACACCGCCAGGCCCGTGGCGCCCATGCGCTCATAGACCCGGCCCAGATTGATATAGGCGGGGATGAAGGCGGGGTTGAGGATGATCGCCCGTTCCAGCTGTCCCCGGGCGCGGTCGAGGTCTCCGCTGTCGGTCAGCAGCACCGCGTAGTTGAACAGCACCGCATAGATCAGGGGGTTGTCGGCGTTGTGTTCGATCCAGGCGTCATAGAGGTCCAGGGCCCCGGCCACCCCCAGGCTGGCCTTGCGCATCTCCACCGCCTGGATCAGGTCGGCGACGCTCAGGTCGCGGGCCACCGCGCGATCAACGGCGCGGGACGCGGTGAAATGGTCTGGGCGTTCGGACACGAACTCAGCCTTCTAGGGAACTGGACTTAGGACTGGGCGGCTTGGACGGCGGCGAGCTGAGCCGGGGTCATGGCGGCCAATTGGGTTGCGGTGATGGCGGCGGCCTGGGTCGCGCTCAGGGAGCTGATCTGGGTCGTGCTCAGGCCGTTGAAGTCCGTGGCGTTCAACTGGGTGATCTGGGTCTGGCTCAGGCCCGACAGCTGATCATAGCTCAGATTGCCAAGCTCCGTGGCCGTCAGATTTTGCAGCTGGGCCGCGGTCAGGCCGCCATACTGGACGTCGTTGTAGATGACGCCGCCGATCTGGGTGGAGGTCAGGGCCGCGAACTGGGCCGGGGTCAGCTCGCCGATCTCGGTGATGGTCAGGTTGGAGACCTGGGTCGCGCTGAGGGCGCTGATCTGGGTGGTGGTCAGGGCGCCGACCTGGGAGCTGGACAGGGCGCGCAGCTGCATGCGCACCAGGGCGCCCAGCTGGGTGGTGTTCAGGTTGGCGATGGCGGTGGTGGTCAGCTCGCCGATCTCGGTGGTGGTCAGGGACGCCACCTGGGAGATGGTCAGGCCGTTGACCGCGGTGCTGGCCAGGGCCCCGATCTGGGTCGCGGTCAGATTGCCCAGCTGCGACGAGGTCAGGGCGGCCACCGCCGTGGAGGTCAGGCCCCCCAGCTGGGTCGTGCTCAGGTTCGACAGATCGGTGAGCGACAGGGCCCGGACCTCGTCGTTGGTCAGGCCGGCCATTTGGGTCGAACTCAGGCCGGATAGCTGCGTCGTGGTCAGGGACGCGATCTGGGTCGAGGTGAACTCCCCGACCTCGGTGGTGCTCAGGGCGGCGAACTGGCTGGAGGCCAGATTGCCGAGCTGGGTCGTGGACAGGTTGACGATCTGGTCCCCGGTCAGGCCGGTCAGGGCCGCGGTTCCCAGGGCGGCGATCTGGTTGGAGGTCAGGGCGCTCAGCTGGGTCGTGGTCAGGGCGCCCAGTTCGGAGCTGGTCAGGCCGCCGAGCTGAGTGGTGGTCAGGGCGGCCATGCTGGTGGTGGTCAGGCCGGTGATCTGGTCCGAGGCCAGGGCGCCGACCTGGGTCGCGCTCAGGCGGCGAAGCTGGGTGGTGGTCAGCGCCGCCAGTTGCGACGAGGTCAGGCCGCTGATCGCCGAGGTGCTGAGGGCCGAGATTTGGGTGGTGGTCAAGGCGCCGAGCTGGGCCAGGTTCAAGACCCCCATCTCGGTGGTGGTCAGGCCGCCCAGCTGTGTGGTGTTCAGGTTCGCGACCTCTGTGGTGGTCAGGCCGCTGACCTGAGTGGTGGTCAGGGCTGAAACCTGATCCGCCGTCAGGCCGCGCATCTGGGTCGCCGTCAGGGCCGCGATCTCGGTATTGGTCAGGGCGCTGATCAGGGTGGTCGACAGGGCGCCGATCTGGGTCGAGGTCAGGGCGGCGAACTGGGTGGAATTCAGGGCCGCCAGCTGGGTCGAGGAGAAGCCGCTGGCCCCTTGGGTCGATAGGGCCGAGACCTGGGTGGAGGTCAGGCCCGCCAGCTGGCTGGTGTTGAAGGTCTGGATCTGGGTGGCGGTCAGGGCGCCCAGCTGGGTGGTGGACAGCTCGCCGATGTCGGTGCTGGTCAGGCCCGACAGCTGGGTGGTGCTGAGGGCGCTGATCTGGCTGTTGGTCAGGCCGCTCATCTGGGTGGGCGTCAGGCCCGCCAACTGGGTCGAGGACAGGCCGCCCATCTCGCCGCTGGACAGGGCCGAAAGCTGGGTCGAGGTCAGGGCGCCGAGCTGATCAGTGGTCAGGGCGCCCACCTGGTCGGCGCTGAGGCCGGCGATGGTGGTGTTGCTCAGGGCCGAGACCTGGGTGGTGGTCAGGGCGCTCATCTGTGTGGTGTCGAAGGCCGCGATCTGGGCGCCGGTCAGGCCCTTGATCTGGGTGGTGGTCAGGAGCGCCACGTCGGTGGTGGATAGCCCGTTGAGTTCGTTCGGATCCAGGGCGCCCAGCTGGGTGGCCGAGAGGCGATGGATCTGGGTCGTGCTCAGGGCCGCGATCTGAGTGTCCGCCAGGCCGCTCAGGGCGCTGGTGGTCAGGGCGGCGATCTGGGTGGTGGTCAGGCCGGCCAGCTGGTCGCTGCTCAGGGCCTCCATTTCCGTGCTGGTCAGGCCGGCGATCTGACTGGAGGTCAGGGCGCTCAGATTGGTCGCCGTGATTCCGGCCAGGGCCGTGGTGGCCAGGGCGCCGATCTGGGCCGCGCTGAGGCCCCGCAGCTGGGTGGTGGACATGGCCGCCACCTCGGCGGTGGTCAGGCCACCGACGGCGCTGGCCGACAAGGCGCCGAGCTGGGTCGAGTTGAGGGCGGTGATCTGAGTGGTGGTCAGGGCCGCGGCCTGGGTGGCGGTCAGATCGGACAGGACGGTATTGGTCAGGGCCGCCGTCTGAGTGGTGGTCAGGGCGGCGATCTGGGTGGTGGTCAGGCTGGTGATCTGAGCCTGGGTCATCGAGTTGATCTGGCTGGTGGCCAGGGTGGACAGCTCGGTGATGGTCAGGCCCGAGACCTGGGAGGTGGTCAGGGAGCTGATCTGGGTCGAGGTCAGGGTGGTCAGTTGGGTGGTGGTCAGACCGGCGATCTGGGTTCCGCTCAGGCCGCCGATGCCGGTGGCGGACATCGCCGCCAGCTGGGTGGTGCTGAGGGCGCTGAGCTGGGCGCCGGTCAGGGACTGGACCTCGGTGTCGGTCAGGCCGCCGAGCTGGGTGGTGGACAGGGATGCGAACTGGGTCGTGGTCAGGCCAGCCAGCTGGTTGGTGTTCAGCTCGCCGATCTCGGTGGTGGTCAGGCCGGCCAGCTGAGTGGTGCTCAGGGCCGTCATCTGGGTTGTGGTCAGGCCGGAGATGGCCGTGGAGGTCAGGGCGGCTATCTGGCTGGAGGCCAAGCCGCTCAGCTGCGTCGTGGTCAGGGCGGCCATCTGATAGTCGGACAGGCCGGCGATGGCGCTGGTGGTCAGCACATTCAGCTGGGTCGAGGTCAGGGCCGGGATCTGGGTGACGCTGTCCATGGCCGCGATCTGGGAGGCGGTCATGCCCCCGATCTGGGTTACGGTCAGGGTTTGCAGGTCGGTGGCCGACAGGCCGCTGATCTCGTCGCTGGTCAGGACGCCGATCTGGGTCGAAGCGACGCCCGCCAGCTGGGTCGTGGTCAGGGCGGCGAACTGATCGCCGGTGAAGCCGACGATGGCGGTGTTGCTCAGGGCGTTGATCTGGCGGGAACTGAGCGCCGCCAGCTGGGTGGTGTCCATGGCCTGCAGCACCGAACTGGTCAGGCCGCGGATCTGGGTGGTGCTGAGATCGGAAACGTCGGTGGTGCTGAGGCCGCTGATGGAGTCGGGATTGAGCCCCGCGATCTGGGTGGCGGTCAGGTTCCAGATCTCGGTGCGGGTCAGGCCCGCGATCTGGGTCGCGGACAGGGTGCCGACCTGGGTGGCCGTAAGACCCCGTAGTTGGGTGGTGGACATCGAAGCCAGCTGACTGGCCGACAGGTTGTTGATCTCGGTGACGCTCAGGGCCGCCAATTGGGTGGAGGTCAGGCCCGAAAGCTGGGTGTTGCTCAGGCTCTGGACCTGTGCGCCGGATAGGTTGGTCAGGGCGCTGGCGGTCAGGCTGCCCAGCTGGGTGCTGCTGAGGGCCGCCAGCTGGGCGGTGGACAGGACATTGACCTCAGTCGCCGTCAGGCCCGCGAGCTGGGTCGTGGTCAGGTTGGACAGGCTGCTGGCCGACAGCGCACGAACCTGGTCATTGGAGAGGGCGGCGATCTGCTGCGAGGTCAGCCCGTTGAGCTGGGTGGTGGTCAAGGCGCCCACCTCGGTGGAGGTCAGGCCCGTCACACCCGAACTCGAAATCGCGCTGAGCTGGGTCGAGGTCAGCACTCCCAGCTGGTCGCTGGTCAGGGCCGCCACCTGGGTCGCCGTCAGGCCGCTGATCGAGGTGGTGCTGAAGGAGGCCGCCTGGGTGGTGGTCAGGTCCGCGATCTGGTTCGCGGACAGACTGCTCAGCTGAATGGCCGTCATGGCCCCGAGCTGGGTGGTGGTCAGCTGGCTGATCGTGGTGGCGTTGAAGGCCGAGATCTGGGTGGTGGTCAGGCCCTTGATCTGGGTGGTGGTCAGGGTCGCCAGCTGGGTCCTGGTCAGGCCGGCGATCTGATCATTGCTGAATCCGCCGACGCCTGAGGCGGATAGGGACGCCAGCTGGGTGGCGCTCAGGGCGCTGATCTGGGTGGAGGTCAGGGCTTGGGTTTCAGTGGTGGTCAGCCCGCCCAGCTGGGTCGTTGACAGGGCGCCGAGTTGGCTCGCGGTCAGGGCTGTGAGCTGGGTCGTTGTCAGGCCCGAGACCCGGGCGGGGGTCAGGCCGGCGATCTGGGTGGTGGTCAGGGTCGCCACCCCGGTGGCGGTCAGGCCGCCGAGGGCGGTGGTGGTCAGGGCGCCGATCTGGCTGGAGGTCAGGCTCCGAAGCTGGGTGGAGGTCAGGCCCGCCATCTGACCGTCGCTGAGCCCCGCCACCGATGTGGTCGAGATCGCCGCCAGCTGGGTCGTGGTCATGACAGAGATCTGGGTGTCGGAGTCCAGATAGCCGATCTGGACTCCGTTGATCCCATGGATCTGGGTGGTGGTCAGGGATTGGATCTCGTCGGTGCTCAGGGCGCCGATGGCCGTCGTGGAAAGGGCGCCGATCTGGGTCGATGTCAGGCCGGCGAACTGGGTGGTGGTCAGGCCGCTGATCTGGACGTCGCTGAAACCACCCATGGCGCCGGCGGTGAGCGCCGCCAGCTGCCGCGAGGACAGGGCCGCCAGTTGGGTCCCGTTGAGACCCGACAGCTCGGTGGCGGTGACGCCCTTCAGCTGGGTGGTGGTGAGAGCGGCCAGGTCCGTGGTGGTGATCCCGCTCAGCTGGTCGCTGGTCAGGCCGTTGATCTGGGTGGAGGTGATCCCGGCGATCTGGGTGCTGGTCAGGCTGGCGATCTCGCCCGAGCTCAGGCCGGTGAGCTGCGAGCCCGTCAGGCCGCTGAGCTGGGCCGAGGTCAGGGCGCCCAGCTGGGTGCTGCTCAGGCCGGCGATCGAGGTGGTGGTCAGGCCCCGGATCTGTGTCGTGGTCAGCACCGCCAGCTGGGTGGTGGCGAGCTGGTTGAGCTGATCCTGGCTCAGATTGCCGATCGCCGCGGCGCTCATGGCCTTCATCTGGCTGGTGGTCAGGCCAGCCAGCTGATTTGCGCTCAGGGCGTTCACCTGATCGCGGGTCAGGGCGGCGATCTCGCTGGAGGTGAACTGATCCATCTGGGTGGTGGTCAGGGCCCCGATGGTGTCAGCGCCCAAGCTGCTGATCTGGGCGGGAGTCAGGCCGGCGAGTTGGGTGGAGCTCAGTTGGGCGAACTGGGTGGAGGTCAGGGCGTTCAGGGCGGTGCTGTTGAAAGCGCCGATCTGGGTGCGGGTCAGGCTGGCCAGCTGGCCGGTGGTCAGGGCCGCCACCTGCGTGTCCTGGATGGCGCTGATCTCGGTGGAGGTGAAACCGTCGAGTTGGGTGGTGGTCAGGGCGCCGATCTGGGATGAGGTGAAGCTGACGATCTGGCTGGTGGTCAGGCCCGCCAGCTGGTTGGCGCTCAGCTGCGCCAACTGGGCGGTGGTCAGCGCGTTGAGTTCGGTCCCGGTCATGCCCCGCAGCTGGGTGGTGCTGAGGGTGGAGATCTGGGTGGTGGTGAACGCCGCGACCTGGGTCGAGGACAGATAGCTCATCTCGCCCGAGGTCAGCCCCTTGATCTGGCCCTGGCTCAGGGCGGCGATCTGATCCGTGCTAAGGGCGCCGATCTGATCGCTGGAGAGGGCGGAGATCTCCGTCGAGGTCAGCTGTCCCAACTGGGTGGTGGTCAGGGCGCCGATCAGGTCCGTGCTCAGCCCGCGGATCTGGGTGCTCGACAGGGCGCTGAGCTGGCGGGCGGAGAGGGCCGACAGCTGGGTCATGTCCAGGGCGCCGAGGGCCGTGGTGCTCAGTCCGGCCATCTGGGTGCGGGTCAGGACGGCCAGCTGATCGGTGGTGATCCCATCCATCTGCACGTCGGTGATGGCGCTGATCTCGGTGGATGTCAGGCCGCCGATCTGGGTGTTGGTCAAGCCGCCCAGCTGGTCGGGGCTAAGCGCGCCGATCTGCACGGTGGTGAGCGAGCCGATCTGGCTGGCGCTCAGGGCGGCCAGCTGGGTGGCGGTGAGGCTGGAGATCGCGGTGGTGGTCAGGCCCCGAAGTTGGGTCGCCGTCAGATTGCTCAGCTGGGTCGCCGAAAGGCTGGCCAGTTGAGACTGGTTGAGGGCCGATACGCCCCCGGCGGTCAGGCCCTTGACCTGGGTCGTGGTCAGGCCGCCGATCTGGGTGCTGGTCAGGGCGCTGATCTGGTCGCTGGTCAGGGCCGCCAGTTCGGTGATGGTGAACTGGCCCAGTTGCGTCGTGGTCAAGGCGCCGATCAGGTCATTGCTGAGGGCGCGGATCTGGGTCGTGGTCATCGCCGCGACCTGGGTCGAGGACATGGCCGCCAGTTGGGTCGCGGCCAGGGCGCCCAGGGCGGTCGTGCTCAGGCCCGCGATCTGGGCCTTCGTCAGTCCGGCGATCTGCGCCGTGCTGATCGATCCCATCTGGGTGTCCAGGATGGCGCCGATCTGGGTGGCGGTCATCGTGTCCATCTGGGTGGTGGTCAGCGAACCGATCTGGGTCGAGGTCATGCCCGCGACCTGGGCGGCCGTCAGGCCCGCGACCTGGGTCGATGACAGGGCGCCCAACTGACTGGCCGACAGCTCGTCCACGTCCGTGACCGTCAGGCCGCGCAGCTGTGTCGTGGTCAGCACCGACATCTGGCTGGTGGTCAGGGCGTCGATCTGGGACGGGTAGAGGGCGGCGAGGTCGGCGGCGGCCCAGCCCTTGACCTGGGTGGTGGTCAGGGCGGTGATCTGGGTGGTGGTCAGGGACGCGACCTGAGTGCTGACCATCGCCCCGATCTGGGTCGAGTTGAAACCCGCCAGCTGGGTGGTGGTCAGGGTCGGAATCTGAGTGCTGGCGATGCCCTGGATCTGGGTGACCGTCATCGCCCCCAGCTGGGTCGGCGACAGGGCCGCGAATTGGGCCGGGGTCAGGGCGCCGATCTCGGTGGAGGTCAGGCCCCTGATCTGCTGGGTGGTCAGGGCGGCGATGTTGTCGGCGCCGAAGCTGTCAATCTGGTCGTCGATCAGCACCGACAGTTGCGAGGCGCTGAACGCCATCTGGCTGACGCCGATGGAGGCGATCTGGGTGTCCGACAGCGCCTGCATCTGCGCCGCGGACAGCAGGGACAGCTGAGTCCCGGACAGCGCCTGGATTTCGGTGACGGTGAAGGCCTGGATCTGGTCCGACGACAGGGCGGAGATGTCGGACTTGGACAGCGACGACACGGCGGTCGTCGTCATGGCCGCAATCTGCGCCGTTGTCAGGGAAGAGACAGACGAGGCCAAAGCCGCACAACTCCGGGCGCATGGATATCAGAAGCGACCTAAGGCTATCGCCACATCCCAGAATTAAGTGAGTCTCGCGACCGCGCCAGAAAAATCTTGTATTCGGGACCTTCTTTATTCCTAACGAATGGTTAACGTCATCTTACATCGTGATGTGTCTAGGATAGCGCTAGAATAACTCGCATGGTTCTGAACTGTGACGCAATATCGTTGCAATGTTGATACGATTACGGTGACGCATCGCCTCAAGCGTCGTTCCGGGTGGCCGTGCGCGAGCGGGCCTGACCTTTGTCCTTGACGCCTCAGCCCTGATTGAGCTGATGGCGGGGCCTGGATTTGGGCGCAAGGGAAGGGCTGGTGATGGTCAGGCGATTCCGGGAGGGGCGGGAATGAAGGCGGCGGCCGTGGGCGACTACCGGGCGATGGCCAAGGCCCGGCTGCCGCGTTTCCTGTTCGACTATGTGGATGGCGGCGCCTATGCCGAGGTGACCCTTCGCAACAATGTCGCTGATCTGGAGCGGATCGCGCTGCGCCAAAGGGTGTTGAGGGATGTCTCGCGCCTCGATCCTTCCGTCACCCTGTTCGGCCAGACCCTGTCCATGCCGGTGGTCCTGGCGCCCGTCGGCCTGGCCGGCATGAACGCCCGCAGGGGAGAGACCCAGGCGGTGCGGGCCGCCGAGGCGGCGGGGACGCCTTTTTGCCTGTCCACGGTCTCGGTCTGCCCCCTGCCGGAGGTCGCGGCCGCGGCGTCCAAGCCCTTCTGGTTCCAGCTCTACATGATCCGCGACCGGTCCTTCATGGAGGATCTGCTGCGTCAGGCCGAGGCGGCGGGCTGCACCACCCTGGTGTTCACCGTGGACATGCCGGTGCCGGGTGCGCGCTATCGCGACTACCGCTCGGGCCTGGCGGGCGCTCCAGGCCTGGCGGGGGATCTGCGCCGTTTCGCCCAGGCCGCCCTGCGCCCCGACTGGGCCTTCGACGTGGGGCTGATGGGCGCTCCTCACGCCCTGGGCAATGTCGCCCCCGTGCTGAAGGGCAAGACCGGCCTGACCGACTTCTTCGCCTGGATGCGCGACAATTTCGATCCCACGGTCACCTGGAAGGACCTGGAATGGGTTCGCGCGCGATGGAAGGGAACCTTGATCCTGAAGGGCGTGCTCGATCCGGATGACGCCGTGGCCGCCGCGGAGCTTGGGGCGGACGGGGTGGTGGTCTCCAACCACGGCGGTCGTCAGCTTGACGGCGTGCTCTCCTCGGCCCGGGCCCTGCCGGCGATCGCCCAGGCCGTCGGGGACCGCGTGACGGTGCTGGCGGATGGCGGGGTGCGCTCCGGGCTCGATGTGGTGCGGATGCTGGCCCTGGGCGCCAAGGCGGTGATGATCGGGCGCCCCTGGGCCTACGCCCTGGCGGCGCGGGGACAGGCGGGGGTCGCCCATGTGCTGGAGCTGATCGAGGCCGAGATGCGAGTGGCCATGGCCTTGACGGGCTGTGTGAGCGTCGATCAGATCGACGGCTCCGTGATCCAGGCGATATCGGGCCTGGAGCGTTGAACATGGTCGCTGGCCGCGCTTGACGGGGGCTCCGGTCAAGCTGACGGTGGCGCCGGCGCGACCTTCCTGGGGCCCATCATGATCGTACACATTCCTGGCGTGCTCTCGGCCGAACAGGTCGCTCAATGCCGCGCCGTGCTCGAGGCGTGCCCCTGGACCGACGGCCGGGCCACGGCGGGCGTCCAGTCCGCCCTGGTCAAGAGCAATATGCAGATCCCGCTGGACGCCCCGGAGGCTCAGCCCGTCCGGGATCTGATCCTGGAGCGCCTTGGCCAGAGCCCGACCTTCGTTTCGGCGGCTCTGCCGCTGAGGATCATGCCGCCCATGTTCAACCGCTACGACGCGGGCATGGGTTTCGGCTCGCACGTGGACAATGCGATCCGCTACGCCATGGCCGGCTCGGTGCGGTATCGCACGGACCTGTCCTGCACCCTGTTCCTGTCCGATCCGCGCGAATATGACGGCGGAGAGCTGGTGATCGACGATGTGCTCGGCCGCCAGGCGGTGAGGTTGCCGGCGGGGGACATGGTGCTCTATCCGTCCGCCAGCGTGCACCGGGTCGCGCCGGTGACCCGGGGCAGCCGCCTGGCCTCGTTTTTCTGGGTGCAGTCGATGATCCGGGGGGACGACCGGCGCACCCTCCTGTTCGAACTGGACCACAGCATCATCGAGGCCAGGGCAGCCCTGGGCGATGACCATATCGCCTCCGTCCGCCTAGCCGGCGCCTATCACAACCTTCTGCGGATGTGGGCCGAGGTCTGAGGTTGGGCCAAGGGTCGGGACCTGTCGCGCGGGATAACGCTGATCGATAATCGATCGTTGGCCGATATGCCGAAAGCGGTGACGGACTACGCCGAAGTGGGGCATTCCGACGCAGGCGAGGTGCTTGGGCCGCGTAATTACGCCTCGTTTAACTTTGATGATCCTTCATGGGGCCTGAGATTTTGCGGAGATTCTCTCCATTTTATTTGAAGGTGTGACCTGTGCCGACGTTCCGGGATCTGTCCATTATGGCGCGACTGCGCCTGGTCGTGGCCCTCGCAGGGATTGGCCTCGCGGTGGCCATCGCCCTGGGTCTCGCCAATCTGTCGGGCGCCATGCACGAGGATATCGCGGTCAAGACCCGAAGCGTGGTTGAGAGCGCCGCCTCGGTGGCGGCGCACTATGCCGACGAGGCCAAGGCCGGGCGCATGAGCGAGGCCGACGCCAAGGCCGCCGCGATCTCCGCCCTGCGGGCCATGCGCTACAATGGCCAGGAATATTTCTGGATCACGGATCTCGACACCCGGATGATCATGCACCCGTTCAAGCCGAAGCTGAACGGCACGGACGTGTCCGGTCTGCGCGATCCCGCCGGCAAGGCCATGTTCAGCGCCATGACCGAGGTGGCCAAGGCCAAGGGCGCCGGTTACGTCAACTATCAGTGGCCCAAGCCGGGTCACGACAAGCCGCAGCCCAAGATCTCCTATGTGGCGAGCCTGCCGGCCTGGGGCTGGGTGATCGGCTCGGGGGTCTATGTCGATGAAATCAACGACGCGGTCATTGCCGCCGGCCTCAAGCTGACCGGCGTTGGCCTGCTGTTGCTGCTGGCGGTCGGCGCGGGCGCCACCCTGTTGGGCGGCACCATCACCCGGCCGATCCTGAACCTGACCCACCGGATGACCGGCCTGGCCCAGGGCGACAAGCTCAAGGCCGTGCCCTATACGGCTCTGCGTAACGAGATCGGCCAGATGGCCAGCGCCCTGGAAGTGTTCCGCGAGGCCGCCATCGATCGTGATCGTCTTGAGGCCGAGGCCGCCGCCCAGCGCGCCGCCGCCGAGGCCGAGCGTCACAAGCGGGAAGTTGCTGACCACGCCGCCGCCGAAATTCAGCGCCGGGTGGTCGCCGACGTGACCGGCGTCGCGGCTAGGCTGGCCAAGGGCGATCTGACCGTGCGCATCAGCGACTCGTTCCCCGCCGACTACGCCGCCCTGCGCGATAACCTCAACGCGGCCCTGTCGCAGCTGGCCGACGCGATGAAGGTCGTGCGCGACAACACCAATGGCATCCAGAACGGCGCCGACGACATCGCCGCCGCCTCCGATGATCTGGCCCGCCGCACAGAGCAGCAGGCCGCCACGCTGGAGGAAACCACAGCGGCCCTCGGTGAGTTGACCGGCGCCGTGCGCCGCTCCGCCACCGGCGCCGGCCAGGCCCGCGCCGCGGTCACCGTGGCCCAGGAACAGGCCCAGTACAGCGGTGGCGTCGCCGACCGCGCGGTTTCGGCCATGGGCGAGATCGAGGGCTCCTCGCAACAGATCCAGCAGATCATCGGGGTGATCGACGAGATCGCCTTCCAGACCAACCTTCTGGCCCTGAACGCCGGGGTCGAGGCCGCCCGCGCGGGCGAGAGCGGCCGGGGCTTCGCGGTGGTGGCCCAGGAAGTGCGGGCCCTGGCCCAGCGCTCCGCCGAGGCGGCCAAGGAGATCAAGGCCCTGATCGGCGCCTCTACCCAACAGATCGGCGTCGGGGTGAACCTGGTGCGGGAAATGGGCGACGCCCTGCAGGGCATCGTGGGCAAGGTCGGAGAGATCGACAATCTGGTGCGCGGCATCGCGGCCCTGGCGGAGGAGCAGTCCCTGGGCCTGGGCCATATCAACGAGGCCATGCTGCACATCGACCAGACCACTCAGCAGAACGCGGCCATGGTCGAGCAATCCACCGCCGCGGTCCATTCGCTGAAGAACGAGACCGGTCAGCTGGCCCGTCTGGTCGGCCGCTTCGAGGTCGGTGGGGCCAGGGACAGCGCCCCCACGCCGGTGTTCGCGCCCGCGCGGCGGGCGGGCTAGGGATTAGGCTGTCCGGATCAGGTGACGCCACCTGATCCGGACAGTTTTCAGACGCTCTGGCGTCAGCCGCCCTTGCTTCAGCCGGCCTTGTTTCAGGCGCCCTGGGCCGCCGTCAGGGCCTGGTCGAGATCGGCCAGGATGTCGTCGATGTGCTCGATGCCCACGGACAGGCGCACATAGCCCTCCGAGACCCCCGTCGCCGCCTGTTCCTCGGCGGATAGCTGCGAGTGGGTCGTCGAGGCCGGGTGGATGGCCAGGCTGCGGGCGTCGCCGATATTGGCCACGTGATAGAAGAGCTTCAGGCTGTCGATGAACCGGCGGCCGGCCTCCCGGCCTCCCTCCAGCTCGAAGCCCACCAGTCCGCCATAGCCCCCGGACAGATAGCGGTCGGCCCGCTCGCGCTGGACCCCGCTCTGTTGCGAGGGGTGGATCACCTTCACCACGCCGGGGCGGGCGGCCAGGAAGTCGGCCACGGCCTGGGCGTTACGTGAATGCTCGGCGATTCGCAGGGGCAGGGTCTCCAGCCCTTGCAGGAGCTGGAAGGCGTTGAAGGGCGACAGGGCCGCGCCCAGGTCCCGCAGCAGCACCACCCGGGCGCGGATGATGTAGGCGATAGGGCCCAGGGGCTTGACCGCCTCGGTCCAGACCGCCCCGTGATAGCTGCGGTCGGGGGTGTTCAGCAGGGGCTGGCGCTCGGGCTTGGCGGCCCAGTCGAAATTGCCGCCATCGACGATGATCCCGCCGATGGAGGTGCCATGGCCGCCGATGAACTTGGTGGCTGAATAGACGACGATGGCCGCCCCATGGTCCAGGGGCCGGCTGAGAAGCGGGGCGGCGGTGTTGTCCACGATCAGCGGCACGCCGAACTCGCGGCCGATGGCGGCCACCTCCGCGAGGGGAAACACCGCCAGCTTCGGGTTGGGCAGGGTCTCGGCATAGTAGGCGCGGGTGCGCTCGTCCGTGGCCTTGCGGAAGGCTTCGGGGTCGGTGGGATCGACGAAGCGAACCTCGATCCCCTGGTCGCGCAGGGTGTTGGCGAACAGGTTCCAGGTCCCGCCATAGAGGTCGGTGGAACTCACGATATTGTCCCCGGCCCGGGCCAGGTTCTGCACCGCATAGGCCGAGGCCGCCTGACCGGAGGCCACCGCCAGGGCCGCCACCCCGCCTTCGAGGGCGGCGACGCGCTTTTCCAGGATGTCCGTCGTGGGGTTGCCCAGGCGGGTGTAGATGTTGCCCAGCTCCTTCAGCGAGAACAGGTTCGCCGCGTGCTCGGTGTCATGGAACTGGTAGGAGGTGGTCTGGTAGATCGGCGGCGCCACCGCCCCCGTGGCCGGATCGGCCCGCCAGCCGGCGTGCAGCGCCAGGGTTTGCGGATGCAGCTTGGTCTCGCTCATGCTCTCGTCCTTCCCGCGCCGGGCGCGTTCTGGCCCTCCTTCATCGGACGGCTCGTGTTTTAAACCTAGTAATCGAGTGGGAATTTGGTCCAGGCAGAATTTCTGTGGCCGTGGATGCCTCGTCTATGCGCGCCCCGGCCCTAATCCAGGTTGCCCGGCGCAGGATCGCCTTGAACGCTCGTCGGAGCAAGACCGCGGCTGGAGATGGGCGATCAGGAGACCGCGGCGAGTGGCGGGCCGCGGTAAAGGGACGATCCCGACCGCGCCACCCTGAAATTGGAGACCAGCCGGGCCAGGCCCTCGGCCTCCCCCTTGAGCGAATGGGCGGCGGCGGTGGATTCCTCGACCATGGCCGCGTTCTGCTGCACCAACTGGTCCATCTGGTTGACGGCGGTGTTGACCTCGTTGAGCCCCGTGGCCTGTTCCTTGGCCGAGCCGGCGATTTCCGAGATCAGGGCGTCGATCTCGGCCACCTTGGCCACGATCGATTGCAGGGCGGTTCCGGTTTCCCCCACCAGGGACACCCCCTCGCCGACCTGCTGGGAGGAGGCGGAGATCAGGGCCTTGATCTCCTTGGCCGCCTCGGCGGACCTTTGGGCCAGGGCCCGGACCTCCTGGGCCACGACGGCGAAGCCGCGGCCTGCGTCCCCGGCCCGGGCCGCCTCGACTCCGGCGTTGAGGGCCAGAAGGTTGGTCTGGAAGGCGATCTCGTCGATCACCCCGATGATCTGGCTGATCTGTTTGGACGAGCCCTCGATCTGGTCCATGGCGCGGACCGCCTGGGCGACCACGGCGCCGGACTTTTGCGCGTCGTTCTTGGCGCCGTTGACCACCTCGCTGGCCTGCTCCGCGCCTTGGGCGGTCTTGCGGACCGCGGCGGTGATCTGGTCCAGGGCCGCGGCGGTCTCTTCCAGGCTGGCGGCCTGCCGCTCGCTGCGGTGGGACAGATCGTCCGAGGCCCGGGCGATCTGGTCGGCGCCAGCGCTGATGCCGTGGGTCTTCTCGCCGACCACCCCGATCGTCTGTTCCAGCCGGGTCATGGCGGCGTTGAAGTCGTCCCGCAGCTTGGCGTATTCACTGGGGATAGAGTTGGACATCCGGTAGGTCAGGTCGCCGGCGGCCAGACTGGCCATGCCTTCGCCGACCGAATTGACCACGGTCGAGCGTTCAGCGGCCAGAACCTCGGCCTCCGCCGCCAGGCGGGCCTTTTCCGCCGCCTCCAGATAGACCGATATGGCGTAGTCCATGTCCAGCAGGGTGGCCTTGGCCAGGGCGCCGAGTTCGGCGGTGACCTGCCTGGCGCTGGCGCCCTTCTTCGATCCCAGTCCGCCCCTCGGCCAGCGGGCCTCGACCACGGCGCCGATCAGGCTCTGCATCAGAAGGGCGTAGCCGCCGATATACCAGCGCGGCTCAAGGCCGATGCGGGCGTGGGTTTCGCCCACCGTGGTCACCGCCCGCACATAGTCCTGGTCGAACCGGCCGCTGGAGATGATGTCCCAATGGGCCAATTGCCGGTTCTTGGCGCCCGCGATCATGCTGGCGCCGGAGAAGAAGCGGCGGGTCTCTGGATAGGCCTGAACCTGGCCATAGAAGGCGTCCAGGGCCCCGGGAAGCGCGGCCCCGATGACGGGCTTGATCGCCCGCAAATGCTGCTGCGCCTCGGGGGACAGCTCCATGAAGTTCAATCGATCGCTCAGGGCGTCATGGTTCGGCGGCATTGGAGTTCTCTTTGCGAAATCGAAAAGGTGCGAAACTCAAGCGCGCCAGGGTTCGGGCCGTGGCGATACGGTCGGCGGGGCGTGGGGGTTCCCTCCGGCGGGGGGGTTACTGAAAAAGCCAGATGGCCGAATGGGGCGGCGTCAGAGCGCGTTCCGCAAAGGTGGATCCGGTTTTGCGGAACGCGTTCAAATTTTTGGCTCTAGCTGGCGATACGTCGGGCGGCGGACAGGTGCTTGATCAGCAGGGCTTGCAGTTGCATGGGTTGGATCGGCTTGGGCAGGAAGTCGTTCATGCCAGCGTCCCGGCACGCGGCGGCGTGGTCGTTCATGGCGTCGGCGGTCACGGCGATGACGCAGACCTTGCCGGCCGCGCCCGGCAGTCGGCGGATCGTTCGGGTGGCCTCCAGGCCATCCATCACCGGCATCTGCACGTCCATCAGGATCAGGTCGTACAGACCGCTGGCGGCCGCCTTGACCGCCGCGGCGCCGTCCTCCACCATCTCGTGCTCCAGGCCCAGCTCGTCCAGCAGAACCCCCATGATGCGCCGGTTGAGGGGGTGGTCGTCCGCCACCAGCACCAGCGGCCCGGACCGGGTCTGCGGCGCCGTCAGGCGCGTCAGGCGGTGGTCATCGGCGGCGTGGCGGCCCGCCTCGGTCGGCGCCAGGGGCAGGGCCAGGCGCAGGGTCACCGTGGTGCCGACCCCCGGCGCGCTCTCGGCCCGGATATCGCCGCCCATCAGGTTGACCAGCTCCCGGCAGATCGCCAGACCCAGCCCGGTGCCCCCGTGGCGGCGGGTGTTGGTGGAGTCCGCCTGGACAAAGGGCTCGAAAACCCGCTCGGCCAGGGCGGAATCGAAGCCAAGGCCGGTGTCGGCCACCACCAGCCGCACCTGGGCCAGGTTGTCGGCGATCCCCAGGGTTTCACAGCGGATCGAGACCGATCCGCGCTCGGTGAACTTGATGGCGTTGCTGATCAGGTTGGAGATCACCTGCCTCAGGCGCCCTTCGTCTCCGAGCAGGGCCGGCAGCATCGCCGTGGCCACCTGGATGTCCAAACCCTTGCTGGAGGCGGCCTGACGCCAGGTCACCGCCTGGGAGGTCACCAATTCCCCAAGGGCGAAAGGCGCCGGGTCCAACTGCAAGGCGCCGGCCTCGATCTTGGCGAGATCGAGGACCTCGTTGAGCAGGCCCAGAAGGGTGCGGCCGGACTCCCGCACGATGCCCACCAATTCCCGGTCCTCCGGGGCGGAGACGCGGCTGGCCAGCACATCGGCGATGGCGATGACCCCGTTCAGGGGCGTGCGGATCTCATGGCTCATGGTGGCCAGGAAGCGTGACTTGGCCAGGTTGGCCGCCTCGGCCTCCCGCGCCCAGGCCTCGGACTGCCGCCGCTCGCGTTCCAGCGCCTCGTTGGACGCCCGCAGGTCGGCCACCATCTGGCTCAGGGCTTCTTCGTTGGCGATCCTCTGGGAGATGTCGCGGCAGGCGCCGATGAACTTGCGCTCGCCATCAATCCAGGCCTCGCCCACCGACAGCTCGATCGGGATCATGACCCCATCCTGGCGTCGCGCCTGCAGGGTCCGCGGCCCCACATTGACGATGCCGGCCCTGCCGGTTTCCAGATAGCGGCTCAGGTAGCCGGCATGCTCGGCCTGGTCGCGCCCACTCATCAGCACGTCCAGGCGCTGGCCGGCCAGGGACGCCTCGTCCCAACCGAACAGGCGGGCGGCGGCCAGGTTGATGCTCTCGATCACGCCTTGATCGTTGGCGACGATGATGGCGTCCGCGACGTGGTCTAGAATAGCGGAGAGCCGTTCTTCGAGCGCGGACCGCCCAATGGTCGGAGTCTCGACGGTTTTGACCTTCTGACGCCCTGTCATCTCGGTTCGTCGCCCATTCTGTGCCTGTGGCCTAACTCAATTCAACGCGGGATCCTGAGCGAGGGGCGGTAAAGATACTGTATTGAGGGCCTCGCCTACGCTCTATGGTTACTTGGGGTGCGGCAATATGCTCGACCGGGAAATTTATATTACAATTACATTCGGTTAACGGCCGTTGACAGGGTTTCCTGGTCGGATGCGGGCGCAGGTCAGTTCCTACCTATTTTGGGTGGGTTGGCGGCGCCGCCTTCAATTCTGGGTCGTTTCGAGGTTGCTTATACTCACTCATGCAACCGATGATCGCGTCAGTTTCGTAAATTTGTGGTTAAGCTAAAAATGTTGGCTCAGTATAATTAGGTATAACACCGGTACTTAATCGGGCTAACCATCTGGTGGTGGTTTACTATGTTCGGGCTAGGGATGGGACATGGCTATATAGCCCTCTGGCCGTGTGGCCAGGGGTGGGGATAGAGTGCCGCTTTCAGGATGAAACGGGTCTTGGGCCGCTCCAGACACTTGGGCCTTGATCTAGATCAGTCCGTGCGGCAATTGCGCGCCCTAGGCCGATCTCGCCGCGGGATAGCGCGCACTATCTGAAGGTGGCGCAGTGGCCCAGAAAGTATAACCTGATGAGATTTCTTGTTGTCGATGAGCATCCGCTTCTGAGGGAAGCGTTGGAAGGCTTGCTCATCAGACATTTCCCGAAAGCGGAGGTCTCCGCCGTTGAGTCCTACGGGGAAGCCTGTGACGTGGTCGTGAAGCGGCCGACGGATCTCGTCTTGACCGACATGCTCTGCTGCTCGGCCGAGGATCTGCGGCGCTTGCCCGAACTGGTCGAGGCGGTGTCGCCTGGTCGGGTGGTGGTGTTCGGCAATTGCTCCGATCGCGTGACCGCTCGCCGGGCGCAGGCCGCGGGCATTCATGGCTATGTGCCGGCCACAAGCCGCGCCGAACTGGTCGGGGCGGCGATCGGGCTGGTCCTGGCCGGTGGCGTCTATTTCCCCCCCCTGACTCACGCCGAGGTTCGTCCCGCCGAGGTTGGACGCCCCGGTCTGTTGGAGCGATTATCTCCCCGCCAGCGGGAGGTGCTGCAGGGCATCCAGGCCGGCCAGAGCAACAAGGCCATCGCCCGGGTCCTCGCCATCTCGGTGGCGACGGTCAAGCTGCACGTTCAGGCGATCCTGAGATTGACCGGCGCGCGCAATCGGACCGAGGCGGTGGCCATCTTCGCCGGACGCACGGACGAGACCGGCGCCGTCGCCGCTCTTGAGGACGTTCCCTAGGGGGGAAGATGTTCCATTAAAGGACGCGCTGGCCGGTTGCGGCCGCGGGGTCGCGCCCATATTTGAGATTGCGTCTCACCACATGGGGTAGAGGGCGTTCGCCAGTCTGGATCCTTGCGTCCGGGCCGGAGGGGCGGCCCGTGCTCTGGCGAGATAATTTGTCTCGTCAGTTTCCCTGAGCGTGTTCCCCTTGAGAGCGTTTTCCCTTTGAGTCAGGCCCAATCCACCGAGACCCCGGCCGCCCCTTTGGCCCTGGGCCGGCCCCTCACCCTCATCATGGCCGCCGCGACCGGCGTGGCGGTGGCCAACATCTACTACAACCAGCCCATGCTGGGGGTGATCGAGCGGGATTTCCCCCGGTCGGCGGCCACGGCCCTGATTCCCACGGCGACCCAGCTCGGCTATGCGCTGGGCCTGTTTCTGGTGACGCCCCTGGGCGATCTGATGGACCGGCGCCGCTTGATTGTCGGCCAGTTCGTGATCCTGGCCCTGGCCCTGATCGCCGCCGCGGCCGCGCCCAGCGCCCTGATCCTGGTGATCGCCTCGTTCCTGCTCGGCGCCTGCGCCACGGTGGCCCAGCAGATCGTCCCCTTCGCCGCATCCCTGTCCGCGCCGGAAAAGCGCGGCGGAACCGTCGGGGTGGTGATGGCGGGCCTGCTCTGCGGCATCCTGTTCAGCCGCACCCTGGCCGGGTTCGTCGCCACCCATGCCGGTTGGCGCCAGATGTTCTGGCTTAGCTCGCCCCTCGCCCTGGCGGCGGCTGGGACCATGGCGGTGGTTCTGCCCCGCAACCATCCCCACACCGGCATGCGCTATGGCATGGCCCTGAGGTCCCTGGCCCATCTGTGGCGCACGGAGCCGGTCCTGAGGGCCGCGACCCTGACCCAGGCCTGCCTGTTCGGCGCCTTCACCGTGTTCTGGACCATCCTGGCCCTGCATCTTCAGCAATCCCGCTTTCATATGGGCGCGGATGTCGCCGGGCTGTTCGGCGTCGTCGGCGCCGTGGGGGTGTTCGCCGCGCCCCTGGCCGGCCGCATCGTCGATCGCAGCGGTCCTCGGCTTGTGATCGGCCTGGGCGCGATCCTGACTGTCCTGTCCTGGCTGATCTTTGGCCTGTGGGACACGATCCCTGGCCTGATCCTGGGGGTGGTCCTGCTGGATTTCGGCGTGCAGAGCGCCATCGTCTCCAACCAGCATCGGGTTTACGCCCTGCATCCCCAGGCCCGAAGCCGGCTTAATACGGTGTTCATGACGGGCATGTTCCTGGGCGGCTCCGCGGCCTCGGCCCTGGCCATGACGGTCTGGCGGTTTGGAGGCTGGTCGGGGGTGAGCGCGCTTGGGGCGATACTGGCGACCGTGGCGCTGTTGATACAGTTTTTGCCTATTCGAGCGAAGATTTAGGCCAGGCCCCGCCTGTGTGTGTCGTATTTGATACACCTCAAGGCGGGGTGGAGTCGGGCATCCATGGTCTCCACGCAGGCCAATCTGCATGGAGGAATCACCATGGGATACTCGTCGCAGGCTCTCGCCCTCAGGCGAACATTTATTCTCGTGGGCTCACTGGTTCTGGCGCTGTTCGCGATCGGGCTTACCCCCGCCCGAGCGGTTCCCGCCTTCGCCGTGCAGACGGGGCAGGCTTGCCAAGCGTGCCATGTGGGCGGTTTCGGCCCGCAGCTCACCAACTTCGGCCGTGAATTCAAGCTGCGCGGCTACACCATGCGCACCAACGCCTTCAACCTGCCGGTCTCGGTGATGGCGGTGGCCTCCTATCTGCGCACCGCCAAGGATCAGCCCGCGCCGCCGGCGCCGGATTTCCGCACCAACGACAACGCCGCCCTGGATCAGGTCAGCCTGTTCTTCGCCGGCGGCCTGGGCTCGCACCTGGGCGCCTTTGTGCAGACCACTTATGACGGCGTCGCCAAGGCCTGGACCTGGGACAATCTCGACGTTCGCGCCACCACCACCGCCCAGTTCAAGGGCGCGGACATGGTGCTGGGCGTTAGCCTGAACAACAACCCGGCGGTTCAGGACGCGTGGAACACCCTGCCGGCCTGGGGTTATCCCTATACCAGCTCGGCCCTCGCGCCTTCGCCCTCGGCCTCGCCCTTGCTGGCGGGCGCCTTGGCCCAGAACACCCTGGGGGTGACCGCCTATGCCTGGATCAACAACAAGTTCATGATCGAGGGCGGGGCCTATGGCTCGCCCGGCGCCAACGCCCTGGCCCGCCTGGGCGCCGATCCGCTGTCCCCAGGGGATATCGATGGCCTCGCGCCCTACGCCCGTCTCGCCTATCAACAGGCTCTGGGAGCGGGAACCCTGGAGGTGGGCGCCTTTGGCATGCGCGCCGACATCCATCCCGGCCGCGATCGCAGCACAGGCCTGACGGACCGCTTCACGGATCTGGGCGTCGACGCCTCCTACGAGCGCACCTTGCAGAACAGCGACGTGGTGACCGCCAACGCCCGCTATATCCACGAGCACCAGTCCCTCAACGCCACCTGCGCCCTGGCCGGGCAGATGACCGACTGCGCCAGCAACGACCTGTCCGACATCCGCGCCGATGTCTCATATTATTGGAGAAACGAGATCGGCGCGACGGTGGCGGTGTTCGACACCTTCGGCTCCGCCAATCCGACGATCTACGCCGCCAACCGCACCCTGAAGCCGGACAGCACGGGCATGACCTTCCAACTCGACGGCACCCCCTTCGGCGGTGGATCTCCCATTGGGCTCCGGTTCAATATGCGTGTCGGCGTCCAATATACCCTATATACGAGGTTCGATGGGGCTCGATCCAACTTCGACGGCGCGGGCGCCAACGCCTCCGACAACAACACCTTGAGGGTCTTTACATGGTTCGCCTACTGACGCCCGCGCGACGCCCGCGGCTCGCCTTGATCCTTGCCAGCGGCCTTGTGGGGAGTTTGCTCAGCGCCGCGCCGGCCCTGGCGGGAGACGCCGCCCACGGCAAGTCGGTGTTCGCCTCGCAATGCTCCATGTGCCATTCCCCGGCCAAGGGCGGGGCGGCCATCATGGGTCCGAGCCTGTTCGGGATCGTCGGGCGCCCCGTGGCTTCGGTCAGCGGCTTCGCCTATTCGCCGTCCATGAAGGCCTATGGCGGCGCCTGGAGTGAAGATCGCCTGCGGGGCTATCTGCCCGCGCCGGCCAAGGCGGTTCCCGGAACCAAGATGATGTTCGCTGGCGTCAAGAACCCGGCCCAACTCGACGATCTGATCGCCTATCTCGCCACCCTGAAATAGGGCGCGCTCCAGGGGGTTCCGTCCTGATCTTTCGCGGCGCCGGTTTGCGCAGGATCAAGGCGGGGCCGCCGGGTTCCGGTGATGGTTCCAGCCACACCCTGACCCCATACGAGAGCGCCCACCATGCCCGTCAAGGACGCTGTTCTTGAGTATCTTGGCGAGCGGGCCCTGTCGGCGCCGCAGTCGGTGTCCGCGGGGCTGGCCGCCAACGATAGGGCCAAGGTGCGCATGGCGGCCTTGCAGTTGGCCGGCGGCGGGGGTGATCCAGCCAGCCGCAACCTGGACCAGGAGGCCGCCGCCGCGCGTCTCGATCCCGAGGCCCTGCGCCGCCTGCTACGCCAGGCGCGGGCCATGGACGGGCAGGTGCTTCTGGCGCCCGGTCTCGGGGACCTGCTTAAGGCCCTGGGCGAGGATCTGGAGGTCATGCTCCAGTCCGTCGAGGCCCTGGACGGGGCCGAGGACCCCGGGCTCACCGCGCGCTGGTCCGAACTCAAGGCGGGCCTGATCCCGACGGGCCCCGACCAGATCGCAGCGGCGACGGTCAGCCGGATCACGGCCCTGCCCAAGGCCGGCGGCGATTCCATCCACCGTCTAGTGATGGACTTGCACAAGCGCCTTAACCACGCCGCCGCGGCCCAGGCTTCCGAGACCATAGCCGGGGCCAAGGCCATCGGCCTGCGCCCGGAAGACAGGGCGCCGCTGCTGGCCTTCATGCGCGGACTGGAGCGCACGCGCCCGCTCAAGTTCGATCATCCGGGCCTGGACACCACGGCGGCCCGTTCCGGCGAGCGCCTGCTGATCCAGAACGACATTGGCACTACCGACGCCCACGTGGTGGTCACCGCCGTCGAGCCGGGATCGGTGACGATCACCTATACCGACGTCCACCGCGCCCGGGCGCGCTTCCTGATCCGGCTCCTAGGCATGGATGGTCTGGTCTGGTCGGGGCTCGAGGAGCGGCAGGCGCCCGGTTTGGCGGGGGGCGACAGCTTCTATCTGGTCACGGGCCGGCTGGTCAGCGACGACATCGCCCAGCGGGACGATGTGCTGGAACGGCTGGGCGCGGGCCTGGTGTTCCTGATCGACTGGAACAAGGCGCGCAAGGCCCTGGCGGGTCTCAGCGACAAGCCGGGCGCCGAGCGGGTGTTGCTGTGGGCGGCGCGGCATGGAGCGGGGCATCGGGCGTGGCTGCAACTGGGCGGGGTCGACCTGATCGCCCAGGCCGTTCGGCAGGTGGCCCCAGGAAGGCTCGGCTTTGGCGCGCGCCTGGATCAGGTTCTGGGTCATGAGGGGACGGTGGAGTTCCTCCAGGCCTGCCTGCAACTCGCCGCCGATGTGCTGCGACAGGGCGGTTCGGAGCGTCTGGTGCGCGACCGGATCGGGGCGGAGCTGCTGCGGCGGATCGAACGGGCCGAGGCGGCGGTGTTCCTGGGGGTGATCCGCCAGGCGGGACTGGCCCGGGAAATCGGCGCCGCCATCCTCGCCCGGATCGAGGCTCTGCGGCGCGCGGGGGCGGACGATGACGCCGGCTGGGCCGCCCGGGCCAAGCGGATTGAGGCCAAGGCCGACCGTCTCGCCATCGAGGGCCGCGCCGCGGCCCGGGCGGCGGGGCTTGTGGACCTGTTGCCGATCATCGACGGGGCGGAACAGGCGGTGGACGAGTTGGAGCAGGCCGCCTTCATCGCCTCGATCCTGCCCAGTGATGTGGGCGAGGCGGTGCTGGCGGGGCTCTCCCGGCTGTGCCGTCTGGCCATGTCGGCCGCCGAGGCCCTGGTCACGGCGGCCGACGCCAGTATCGATTGTCCGGAGGGGCGCCAGGTGGACGCTGACGACGCCCTGGCCGCCCTCACCGCCGTGGTCGATTGCGAACAGGCCGCCGACCGGCTGGAGCGGGAGGTGTTCGCCGCCGGCCTGACCGCCGACCGCCCCGCCGGGGCTCTGATCGCGGCGCTTGAGACGGCCCGGGGACTGGAGCGGTCCACTGATTGGATCGCCCGGGCGGGGGACGCCATTCGACGTAACCTGATGACCGACCTGGGGGGCTGACCTGTGAGCGAAATCGTGCGCATCGGCCCTGATGGCGATCCCGCGCCAAGCCGGGATCTGGTCGGGGGCAAGGCGGCCAATCTGGCCCGGCTGGCGGCCCTGAATCTGCCGGTTCCCCCGGCCTTTGTCCTGCCCACCACCCTGTGCGCGGCGCTGAACGCCGGCGAGGCGCAGGCCGAGGAACAGTTGCGCCGGGGCCTGGAAAAGGGCCTGGCCTATCTGGAGCGAGCCGCGGGCCTGACCTTCGGCGATCGGCGCCGGCCGCTGCTGGTCTCGGTGCGGTCCGGGGCGGCGGTGTCCATGCCCGGAATGCTTGAGACCGTCCTCAATGTCGGCTGCACCAAGGCGGCCCTGCGCGGCCTGCTGCGCTGGCGGGGCAATCCGCGCCTGGCCTGGGATTGCCGCCGACGGTTCCTGGAGGGCTATGCCGAGACCGTGCTTAGCCTGGATCCCCAGCTGTTGGAGCGCAACCTCGCCCACTGGCTGACGGCGGAGACCGCCGCCGGCGAACATGACCTCGACGGCGAGGCGCTGGAGCGCCTCTGCGGCGCCTATGAGGAAAGCCTGGCCGCCGCCGACCGCGCCGCGCCGGAGGACGCCTTCACCCAGCTTCTGGCCTCGGCCAAGGCGGTGTTCGGATCCTGGAACAGCGAGCGGGCCATAGCCTATCGGCGTCTTCAGGGCCTGGAGCATCTGCCCGGCACCGCCGTGACGGTCCAGGCCATGGTGTTCGGCAACGCCGACGCCGAGTCCGGGGCCGGGGTCGCCTTTTCCCGCAATCCCTCCACCGGGGCGCCCGAGCCGGTGGTCGATGTCCTGTTCGAGGCCCAGGGCGAGGACGTGGTTTCCGGACGCCGCTCGCCGGAGCCGGAATCCGCCCTGGCCCTGCGCGCCCCCGCCGTCGCCGCCCAGATCCGCGCGGTCCTGGCCCAGGTGGAGGCGGCGTTCGGCGACGTCCAGGACATCGAGTTCACCATCGAATCCGGCCGGCTCTATGTGTTGCAGACCCGCTCGGCCAAGCGCACCCCCAGGGCCGCCCTGCGCATCGCCCTGGACCTTCAGGCCGAGGGGGTGATCGACGCCGCCGAGGCCCTGGATCGGATCGACCGTCTGAAGACGGAGGATCTGGTCGCCACCCGCTTTTCTGGCCAGGCCAAGGCCGTCGCCCGGGGCGAGCCCGCGGCCCCCGGGGTGGCCAGCGGACGGCTGGCCCTGGACTCCCCCGCGGCGGTGCGTGGCGCGGCCGCGGGCGATCCCATGGTTCTATTGCGCCGGGACGCCAGCACGGCGGACGTGGAGGGCTTCAACGCCGCCGTGGGCGTGCTCACCGCCATCGGTGGACGCACCGCCCATGCCGCCCTGGTGGCCCGCCAGATGAACAAACCCTGCGTGGTCAGCTGCGCGCCCCTTCAGATCGACATGACCGCCCGCACGGTCCGCCTGGGCGGGGTCGAGGTGCGCGAGGGCGACTGGCTGTCCGTGGACGGCGAGACCGGCGAGGTGTTCCTGGGCCGCCGTGACATCCTTCGCCAGGCGCCTGAGGCGGAACTGGAGCAGGCGGCGCGACTGCGCCCGGCCGGGGCTCATGTTCACGCTGAGGCTGCCGTGCCCTGAGGGGATCGCTGCGTAATTCGTGCGTCCTTCGACTCGTCGCTTCGCGCCGGCTCAGGATGACATAGTTCTATTGCTTTCAATATATTACGTCATCCTGAGCCGCGCTCGTCAGAGCGCGAGTCGAAGGACGCATTGGCATTTTGCACCACCCCCTGAGGGCGCTGGATCAGGGGAAGGACGGCTTGCGCTTTTCCAGGAAGGCCGCGAGGCCCTCGGCGAAGTCGGGGCCCTCGACCGCGTCGGCGAACCAGCCTCGGGTGGTCGCGTCGTCGTCCGCCTGACCGTGCAGGATAAGCTCCACCACGGTCTTGGTCTTGCCCATGGTCCAGGACGACAGGCCCGCGATGGTCAAGGCCTTGGCGCGCACCGCCGCCTCCAGGGCCTGCGGGGCGTGGATCTCGTTGACCAGACCGATTTGCATGGCCCGGGCGGCGGGTTGCAGGGCGCCGGTGAACAGGATGTCCTTGGCGGCGGCGGCGCCCACGGCATCGATCAGCCGGCGGGTGTCCACGAGATTGTACATCAGGCCGAGCTTGGCCGGCGGGGCCCCCAGCTGGGCGTCGTCGGCGGCCAAGCGCAGGTCGCAGGCCAGGGCCACGGCCAGGCCCGCGCCGATGCAATAGCCCTCGATCAGGGCGATCACCGGCTTGCCGAGCCCCGCGATGGCGGCGGTGGCGTCCTCCAGGCCCTGCTCATAGGCCAGGGTCGTCTCACGGCTGGCGAACAGCACCGGGAACTCGGCGATGTCGGCGCCCGAGGCGAAGTGGCCGCCGGCGCCGCGCATGACCAGCACCCGGATTGAAGGGTTATTGGCGACCTTGGCCGCCGCCTCGGGAAGAGCCCGCCACATGGCCGCGTTGAGGGCGTTGCGCTGAGCGGGCCGGTTCAGGGTGATGGTGGCGACCGCGCCGTCGATGGAGAGCAGCAGGGCGCCGTCGGCATAGGAGGTCATGACCGGTCTCTAGACCATGTTCAGGCCTGAGCAAATCGCCCGGCCCGAACATGCTCTTAGCGATCCGGCTCAGACCGCCGGCTCGGTCTCGCGGAACCGCTCGGCGGAGCGGTCGCGGGACAGGTTGGGGCGTAGATTGGCCCGGGCGGCCTCGAAGGCGTTCCAGTCGACGACGTCAGGCAGGGAAGGGATGGTCACCAGCTCGCCCGCGTCCAGCCCGGCCAGGGCGGCGTCGACCATGTCGTCCACCTCCATGACCATTTCCGCAGGGAAGGTGTCGATATTGATGCCGGACCGGGCCCAGATCTCGGTTCGGGTGGCGCCGGGCAGCACCGTCTGGACCCGCACCCCACGGCTGGCCAGCTCCACATTCAGCGCGTGGCTGAGATTGAGGATGTAGGCCTTGCTGCCGGCATAGACTCCGTTGGTGATCTCCGGCGCCAGGGCCAGGACCGAGGCGATATTGATGATCAGCCCGGCGCCCCGGCCGGCGAAGGCGGTGGCGGCGGCCCCGGCCAGGCGGGTGGCGGCGGTGATGTTCAGGTCGATGATGGTTTCCAGCTTGTCGAGGTCGCCGCCGGTCACCGGCCCGCCCACCGAGATGCCGGCATTGTTGACCAGGATGCTGATGGTCGGGTCGCTGGCCAGGCGGTCCTCGACGGCCCGGCGCTGGGCGCGGTCCGCCAGGTCGGCCTTGAGCACATCGACCTTGACCCCGGTCTGGGTGGTCAGGCGGGCGGCCAGGGCGTCCAGCCGGTCGATGTCCCGGGCCACCAGGATCAGGTCGTGGCCGCGCCTGGCCAGGCGGTCGGCATAGACCGCGCCGATGCCGCTGGAGGCGCCGGTGATCAGGGCCGCGCCCTTGGGGATGGAATAGGTCATGGTTTTCGTCTCCTTTTGATGATGGTCGTCATGTCATGGGGCGCGCATGGCGCTCCCCGGTTGGGAGTCAGGCTCGGTCGAGCTGGCGGGGTTCGGGATCGGCGCGCCAGCCGCCGCCCAGGGCGCGGAAGCAGGCGACGGCGGCCTGGGCCGCGCCGGCCCGGGCCTGGGCCAGTTGATCGGCGGCGCCCAGCAGCTCGCGATCGGCGTCCCGCACCTCGACCAGGCTGATCACGCCGCCCTCATAGGCCTTCTCGGCCTGGGCGCGGGCCAGGGTCAGGTGGGTGACCTGCCGTTGCAAGGCCTCGGCCCGGGCCTGCTGCTGGGTCAGGTCGCTGAAGGCGTCCTCGACCTCCTCGGCGGCGCGCAGCACGGCGCCGCGATAGGCGGCCAGGGCCTCGGCGTTGCGCCCCTTGGCGGCGGCGACCTCCGCGTCCACCCGGCCAAAGTCGAACAGGCGCCAGCGCAGGCCGGCCCCGATCTGATGCTGAAGGGCGTCCCCGGTGAACAGCTTGCCGGCGTCCAGGCTCTCGACGCCCAGGAGGCCGCCGATCGAGACCTTGGGATAGTAGTCCGACACCGCCTCGCCGATACGAGCGTTGCTGGCGATCAGTCTTTGCTCGGCGGCGGCCAGGTCCGGGCGGCGGCGCAGGAGGCTGGCGGGGCCGTCGGCGCCGGCGATGGCGGGGGCGGCGGGAATGGCGCCCTCAGCCTCCAGTTCGGCGCGATAGGTCCCGGGCTGGGCGCCCATCAGCACATCGAGGCGGTTGAGCTGGGCCTTAAGGGCGCTGGTCAGGGGCGGAATAGTGGCCCGCACGCCCTCCAGGGCGGCCTTGGCCTCGTTCAGCTCCCGCTCCGGGGCGATCTCGTCGGCGACCCTGCGGGTGAGGAGGCCCACCAGGTCTTGTCGCACCTGTTCCTGGCG
>JARLIP010000176.1 GCA_031291685.1 Caulobacteraceae bacterium | reverse complement strand
TCAACATCTCCTTCTGGCGCTTCCTCGGCGATCGCTTCAACGTCCCAGGCGCCGACTGCGTCCCCAGCTTGCCAAGCCTCCTCAGCCTCGCCGCCGTTTAAAGCACGGGAATTTGCCCCGCTTACATCCTGAGCCGCGCTCCTAAGAGCGCGAGTCGAAGGACGCATAGACGACGCCCCTGCCCCTACAGCACCGCGCCCTTGCCGCTGGTGACCTCGGAATAGCGGTGCACCCGCACGGCCTGGACCAGGCCGAAGCCGACCATCACCGTCAGCATCACCGTGCCGCCATAGGAGAGCAGCGGCATGGGCACCCCCACCACCGGCGCCAGGCCCATGACCATGGCTCCGTTGATCAGCACATAGAGGGCGAAGGTGGCCGTGACCCCCGCCGCGCTCAGGCGGCCGAAATGGCTGTGGGACAGGCTGGCGATGCGGATGGCGATGACGATGGCCGCCCCATAGAGCAGCAACATCGACACGCACCCCACCAGACCGAACTCCTCGGCCAGGGTGGCGAAGATGAAGTCGGTCTGCTTTTCCGGCAGGAAGTTCAGCTGGCTCTGCGAGCCCAGGCCATAGCCCTTGCCCAGGACGCCCCCCGAGCCCAGGGCGATCTTGGCCTGGAGGATGTGATAGCCAGAGCCGGAGGGGTCGTTCTCCGGATGCAGGAAGGTCAGGATCCGGTCGCGCTGATAGTCCTTCATCACGAACTTGACGAACAGCGGCACGATGGCCGCCAGCCCCACGATCCCCGCGCCGATCACCCTCAGGCTCAGCCCCGCCAGCACCACCACCGCGCCCCCAGTGGCCACCAGGAGGATGGCGGTGCCCAGGTCCGGCTGCTTGGCCACCAGCAGGGCTGGCACGGCGATCATCCCCGCCGGGATCAGCAGCCACCAGGACAGCCGGGCGTTATAGGCCGACAGCCCGTGGTAGAACCGCGCCAGGGCCAGGACCAGGCCGATCTTCATGATCTCCGACGGCTGGATCTGGAGCGGTCCCAGTTGCAGCCAGCGGGTGGCGCCCAGGGACGAGTGCCCGAACAGCATCACCGCCACCAGCAGCACCAGCCCCACCCCATAGACGGGATAGGCCAGGATGAACCAGACCCTCAGGTCCACCAGGGCCAGGACCAGCATCAGCAGCAGGAAAAACCCGAACCGCATCAAATGCTTGGCCGCCCAGGGCTCCCAGGCGCTGCCGGCGATTGAATAGAGCATCAGCCCGCCGGCGCCCGCGATCAGGCACAACAGCGCCGTCAGGGTCCAGTCGATTTGGCCGAACTTGATGACCAGGCGGTCGCGTTCGCCTGGCCGCGTCAGGGCGCTGGAGGTCATCGTCCCCTCCCCGATGGCGCGGCCGCCGCGGCCGCGGGCAGGCCCGCCGGTTGTCCGGAGGGCGGATCGTCCGTGGGTTCGGGCGGCGCCACCCCTTCGGGCCGCACCCCCTCGGGCGTAGGCGGCAGTTCCGGCATGGGCATGGGCTTTTCGATCCGCGCCCGGATCTCCGGGTCCTTGAGCAGGGCCACCCGCATGATCTCCCGGGCCTTTGGGGCCGCCGCCTGGGCGCCGAAGCCCCCGTGCTCCACCAGCACGCTGAGGGCGTAGCGCGGATCATCCACCGGGGCGAAGGCGATGAACCAGGCGTGCTCCTTGTATTCCCAGGCCAGGCCCTCGGTCTTGCGCGAGCCGCCGGCCTTGAAGTTGCGCGCTTGGGCGGTGCCGGTCTTGCCGGCCATCATCACCGGCCCCAGACCCAGCTGACTGGCGGCATAGGCGGTGCCGCCCACGTCATTGGCCACCGAGGCCATGGCCGCGCGCACGAAATCGATATGCTCCCGCGCCACCGGCAGGTCCGGCGCCGCCGAGCCCGCGGGCTGCAACACACCGCCGATGGAGTGGATCAGCCGCGGTTGCAGGGCCTTGGCGCCATTGGCCAGCCGCGCCACCATCACGCACAGCTGAAGCGGATTGAGGTTCAGATAGCCCTGGCCGATGCCGAAACTGGGGGTCTCGCCGGGATGCCAGGCCGGATCGCGGGGGAAGTTGCGCCGCTTATAGGCCGTGTCCGGCACCAGGCCCGCCTTCTGCCCGGGAATGCCGATATCGAAGATCTCCCCCAGGCCGAACTTGCGCGCGGTCATGGCGATGGCGTCCGGCCCCAGGGCCAGGGCGGTCTGGTAGAAATAGATGTCGCACGAGGTCTTGATCGCATCGTGCATGTTCAAGGTGCCGTGGGCCTTGTCGCAGTGCCACACCCGGTTGCCGAAATGCCAGGAGCCGGAACAGGTATAGGTGCGGCTGGGATCGATGCCCTTTTCCAGGGCGGCCACCGCCACCATGGTCTTGAAGGTCGAGCCCGGGGGATAGGTCGCCGTCAGGGCCTTGTTCAGCAGCGGTTTGCGGTCATAGCCCACCAGGGCGCCGTATTCCTGGCCGCTCAGCCCCTTGACGAAGCGGTTGGCGTCGAAGCTTGGCCCTGAATACATGCACAGGATGTCGCCCGAGCGGCAGTCCATCATCACCGCCGCCCCGGAATCGGCGCCAAAGGCCTCCATGGCCCGGTTCTGCACGTCGGCGTCCAGGGTCAGGACCACCTCCTTGCCTGGCGTCGGCTTGATGTCGCCGAGGGGATCCTCGCGGATCATCCGCCCCCGGGCGTCGACCTCGACCTTCTGCCCGCCGGCCTTGCCGCGCAGATCCAGATCCAGGGACTTTTCAACGCCCTGCTTGCCGATCCTGAAGCCGGGGTTGAGCAGCAGGGGATCGGGGTTGGGCCCCGCGGCCTTGATCGCCGCGTCCGAGACCTTCGAGACGTAGCCGATCACGTGGGAGAAGGCGCCGCCGAACGGATAGACCCGCGCCTCGCTCATATCCGCCTGCAATCCCGCCAGCTCCGGCGTGCGCACGTTCAGGCGGGCGAACTCGTCCCAGCTCAGATCCTCGGCCAGGGCCACGGGCACGAACCGCTGGCTGTTCTCGATCTCGCGCCTCAGCTGGCGTCGCCGCTCCGGGGTGATCGGGATCAGTTGGGCCACGGTGTCCAGGGCCGCGTCCACGTCGGCCACCTGGTCCTTCAGCAGCAGCAGCCGGAAGTTGGGCCGGTTGGAGGCCAGCTCCACCCCATTGCGGTCCAGGATCCGCCCCCGGGGCGGCGGCACCAGCCGAAAATTGTACTGGTTGTTGGCCGCCAGGGTGGTGTAGCGGCCGTTCTCGACGATCTGCAACTCCGCCAGCCGCCCGCCCAGGGTCACGAGGCCGGCGGTGATCAGCCCGCCCATCAGGAAGGCGCGCCGGTGGAACACCCCCTGCCGCTCGTTCACCTCGTTGAAGAAGATAGACGGTTCGGTCATCGAAAGCGGACGTCCGCATCCTCAAAGCGCGCGATCAAGCGATGGGCCATGGGATAGAGCAGGCATGTGGCGAGAAATTGCCAGAACACCGCCCACAGGTTTGGAAAGGCCAGGGAGTCCAGCGAGGTCAGGAAATAGCCCGTGCCCAGGGCCACCGCGACGCTGGTCACATACCAGACCAGGCGCATCAGCTCGCTCTGGCCGGTCAGAACGCTTCGGGCGCTGAGCACCAGGCCATAGGGCGCCAGCACCGACACCGCCCACAGCCCCGCCGGCCCACCCCAGAACAGGTCTAGGAACAGCCCCGTCGCCAAC
>JARLIP010000175.1 GCA_031291685.1 Caulobacteraceae bacterium | reverse complement strand
GTGGAGGCCGAACTGGCCAAGGCTCCCAAGCCCCGTGCGCCGCGTAAATCCCGCGCCAAGCCGGCCGCCGACGCCCCAATCGCCGAACCGCCCACCAGCGAGGCCCCGTGAGCTTTCACGACGACGACGAGATCGAGGCCTCCCGCGCCCCGTTGCTGGACCATCTGACCGAACTGCGCTCGCGCCTGATCGTCTGCGCGGCCGCCCTGGCTTTCGGGTTCGTGATCTGCTTCGCCTTTTCCAAGGACATCTACATCTTCCTGCTCGGCCCCTTCGTGCGGGCGGCGGATCTCATCGCGGCGCAGAAGGCCAGCGGCCACCAGGGGATGTTCGACCTGTTTCTCGCGGTGATCGGGGTCAAGTCCGTGGCCCACGGTCAGGCCGAGAGCCTGCATCTGGTCTATACAGAGCCTCTCGAATTCTTCTTCACCAAGGTCAAGCTGGCTGGGTTCGGCGCCATCGTCCTGACCTTCCCGGTCCTGGCCTTCCAGCTCTATCGGTTCGTCGCGCCAGGACTGTACAAACGCGAGCGCAAGGCCTTCCTGCCGTTCCTCACCGCCTCGCCGGTCCTGTTCCTGCTGGGCGCGGCGCTGGTTTATTTCATCATGCTGCCCTTCGTCCTGTGGTTCTCCCTGAACCAGCAGATCATGGGATCGGGTCCGATCGAGGTGCAACTGCTGCCCAAGGTGTCGGACTATCTGACCCTGGTCACCAGTCTGCTCCTGGCCTTTGGTCTGTGCTTCCAACTGCCGGTGGTCCTGGCCCTTTTGGGGATGGCCGGCATCGTCACCACGCAGATGCTCGCCGCCGCCCGGCGCTACGCCATCGTCGGGGTGTTCGTGGTCGCCGCGATCCTGACGCCCCCCGATCCGGTGAGCATGATGACCTTGGCCCTGCCGGGGGTGCTGCTCTACGAGGTCTCGATTCTGTGCGTGTGGCTGATCGAGCGTCGCCGCAAGCGCGAGGACGCCTACGCCGACCTGGCCTGACCGAGCTTGGCCTGACGGGGGCGACCGTCGATTTTTCCATGATGCGCCTGGATTGCCGGGCCTTGGACGCCCAGGATGTCGCCGCGGCTGTTGGCGCCATGAACGACGCGCCTTAAAGGAGGCCGCTTACCTCCAGACCGGGCGCGAACCCATGCACGACATCAAGGCCATCCGAGACAACCCCGAGGCGTACGACAAGGCCTGGGGCTCGAAGGGCCTGTCGCCCCAGACCCCGGCGATCCTGGCTCTCGACGCGGAGCTTCGCGCCGCCCAGACCGCGCTGCAGGCCGCTCAGTCCCGCCGCAACGACGCCTCCAAGCTGATCGGCATGGCCAAGGCCAAGAAGGACGAGGCCCAGGCCGCCGAGCTGATGGCCGAGGTCGACCAGCTCAAGGGCGTCATCGCCGAGCAGACCGAGCTGGAAAGGACCGTTGGCGAAAGGCTGAAGGACATACTGGCGGCCCTGCCCAACCTGCCGGCCGACGACGTGCCTCTTGGGGAGGACGAGAGCGGAAATGAGGAGGTGCGCCGCTGGGGCGAGCCCTTCGCCATCGCCGCCCCCAAGGATCACGTGGACCTGGGCTCGGCCCTGGGCCTGATGGATTTCGAGGCCGCGGCCCGCATCTCCGGCGCCCGCTTCGTGGTGCTGAAGGGCGGTCTGGCGCGGCTGGAGCGGGCCCTGGGCCAGTTCATGCTCGACATCCAGACCCAGGAGCACGGCTATACCGAGGTCTCGCCGCCGCTGCTGGTGCGGGACGAGGCCGTCTTTGGCACCGCCCAGCTGCCGAAATTCGCCGAAGACCTGTTCCAGACCACCGACGGTCGCTGGCTGATCCCCACCGCCGAGGTCTCCCTGACCAATCTGGTGCGCGAACAGATCCTTGAGGAGGGCGAGCTGCCCCTTCGGCTCACCGCCCTGACCCACTGCTTCCGCTCCGAGGCCGGCGCCTCTGGGCGCGACACTCGGGGCATGATCCGCCAGCACCAGTTCCAGAAGGTCGAGATGGTCTCCATCACGGCCCCGGAACAGTCCGAGGAAGAGCACGAGCGCATGGTCCAATGCGCCGAGGCCATCCTCAAGGGCCTGGAACTGCCGTTCCGCACCGTGAAGCTGTGCACCGGCGACATGGGCTTTTCCGCCCGCAGGACCTACGACCTCGAGGTCTGGCTGCCGTCCCAGGCCACCTATCGGGAGATCAGCTCCTGCTCCAACTGCGGGGACTTCCAGGCCCGTCGGATGGACGCGCGGGTGCGCAAGGCCGGGGAGAAGGGCACGCGCTTTGTCCACACGCTCAACGGTTCGGGCTTGGCCGTGGGCCGCACCCTGGTGGCGGTGATCGAGAACTATCAGGACGAGAACGGCCGGATAGCCATTCCCCAGACGCTGCAGCCCTATATGGGCGGCCTGACCCATATAGGCTGACCCGATTTTGCGCATCCTCATCACCAATGACGACGGGATCAACGCCGAGGGCCTGGCCGCCCTGGAGCGGATCGCCCGCGCCCTCACCGACGATGTCTGGGTGGTGGCGCCCGAGGTCGAGCAGTCCGGCGCCAGCCGCGCCCTGACCCTCAGCGATCCCTTGCGGGTTAGGCGCATGGGGGACCAGCGCTTCGCCGTGGACGGCACCCCCACCGACTGCGTTCTGTTGGCGGTGCAAGAGTTGATCAAGGACAAGACCCCGGATCTGGTGCTGTCGGGGGTCAATCGCGGCCAGAACCTGGCCGAGGACGTCACCCTGTCCGGCACCGTGGCCGGCGCCATCGAGGGCATGGCCCTGGGCATTCCCTCCGTCGCCCTGTCCCAGTCCCTGGCCCTGTTCCACGACGAGGCCAGGATCCATTTCGAGACCGCCGAGGCCTTCGCTCCGGGGATCATCGCTCATCTGTTCAAGGCCGGCTGGTCCGACCAGGTGATTCTCAACCTGAACTTTCCGCCGGTCTCGCCCGAGGCGGTCACCGAGGTCGAGGTCACCCGTCAGGGCTTCCGCGACTCATTCCAGCGCCATGTGGACAAGCGCACCGACCTGCGCGGCCGGGATTACTATTGGATGGGCTTTAAGGGGCAGATGTCCAAACCGGAGGAGGGGACTGACCTTCGGGCGATCTATGAAGGCCGAATTTCGGTCACCCCCCTGCACATCGACTTGACCCACCGGCAGAGCGTGCATGATTTGAAGGCCGTCTTGGGGGGCGCGCCGCCGCGCCTCGACCCGAGTGAGCCCAGATCAGGAACCCCCAGGGGATGAGCGCCGAGCCCGAGGACACACCCGAGACCCGCCGGGCGCGCCTGATTCTGGGCCTGCGCTCCCAGGGCGTGAGCGATCCGGCGGTGCTGACCGCCTTCGAGCGGACCCCGCGCGAGCTGTTCACCCCGGACCTGTTCCAGGAACGGGCCTGGGAAGACTCGGCCCTACCCATCGCCTGTGGTCAGACCATCAGCCAGCCCTTCATCGTTGGCCTGATGACCCAGGCCCTGACTCTGGAGCCCCGCTCCCGGGTGCTGGAGATCGGCACGGGGTCCGGCTATCAGACCGCCATCCTCTCCAAGCTGGCGCGGCTGGTCTATACGATGGAGCGCTATCGCACCCTGCTGGGGGAGGCGGAGGCCCGCTTTCGGCAATTGGAGCTGGGTAACGTGATCACCCGGTTCAGCGACGGCGCACGGGGCTGGCCCGAGCAGGCGCCTTTTGACCGCATTCTGGTCACAGCGGCGGCGCCGGGCGAGCCCACAGAGTTGCTTTCCCAGCTCAAGCCTTCCGGGGTGCTGGTCGCGCCGATCGGTCGCGGTCCAGTCCAGACCTTGAAACGCTATGCCGGGGACGGGCGAGGGGGATTCCGCGAGGAAATTCTCTGCGAAGTCCGGTTTGTTCCTCTGCTCGAAGGCGTCGCCCAGGAGCTTTGATCCACAGGAGGCGGTGGTTTGGGGGTGGCGCGTGTGGGCCTGATCGCCGTAAGTCTCCACCGCGATAGTGATTTTCGGCAGTTAGGGACGAAGTGACGATGGCTTCCATCTTCAATCGGCTAACCTTTGCGGCCTTGACCGCGGCCCTGGTGGCGGGTGGCGAGGCCCATGGCGCCGGTGCGCAGCCATCGGATACGGATGCGCCCGTGGCCACCGGGCAGCCGTCATCGTCACAGGCCGCGCCTGCGACCCGCCCCCTGGACGACGACCGCTATGTCCCCGCGCCAGCCAATCCCGCACCCGCCAGCCCGCGCCCCGCCACGGTTGCGCCGCCGGTCCCGGCGCCGGCCGCGCAACTGCCCCCGGTGAAGGCGGCCCCGTCCGCCAAGGCCTCGCCCGTGGCCCCCGCCCAAGCCAAGGTCTCGGAGCCCTCCAACGCCCCGCCCGCCGCTGCTCCCGCGTCGCCGACCAAGACCAAGAGCCGCCGCGGGCGTCACGCCGACGCCGCCCCCGCCGAGACCGTCACGCCGGCGGAGGCGCCTCCGGAGCCCAAGCCCGAGGTTCGTCTCAGCGTTCAGGGCAAGGTCGAGGCGGCCAAGGACAAGACCCATTCGATCAAGGTCGGCGACGGCGACACCGTCAATGTCATCTCCCAGCGTCTGCAGACGCCCAAGGACGCCCTGATCAAGGCCAACAAGCTCAAGAAGCCCTATCCCCTGGACCTGGGGCAGATCCTCAAGATCCCCACGCCCAAGGCCTATGTGATCCAATCCGGCGACACCCTCTATGGCGTGGCCCGGCGCTTCAATATCCCGGCCCTGGCCTTGGCCGAGATCAACGACATCGACACCACCGATCGCCTCCATGCCGGCCAGCAAATCGCCCTGCCGATCGGGGTGAAGGACAATGGCCCGATCAAGACCGTGATCGGACCGCCCGCGCCCACACCGCCGAAGCGCGGGCGAGCCCCCGCGGAACAGACGCCGAGCCAGGCCATGGCGCCGATCAGCGGCGAGACCGTGGCCCCTCCGACCCCCAGCGAAACCACCGTCGCGCCGCCGACCCGTCCGAGCCGGCCCGCGCCGCCCTCGCGCATGAGCCCGCCGCCGCCATCCTCCAACGGCCCGCCGGTGGTGGAGACCGCCCCGCCGCCCAGCGACTCGCAGATAATGGGCGCCGGCAAGGGCCGGTTCGTCTGGCCGGTGGCCGGAACCGTGCTGCAGACCTTCGGGACCAAGGCCGGCGGTCAGCGCAATGACGGTCTGGATATCGCCGCGGCCATGGGCGCGCCTGTCGCCGCCGCGGCCGCGGGGGACGTGGTCTATGCCGGCAATCAGGTGCCCGGCTTCGGCAATCTGGTGCTGATCAAGCATGAGGACGGCTGGGTCACCGCCTACGCCCACCTTTCGCGCACCGAGGTGAAGATCAAGGACCATGTGGGCCAGGGCGACGAGATCGGCCAGGTCGGTCAGACCGGCGGGGTCGAACAGCCCGATCTGCACTTCGAGATCCGCTATGCCCCGTCCCCCAAGGACAAGGCCCGTCCCATCGACCCGGCCCTGGTCCTGCCGCCGGCCGGGAAGTAACAAGAATTGACTCGACCCTCGGTGCAGGTCAGCGCCGAGGGAACGGGTTTGCCAACCGCACCCTAAAAATATAGCTATAGCTATGTATTGTTGGATCCTGACTGTGCGCGCACGGCTGGGTTGGCTGCGATCTAGACCGAAGGGGCGAGGGGCATGGCTGGCGCGAATGAAGACCTGCGGCGACGCAGGGATCAGGCCTTCGGCGCGGGAGCCGCGCTTTTCTACGACGCGCCCCTGACCATCGTCCGGGGCGAGGGCGCCTATCTGTTCGACGCCGAGGGGCGGCGATACGTCGATCTCTATAATAATGTGCCGTGCGTGGGCCACGCCAATCCCCGGGTGGTCGAGGCCATGGCCCGTCAGCAGGGGACGTTAAATGTCCATAGCCGGTATCTCAACGAGGGCGCCATCGCCTTCGCCGAGCGTCTGGCGGCCCTGCACGGTCCCCAGATCGAAAGCGTGATCTTCAGCTGTAGCGGCACGGAGGCCAATGAGATCGCCCTGCGGATGGCGCGTTTCGCCACTGGCCGGCGCGGGATCGTCTGCACCGACGGCACCTATCACGGCAACAGCGACCTGGTCAGCCGTCTCACCTATGTGAACCGCCGGCAGCCCGAGACCGACGAGGTGCACGCCTTCCCGTTCCCCGAGACCTATCGGCCTCTCAAGGAGGGGCTGAGCGAGGCTGAGCTCTGCGACGCCTATCTCGCCCGCCTGGAAGACGCCATCAGACGGTTTGAGGATTCGGGCGCCGGCTTCGCGGGCCTGATCGTCTGCTCGATCTTCGCCAATGAGGGCCTGCCCAATATCCCGGTGGGCTTTATGGCCCGCGCCGAGGCGATGGTCCACGCGGCGGGTGGGGTCGTGATCGCCGATGAGGTCCAGGCTGGCTATTGCCGCACCGGCCAATGGTGGGGCTATCAGGCGTCCGGCTTCACCCCGGACATCGTGGTCACCGGCAAGCCGATGGGCAACGGCCTTCCCCTGGCGGCCACCGCGGCGAGCCGGAAGCTGGTGGAGGGCTTCAGGGCCCGAACCCGCTATTTCAACACCTTCTCATCCAGCCCATTGCAGGCCGCGGTCGGCATGGCGGTGATCGATGAGATCGAGGGCAGGGGACTGGACAAGAACGTCGCGTCGGTTGGCGCGGCGCTCAAGGCGGCCCTGGTCCAGCGAAAAGGCGCCTGGAGCGCCATTGGCGACGTTCGGGGGCTGGGCCTCTTCGTCGGCGTCGAGATGGTCAAGGACGGCCCCGCCAAGGAGCCTGATCCGGAACTGGCCGCGCATGTGTGTGAAAGACTGAAGGACAGGGGCTTCCTGACCTCCAACGCGGGCGTGTTCAACAACGTCGTCAAGATCCGCCCGCCGCTGGTCTTCTCGCAGGCGGACGCGGAGCAGTTTCTCGAAGCCTTCGATCAGACGATCGCTGAACCGCATGGATAGGACCGTCATCGGGGCCGACTATGAACCGGCGGCTCTTGAAGCCCTGAAGGCCTTCGGGATCGAGCCGGCCTCGCTGGAGTTCGCAAATATCAGCGAGAATATCACCTTCAAGGTGAGCGATGGTCGCCGGGGCGGGGTCTATGCCCTGCGTCTTCACCGCCCCGGTTATCACGCGCTCGAGGCGCTGCGCTCGGAGAGCCTCTGGACCCGGGCCCTGTCCGAGGCGGGCGTAAGGACGCCAAAGGCGGTCGCGACCCTGAGTGGCGACGACTATGTCCAGGTCCCTATCGGAGCCACGGGAGAACGCCGGTGGGCCGGCCTCGCGGGCTGGCTCGAGGGGGAGGTGCTGGCGAAGGTGGTCGAGGGCGAGACGGACCCATTGATCAACGCCCATCATTTCGAGCGCCTGGGCGCGATCATGGCGGCGATGCATAATCAGGCCAGCGCGTGGACTCCACCGGCCGAATTTCAGCGCCATCGGCTGGACGCCGAGGGCCTGATGGGGGAGGCGCCGTTCTGGGGCCCGTTCTGGGAACATGCGATCCTTTCCAAGGCGGAAGCCGGATTGCTGTTGGCGACCCGTGACAGGATCCGCGGGGCTCTGACCCGTCTGGGCAAGAGCCCCGAGATCTACAGCGTGATCCACGCCGATCTCCATGCCGGCAACATCATCCGCAATGGCGAGCAGTTCGTGGTGATCGATTTCGACGACACCGCCTTCGGCTGGCATATGTATGACGTGGCGGTGGCCCTGCTGGGCTATCAGTCCCATCCCGATTTCGCTCGCTTCCGCGAGGCTTGCCTGCGGGGGTATCGCGCGGTGCGCGGTCTGAGCGACGAGGCCGTGGCCTTGCTGCCGATGTTTCTGCTCACGCGGGAATTGGCCCAGGTTGGCTGGCTGCATCAAAGGCCCGAACTGGGCGCGCCGCCGGCCCTGGCGGCGAACAAGGATGCGCTTTGCGCCCGGGCCGAGCAATTCGAGGCGCCGTGCTGACGCGCTGATCCCAACCCGGCGCTGGATGAAGCAAGGCCCCGGAGTCGCCTCCGGGGCCCGTAGAGCGCGGCGCGGCCCCGCGATTGAGGCCACGCCAGGGTCAGATGGAGGTCTGACCTAGTTGAGGAAGGCGTCAGACAGGAACGAGCCGGTCCGCAGGCTGGCGCCCGAACGATCGCGTTCCTTCAGGGTCTTCACGCCGAAGTTCCAGCGGAAGCCGACGCCGTAGGTGTTGTAGTCCGAGATCGAGGTCAGGCCGAAGCTACGGCCGCTCGGCGCGTGCCGGGCGTATTCGGCGAACAGGCTGAAGGGGTGGCCTTCCGGCTTCCACTCGGCGCCGACGCCATAGGTCGTGACGTGGCCGTTCAGGTTTTGCTGGCCGTCGGTGTAGTCCACCTTCAGGTCGACGGTCAGGTTGTCGGTGATGAAACCCTTCGCGTCGGCGGCGACGTTCCACGCGGTGACGTTGTTGTTGCGGAAGTCAGAGGTGCCGTAGCCGACGGTCCCATAGAGGGTGGCGCGGTCGAAATACTTCTGACCTTCGATGCCGCCCGCATAGAGGCCGGCGCCGAGGACGTCCGCCACGGAGGCGTAGGCGCCCACGAGGTAGCTGTCATTGCGCTTGAACAGGTGGGCCGTGCCGGTGCTCAGCGTGGTGCGTTCGCCGGCCCCGTCGATACGTTCGAAGTGGGCGTCGAACTGACCGCCCCATTCGCCACTGAACTGGGTGGCCACGGCGCCGCCGAACACGACGTCGTTCAGGTTATTGCCCGAACCAAGCCCGTCGGCGCCGTGATAGCCGATGTCGACCTGGCCGGAAGCGGCGAGGGCGGGCGCGGCCACCAGGGTGGCGAGGGCGGCGACGGAAGCGATAAGCAACTTTTTCATTTTACTGGTATCCCCAAGACACCGGTCCGTTTTTGAACCGGGACCGGCGATCTGGTGTGCTTCGACCACGGGGGCAACCGGTCGAGGGGCATGTCGTACAAACACATCAGATTTGTGACAAAAATATCTCAGACCCGTGATGCTGATCGCCCTTGACGGGACCTGAGTCGGACAGTATCAACCGCATCTCTGTTGGACCGGCTGTAGGCCTTAGGGCTTAGACGCGGTCCGCGAGACGAACCGACATTGCATAGCTCCCGCCGATGGCGTAAGAGCGACGCGACTGTAACCAGGCCCTCGCGGTGATCGCGCGGGCCAAATTCGTTTTGCGGATCTCGCAACGTCGAGAAGCTTACCTTGGATCTCGGTCCTGGGGCTGGTCTTTGAAACGGCTAACACGGCGTGGCGAGCGCTTTAAGGAACTCGGGCGATATGGATCGACAAAATATCCGCATCCGGCTCAAAGCCTTTGACCATAGGGTGCTGGATCATTCCACGCGTGAGATCGTGAACACCGCCAAGCGCACCGGCGCTACTGTGCGCGGCCCGATCCCTCTGCCGACTCTCATTGAAAAATTCACCGTCAACCGCTCGCCGCACGTCGATAAGAAGTCGCGCGAGCAGTTCGAAATCCGCACGCATAAACGCGTGCTCGATATCGTCGATCCGACCCCGCAGACTGTGGACGCGCTGATGAAGCTCGACCTGTCCGCGGGCGTGGACGTCGAGATCAAGCTGTAAGGGGACCCGGCTAATGCGAACCGGCGTGATCGCCAAAAAGCTGGGCATGACGCGCTTCTTCGACGAAGCGGGTGTCCACGTGCCCGTCACCGTGCTGTCGCTCGACGGCTGCCAAGTCACGGCTCAACGCACCAAGGATAAGGACGGCTATGTCGCCCTTCAGCTTGGTGTTGGTGCGAAGAAGGTCAAGAACACCACCAAGGCCATGCGTGGCCACTTCGCCAAGGCTCTGGTCGAGCCGAAGCGTCATCTGGCTGAGTTCCGGGTTTCGGAAGACAACCTGATCGACGTCGGCGCCGAGTTCACGGCGGACCACTTCCTGGCCGGTCAGCCGGTGGACGTGACCGCCCTGACCGTCGGTAAGGGCTTCGCCGGCGGTATGAAGCGCTGGAACTTCGGTGGTCTGCGGGCCACCCACGGGGTTTCGCTCTCCCACCGTTCGCTGGGTTCCACAGGTAACCGTCAGGATCCCGGCAAGACCTTCAAGAACAAGAAGATGGCCGGCCATCTGGGTCAGGAAACCGTCACCACGCTCAACCTCACGGTCTTCCGTGTGGATGTCGAGCGCGGCCTGATCCTGATCAAGGGCGCGGTGCCTGGCACCGAAGGCACCTATGTGAAAATTCGTGACGCGGTGAAGCGTTCGGCTCCGGTCGAACTGCCCAAGCCCGGCGCCTTCAAGAAGGCCGGCGAAGTGGCTGATGTCGCTCCGCAGGTCGAAGTCGCCGCCGTCGAAGCGCCTGAAGCGGGGACCGAAGGCTGATGAAACTCGATGTCATCACCCTGGCTGGCGCCAACGCCGGCGAGATTGAGCTCTCCGACGCCATTTTCGGCATCGACGAGATCCGTCGCGACATCCTCGCCCGGTGCGTGAACTGGCAGCTGGCCAAGCGCCGGGCCGGCACGCACAAGGTTCAGACCCGGAACGAGAATTCTCGCACCGGCAAGAAGATGTATAAGCAAAAGGGCACCGGCGGCGCCCGTCACGGTTCGCGCCGCGCGCCGCAGTTCGTCGGCGGTAGCCGCGCCTTCGGCCCGATCGTTCGCGACCACGGTTTCGACCTTCCCAAGAAGGTCCGCGCCCTGGCCCTGCGTCACGCGCTGTCCTCCAAGGCCAAGGCGGGTTCGCTGGTGGTGCTGAGCGACGTTGCGTTCGAATCCGCCAAGACTGGCGAGCTTCGCGCCCAATTCGCCAAGCTGGGCCTGAAGAACGCTCTGTTCATCGCTGGCCCCGAGGTCGATAACGGCTTCAAGCTGGCGGCCCGCAACATCCCGCATGTGGATGTGCTGCCGAACGCCGGTCTGAACGTCTATGACGTCCTGCGTCGCGACACCCTGGTCCTGACCAAGGCCGCGATCGAGGCGATCGAAGCCCGCTTCTCTGAGAAGGACGCCGCGTAATGGCCACTGCTCGCCACTACGACACGGTGCTTGCGCCGGTCATCACTGAAAAGACGACCCTGCTCTCCGAGCAGAACAAGGTCGTGTTCAAGGTCGCCAAGGATGCGACCAAGGACGAGATCGCCGCGGCCGTCGAAGAGCTGTTCAAGGTCACCGTGACCAAGGTCAACACCTTGATCGTCAAGGGTAAGACCAAGCGCTTCCGCGGTATCAAAGGGCGTCGCAACGACGTCAAGAAAGCCATCGTGACACTGGCCGAAGGCCAGTCGATCGACATTACGACGGGGCTCTAATCCGATGGCCTTGAAGCATTTCAATCCGACTTCGCCGGGCCGTCGCGCCCTGGTGCTGGTCGACAAGTCCGAGCTGCACAAGGGGCGCCCGGAAAAGAGCCTGGTCGAAGGGCTGACCGGCAAGGGCGGACGTGGCGGCGGTGGTCGTATCGCGGTTCGTTTCCGCGGCGGCGGCGCCAAGAAGCTCTATCGTGTGGTCGACTTCAAGCGCCGCAAGTTCGGCGTGCCGGCCACGGTTCAGCGTCTGGAATACGACCCGAACCGCACCGCCTTCATCGCGTTGATCAAGTACGCCGATGGCGAGCTGTCCTACATCCTGGCCCCACAACGGCTGAAGGTCGGCGATGAAGTGATCGCCGCTGAAAAGGTCGACGTGAAGCCGGGCAACGCCGCTCCGCTGCGCTCGCTGCCCATCGGGGCCATCGTGCACAATGTCGAGCTGAAGCCCCTCAAGGGCGGTCAGATCGCCCGTTCGGCCGGCGCCTATGCCCAGCTGGTCGGCCGTGACGCCGGTTATGCTCAGATCCGTCTGGGCTCGGGCGAGCTGCGCATGGTTCCGGATGGCTGCATGGCCACGGTCGGCGCGGTCTCTAACCCGGACCACATGAACGAGAACCTCGGCAAGGCCGGCCGTTCGCGTCACATGGGTCGTCGCCCGCACGTTCGCGGTGTCGCCATGAACCCGATCGATCACCCCCACGGCGGCGGCGAAGGCCGCACCTCGGGCGGTCGTCACCCGGTTACGCCTTGGGGCAAGCCGACCAAGGGGCGCAAGACCCGCACCAACAAGACGACGGATAAGTTCATCATCCGCTCGCGTCACGTTAAGAAGGCCCGCTAAGCCATGACCCGTTCGGTTTGGAAAGGCCCCTTTGTCGACGGCTACCTCCTGAAGAAGGCGGATGTCGCTCGCGCGTCGGGCCGTAAGGACGTCATCAAGACCTGGTCGCGCCGTTCGACCATCATGCCCCAGTTCGTGGGCCTGACTTTCGGCGTTCACAATGGCCACAAGCACGTGCCGGTGCTGGTCAGCGAGGACATGGTGGGTATGAAATTCGGTGAGTTCGCACCGACCCGCTATTTCCCCGGACATGCGGCCGACAAGAAGGCCAAGAGGAAGTAGTCATGGGCCAGAAGTCAAAAGAACGCCGGCTGAAGCCGGTTGAGGCCCAGGCCAAGGTGCGCACCCTGCGCACGGGTCTGCGCAAGCTGAATCTGGTCGCGCAATCCATTCGCGGCCTCAAGGTTCAACGCGCCCTCAATGAACTGGAGTTCAGCCACAAGCGCATCGCGGCCGACGTCCGCAAGGCGCTGTATTCGGCGATCTCCAATGCCGAGAACAACCATAACCTCGACATCGATCAGCTGATCGTGGCCGAGGCCTATGTCGGCAAGAACCTGGTGATGAAGCGTTTCGCCGCCCGCGCCCGCGGCCGGTCCTCGCGCATCGAAAAGCCCTTCTCGGAGATCACCATCGTGGTCCGTGAACTTGGTGAGGCCGCCTGATGGGTCAGAAAGTCAATCCGATCGGCTTGCGCCTCGGCATCAACCGCACCTGGGATTCGCGCTGGTTCGCGGATGGCCATGAGTATGGCAAGCTGCTGCACGAGGATCTGCGGGTTCGCAAGGAACTGAAGAAGCGTCTGGGTCAAGCCGGCGTTTCGCGCATCATCATCGAGCGTCCGCACAAGAAGTGCCGCATCACCATCTATGCCGCGCGCCCTGGCGTGATCATCGGCAAGAAGGGCGCGGACATTGAAAAGCTGCGCAAGGATCTGTCGGTGCTGACCGCTGGCGAAGTTCACCTGAACATCGTCGAAGTCCGCAAGCCGGAAACCGACGCCCAGCTGGTGGCCGAGAACATCGCCCAGCAGCTCGAGCGCCGGGTCGCGTTCCGCCGCGCCATGAAGCGTTCGATCCAATCGACCATGCGCCTCGGCGCCAAGGGCGTCCGGATCAATGTTTCGGGTCGTCTGGGCGGTGCGGAAATCGCGCGTATGGAATGGTATCGCGAAGGTCGCGTTCCGCTGCACACCCTGCGGGCGGACATCGACTATTGTTTCGCGGAAGCCAAGACCACCTACGGCATCATCGGCGTGAAGACCTGGATCTTCAAGGGCGAGGTGCTGGAGCATGACCCGATGGCTCAGGACAAGCGCCTGGCCACCGAGTCCGGTCCGGCAGGTGAGGGCGGCGGTCGTGACCGCGATCGTGATCGGGGTGACCGCGGCGACCGCGGACGCCGTGATCGCGCGGGCTGAGGTTTAGATTATGCTGCAACCGAAAAAGACTAAGTTCCGTAAGCAGTTCAAGGGCCGCATCCATGGCATGTCCAAGGGTGGCACGGCGCTGAACTTCGGCTCCCACGGGCTGAAGGCTGTTGAGCCCGAGCGCATCACCGCGCGTCAGATCGAAGCGGCCCGCCGCGCGATCACCCGCCAGATGAAGCGTCAAGGCCGCGTGTGGATCCGGATCTTCCCGGATCTGCCGGTCACCGACAAGCCCGCCGAAGTGCGGATGGGTAAGGGCAAGGGCGCGGTGGAATATTGGGCCGCTCGCGTCGCGCCCGGCCGCATCATGTTCGAGATCGACGGCGTTTCCGACGAAATCGCTCGCGAGGCGCTGCGTCTCGGCGCGGCCAAGCTGCCGATCAAGACGCGCGTCGTGACGCGCATCGAAGCCCCCGCGGTGGAGCACGCGTGATGAAGATCGACGACGTTCGCGGTCTGACGACCGACCAACTGGCTGATGAACTGCTGAAGCTTAAGAAAGAGCAGTTTAATCTGCGCTTCCAAGCGGCTACGGGTCAGCTTGAAAAGACCCATCGTGTGAACGAGGTCCGCAGGGACATCGCTCGCATCAAGACGGTGCTGCGCGCCAAGTCCGTCGCAGCCTGAGGACCAGACAATGCCGAAGCGAATTCTCGAGGGCGTGGTCGTCTCCGACAAGGGCGACAAGACCGTGGTGGTGAAGGTCGAACGGACCTTCCTGCACCCCGTCATGAAGAAGACCGTGCGCCGGTCGAAGCGGTACCACGCCCACGACGAGGGCAATGACTACAAGGCCGGTGAGACGGCTCGGATCATCGAGTGCGCGCCGAAATCGAAGCTGAAGACCTGGGAAGTCCTGCCAAAGGCCGCCCAGGCCTCCGGCCAATAGTTCTGGAAGGTTTGAAACCATGATCCAGATGCAAACTAACCTGGAGGTCGCCGATAATTCGGGCGCTCGCCGGGTCATGTGCATCAAGGTGCTGGGCGGCGCGGGCCGTCGCTACGCCAGTGTCGGCGACCTGATCGTCGTCTCCGTTAAGGAAGCAATTCCGCGGGGTCGGGTGAAAAAGGGCGACGTGCTGCGAGCGATCGTTGTTCGCACCAGCCAAGGCATCAAGCGCAAGGACGGGTCCCTGATCCGCTTCGACCGCAACGCCGCCGTAATCGTCAATAAGCAAAGTGAGCCGATCGGCACGCGGATTTTTGGCCCGGTTCCCCGTGAACTGCGCGCCAAGAACCACATGAAGATCATCTCCCTCGCCCCTGAGGTGCTGTGATGGCTGCGAAGATCAAGAAGGGCGACCGGGTCGTCGTGCTGGCGGGCAAGGATAAGGGCCGCCAGGGCAACGTCGTGAAGGTCCTCCCCAAGGAAGACCGCTTGGTGGTCGCCGGTGTGAATATGGTCAAGCGCCATACCCGCCCGACCCAGTCCGATCCGCAGGGCGGCATCCGCAACAAGGAAGCCGCGCTTCACATTTCCAATGTGGCCTTCGTGGACCCCAAGTCCGGTGAACCGACACGCGTCGGTTTCCGCATCGAGGATGGAAAGAAGGTCCGCGTGGCCAAGAAATCGGGCGAGGTCATCGATGGCTGAGCAAGCTTACGAGCCGCGGCTTAAGTCCGATTATCAGGCGCGTATTCGCGCCGCGATGAAGGAACAGTTCGGCTACACCAACGAGATGCAGATCCCCAAGCTCGACAAGATCGTCGTGAACATGGGTATCGGCGAGGCCGTGGCCGACTCCAAGAAGGTCAACGCGGCGATGAAAGACCTGGCGGCGATCACGGGCCAAAAGCCCGTCGCCACCAAGGCCCGCACCTCCATCGCCGGCTTCAAGCTGCGCGAAGGCATGGTGATCGGCGCCAAGGTCACGCTGCGCAAGGAACGCATGTATGAGTTCCTCGACCGGCTGATCACCATCGCTCTGCCGCGGGTGAAGGACTTCCGCGGTCTGAAGCCGACCTCGTTCGATGGTCGTGGCAACTACGCCATGGGTTTGCGTGAACACATCGTGTTCCCGGAGATCAACTACGACGAGATCGATCAGATGTGGGGGATGGACATCATCGTCTGCACCACGGCCCGCACCGATAACGAAGCGCGTGAGCTTCTGCGGGCTTTCCAGTTCCCGTTCACGACGAACTGAGCGGGAGGAAAGAACTCAAATGGCCAAGAAAAGCGCGATGAACCGCAACGAGCTGGTCAAAAAGCTCGTGAAGCAATACGCCGGCAAGCGCGAAGCGCTGCAGGCGATCGCCAACGACGAGAGCCTGCCCCTCGAAGAACGCTTCGAAGCCCGGCTCAAGCTGGCGAAATTGCCCCGCAATTCGTCCAAGACGCGTATCCGCAATCGGTGTGAAGTCACCGGTCGTCCGCGCGCCTATTATCGCAAACTCAGGATGTCACGGATTGCGCTGCGCGAGCTTGGCTCGAACGGCCAGATCCCCGGCCTCGTGAAATCGAGCTGGTGAGGAGGGTCCCATGGCTGTGAACGACCCCATCGGCGATATGATCGCCCGCATCAAGAACGCCGCAATGCGCAAGCGGTCCAAGGTTTTGACGCCCGCGTCGAAGCTTCGCCAGCGCGTGCTCGACGTTTTGCAGGACGAAGGCTACATCCGTGGCTATTCGGTCGTGCAAAACCCCGGCGAGTTCCCGGAGTTCGAGATCGAACTGAAATATTTCGACGGTGAGCCGGTGATCGCGGAAATCGCCCGCGTCTCCAAGCCCGGCCGTCGGGTCTATTCGTCGATCAAGGACCTGAAGCCGATCAAGAACGGCCTCGGGATCTCGATCCTGTCGACGCCCAAGGGCGTCATGTCCGACTCCGCCGCCCGCGACGCTAATGTCGGCGGCGAAGTGATCTGCCGCGTCTATTAGGGCGCGGGAGAAAGGAACAGTCATGTCACGGATCGGCAAGAAAGCGATTGCGGTCCCCGCCGGCGTCACGGTTACGCTGGATGGACAAACCGTCTCGGTGAAGGGGCCCAAGGGCCAACTCACCTGGACCGTCGTCGACGAAATCGAAATCACCCAGGCCAATGGCGAACTGTCGCTGGCTCCCCGGGACGACTCCACGCGGGCGAAAGCCATGTGGGGCCTGTCGCGCACCTTGGTCGGAAACATGGTCCATGGGGTCACCCAGGGCTATGAGGAAAGCCTTGAACTGGTCGGCGTTGGTTATCGCGCCGCCTTGAAGGGCGCCAACCTCAGCATGCAACTCGGCTTCTCCCACGAAGTCGATATGCCGCCGCCCGCGGGCATCACCTTCGCGGTGCCCAAGCAGACCGAGATCAAGATCGCCGGCATCGACAAGCAACTGGTTGGCGAAGTCGCCGCCCGCATCCGTCGGATCCGTCCGCCGGAGCCCTATAAGGGCAAGGGCGTGCGCTATGCCGGTGAAGCTGTCCGCCGCAAAGAAGGCAAGAAGAAGTAAGCCATGGCGCTGTCACCCCGAGAAACCTCAAAGCGCCGCGCGCAACGCACTCGTCTGCGGCTCAAGGCGCTTTCGAACGGCCGTCCGCGTCTGTCGGTGTTCCGTTCGTCCAAGAACATCTACGCCCAGATCATTGACGACGCCGGTGGCGTCACCCTGGCCGCCGCTTCTTCTCTGGAAGGCGGCAAGGGTAAGCACGGTTCGGACAAGGAAGCCGCCGCTATCGTCGGTAAGCTTGTCGCCGAGCGCGCCATTGAAAAAGGCGTTAAGGACGTCGTGTTCGATCGCGGCGGCTTCATTTATCACGGTCGGGTCAAGGCCCTGGCCGACGCCGCGCGCGAAGCCGGCCTGAATTTCTAAGGAACCCAAAGTATGGCCCGAGGCGAACAACAGCGCGGCGGCGGTGAACGGCGGGATCGTCGGGATCGCAACCAGGAAGAGCGCGCCGATAGCGATATCGTCGAGAAGCTGGTGCACATCAATCGTGTTGCGGCGACCGTCAAAGGCGGGCGTCGGTTCTCCTTCGCCGCCCTGATGGTGGTGGGCGACCAGAAGGGCCGCGTGGGCTTCGGCCACGGCAAGGCCCGCGAGGTGCCGGAAGCCATCC
>JARLIP010000174.1 GCA_031291685.1 Caulobacteraceae bacterium | reverse complement strand
GTGCGCACGGACACCAGCAAGAAGCATGAGGGGGTCAGCTTCCTGCTGATCGACATGGGCACCCCCGGCGTCGAGACCCGGCCGATCAAGCTGATCAGCGGCTCCTCGCCCTTCTGCGAGACCTTCTTCACCGACGTGAAGGTCCCCAAGACCAATCTGGTGGGCAAGCTCAATGTCGGCTGGGACATCGCCAAGCGCCTGTTGCAATACGAACGGCAGAACATCTCCGGCGGCATGGGCTCCGGCGGCAGCGCCGGGGGCGCCGCGGGGGATCTGGGCCAGATCGCCAAGCAATATCACGGGGTCGACGCCACCGGCCGCCTGGCCGACGGGGACCTGCGCACCCGGATCACCAAGAACCGCATGGAGATGCAGGCCTTCCTGCAGACCGTGCGCCGGGTCGAGCTGGAATCCCGGGCCAGCAAAGGCCCCAGCGCCGCCACCTCGATCATCAAATACGCCGCCGCCACCATGGCCCAGGAACGGGCCGAGCTGATGGTCGAGGCCATGGGCCACCAGGGCCTGGGCTGGGAGGGCGAGGGCTATGCGCCCGAGGAGATCACCGCCGTGCGCGGCTGGCTGCGCTCCAAGGGCAACTCGATCGAGGGCGGCACGTCCGAGGTCAATCTGAACGTGGTGGCCAAGCGGGTCCTGGGCCTGCTCGATCACCAGTAGATCCCCGACACCCGCCCATCCCCGCTTTCTCGGGGATGGGCGGAATTGAGTATAGATAGGCAGTAAGCACCAATTTTTCAAAGACTTATAACAAGACCAATTTAGGGAACGGATAATGGCCGATTTCGGAGGCGAAGACCTCGAAGGCTTCCGCGCGGAGGCGCGGAGCTGGGTCGAGGCGAATTTCCCGACCGCCCTCAAGGGGCGCGGGGCGATGATGTTGCAGGAAGCCGGCCCCGGGGCCGACCCCGACTACAGGGTCTGGGCCAAGGCCGTGGGCGAGCGCGGCTGGGGCACGCCCACCTGGCCTAAGGCCTATGGCGGCGGCGGGCTTTCAGCCGGCCAGGCCCGGGCGCTGCAACAGGAAATGAGCAAGGTCGGGGCCTGGAACCCGATCGCCGGCATGGGCGTGATGATGTTCGGCCCCACCTTGCTGGAATATGGCACGGAAGAGCAGAAACAGCGCCACATCCCCCCCATCGCCACCGGCGAGATCCGCTGGTGCCAGGGCTTTTCCGAACCGGGCGCCGGCTCGGATCTGGCCTCCCTTCAGACCAAGTGCGAGGACAAGGGCGACCACTATCTGGTCAATGGCCAGAAGGTCTGGACCTCCGGCGGCCAGTACGCCGACTGGTGTTTTTGCCTGGTGCGCACCGACACCACCAAGAAGCATGAGGGCATCAGCTTCCTGTTGATCGACATGCGCACCCCGGGGGTCGAGACCCGGCCGATCAAGCTGATCAGCGGGGTGTCGCCCTTCTGCGAGACCTTCTTCACCGATGTGAAGGTTCCCAAGGAGAACCTGGTCGGCCCCCTGGGCGGGGGCTGGACCATCGCCAAGCGCCTGTTGCAACACGAGCGCAACAGCCTGTCGGGGGGTGGCGGCACCGCCGGGCGCCACCTGTTCGGCCCGCCGGTCACCCAGCTGGCCAAGACCTATGTCGGGGTGGACGAGAAGGGCCGGATCGCCGACGGCGACCTGCGCGCGCGCATCGTCGCCCACGACATGGAACAGCGCGCCTTCCAGCTGACGGCGATGCGCTCGATGCTGGAAGCCCGCTCCAACCAGGGGCCCAGCGCCGCCACCTCGATCATGAAGAACGCCGGCTCCAAGATCGGCCAGGACAAGGCCGAGCTGACCCTGGAGATCATGGGTAACCAGGGCCTGGGCTGGGAGGGCGAGGGCTTCAAGCCCGAGGAACTGTCCGCCGTCCGGATCTGGCTCGGCGGCAAGGCCACCACGATCTACGGCGGCTCGGCCGAGATCCAGAACAACATCATCTCGAAGCGGATTCTCAATCTGCCCGATCATCTCAATCACGGTTCGAACTAAGGATTTAATGACCCATGGCCGTTCTGACTGAAGAACAGAGCATGCTGCGCGACGCGGCGCGCACCTGGACCCAAGACAAGTCCCCCGTCTCCGCCTTCCGCAAGGTGCGCGATTCCGGCTCCGACATCGGCTACGACCCGGCGATCTTCGCCGAGATGGCCGAGATGGGCTGGACCGGGGTGATCATCCCCGAGGAATTTGGCGGATCGGACTTCGGCTATCTGAGCCTGGGCCTGGTGCTGGAGGAGACCGGCAAGACCCTGACCGCCTCGCCCCTGCTGTCCAGCGCCCTGGCCGGCGCCAGCGCCATCATCCTAGGGGGCGGCGACGCCCAGAAGGCCGAATGGCTGCCCAAGATCGCCTCCGGCGAGGTGGTGGCGACCCTGGCGGTGGACGAAGGCGCCCACCACGCCCCGGAAAAGATCGCCCTCAAGGCCGTGAAGTCCGGGGACGGCTGGACCCTGACCGGGGAAAAGAGCTTCGTGCTTGAAGGCTTGGCCGCCGGCCTGTTCGTGGTCGCCGCCCGCACCTCGGGCCAGCCTGGCGACACCGACGGGATCAGCCTGTTCCTGGTTCCCGGGGACGCCAAGGGCCTGACCCGGCATCAGCGCAAGCTGGCCGACAGCCGCGGCTGCGCGGCCCTGACCTTCACGGACGTGACCGTGGGCGCCGGTGCGCTGCTGGGCGAGGCGGACAAGGGCTGGAGCCTGCTTGAAAAGACCCTGGACCGCGCCCGCGCGGGCCTGGCCGCCGAGATGCTGGGCGCCGCCACCCAGGCCTTCGAGACCACCCTCGACTACCTCAAGACCCGGGTGCAGTTCGGCCAGCTGATCGGCAGCTTCCAGGCCCTGCAACACCGGGCGGCCAAGATGTTCACCGAGCTGGAACTGACCCGCTCGGCGGTCGAGGCGGCCCTGGCGGCCATCGACAACGACACCCCGGACGTCCCCGAGTTGGCCTCCCTGGCCAAGGCCCGGATGGGTGACACCCTGCACCTGATCTCCAACGAGATGGTGCAGATGCACGGGGGCATCGGCATGACCGACGCCCACGACGCGGGCCTCTATCTGAAGCGGGCCCGGGCCTGCGAGGCGGCCTTTGGTAGTCAGTCCTATCATCGCGACCGCTATGCGCGAATAAACGGCTATTGATGCAGGGCTCTGAATCCGGGTTAACGGCGAATATTTCCGATTAGGGTGTTGAGGTAGTCGGTGTCCCATCC
>JARLIP010000173.1 GCA_031291685.1 Caulobacteraceae bacterium | reverse complement strand
CGGGCCCAAGGCGCGCCAGGGCCGGCCGGGCGAGCGGCTGGCGGCGGTGCTGGAAAGCCTCGGGCCGGCGGCGATCAAGCTGGGCCAGGTGCTGTCCACCCGGGCGGACATCTTCGGCCGCACCTTCGCCGACGACCTGTCCCACCTGAAGGACAGGCTGGCGCCCTTCCCCATCGCGATCGCCCGAGCCGTGGTGGCCAGTGAGCTGGACCGGCCGGTGGAGTCCCTGTTCGCCAGCTTTGGCGAGCCGATCGCGGCGGCCTCCATCGCCCAGGCCCATCCGGCCACCCTGGCCGACGGGCGCAAGGTGGCGGTCAAGGTTCTGCGCCCCGGAGTGGACGTGCGGGTGCGCAAGGACGTGGAGGTCCTGCGCATGGCCGGCCGCCTGGCCGAGCGGCTGGGGCCGGAGGCGCGGCGCCTGGAGCCCCGGGCCCTGACCGAGATCGTCAGCCGCTCCCTGCAGCTGGAGCTGGACCTGCGCCTGGAGGCGGCGGGCGCCAGCGAGCTGGGCGAGATCATGGCCGAGGACGGCTTCATGAGCGCCCCCAAGGTGATCTGGGAGGGGGTCGGCAAGCGGGTCCTGACCCTCGACTGGGCCCAGGGCATGCCCCTGTCCGACCCCAAGGCCATGGAGCAGCCCGGCATCGACCGCAAGGCCGTGGCCGACAACCTGATCCGCGCCTTCCTGTCCCAGGCCATGGACCACGGGGTGTTCCACGCCGACCTGCACGAGGGCAACCTGTTCGTGGCCGCCCCCGACCGGATCATCGCCGTGGACTTCGGCATCATGGGCCGGTTGGACGCGGTGGCCCGCCGCCACCTGGCCGAGATCCTGTGGGGCTTCTTGCAGCGCGACTACAGGCGCGTGGCCAAGGCCCATTTCGACGCCGGCTATGTGCCCGCCCACCATTCGGTGGAGCTGTTCGCCCAGGCCCTGAGGGCGGTGGGTGAGCCCAATGTCGGCCAGGCCGCCGCCTCGGTCTCCATGGGCCGGCTGCTGGGCCAGCTGTTCGAGATCACCGCCCTGTTCGACATGCGCCTGCGCCCGGAACTGGTGCTGCTGCAAAAGACCATGGTCACTGTCGAGGGCGTGGCCCGCGGCATCGATCCCGGCCACAATCTGTGGGCCTCGGCCGAGCCGGTGGTGCGCCGCTGGATCATGCGCGAGCTGTCCCCCGTGGCCCGGGCCCGGGAACTGGCCGAGGACGGGGTCAAGGCCCTCCAGGCCCTGGCCCGCATGGCCCAGACCCCGCCAGCGCCGCCGCCCCCGCCTCCCAGCCGCGGCCTGGGACGGGACATCGCCTGGTTCGCCGCCGGCGTCGCCGCCACGGGTCTGGCCCTGGCCGGGCTGCTGGTGTTCTGGGTTTAGCGTCACCCCCCTTTGCCCCCCTGTTTGGCGAAGCCATCCCATGGACAGGAACAGGGACAGGGTGGCCCCCGGGCGCCTGCCGGGTTAACACCCTCGCATGGCGCGAACCAAGAAGAGCCCTGAGTTTGAGGTCGAGGTCGATGGGGAGCCTTATGTGTGGCGGCTGCAACGCCTGCCCCAGTGGTCCAGCGATGTCGCCGCGTGGCGCGGCAAGGCCATCGCCGTGCGCCACCAGGAGGGGCAGCGCGAGGCGGTGCTGGAGTTTCCACCGGGCCAGCAGCCCAGGTTCGGCGAGCCGCAGCTGAAGCCCTCGCAGATCCCGCCGGAACTGGTGGCCAAAGCCATCGCGTCCGCCATCGCGGCGGGGTGGGAGCCCCTGTCCCGCGGCAAGACGGTCACCATCGTCGTGGACGAAACCGGCGGCTGAGGCGTTGGGCTTGGAGGGGGCGGCGATCCTTACCCCGCGATTTTGGAAGGCCCGGACATGATCGAGCCATGACGTGATCGAGCAATATGGATGGTCCGATCCGTGGGCCCAGGCCTTCGAAGCCCACGCGCGGGCGGGCCACACCCCCGGGCGCATCGTCATCCAGCAGCGCGACGGCTATCTGGTCGCCACCGATGAGGGGGCGCCGCGGGCCAAGGCCTCCGGCCGCCTGCTGCACGAGGCCGGGGAGGCCGGCCATCCCGCCGTCGGCGACTGGGTGGCGCTGTCGCTGAACCTTTCGGAGCGCACCTGCACCATCCACGCCATCCTGCCCCGCCGCACGGCCTTTGTGCGCCGGGCGGCGGACAGCCTGGGCAGCCCGCAGGTCATCGCCGCCAATATCGACGTCGCCTTCGTGGTCACCTCGCTGAACGCCGACCTGAATCCCCGCCGGATCGAGCGCTATCTCGCCGCCGCGTGGCAGAGCGGGGCGCGGCCCGTGGTGGTGCTGACGAAGTCGGACCTCAGCGCCGATCCCCAAGGTCAGGCCGCCCAGATCGCCGCCCTGGCCCTGGGCTGCCCGGTGCTGGTGGTTTCGGCGCGGCAGGGCCTGGGCCTGGACGCCCTGCTGGCTCAGGTGGGGCCAGGGGAGACCTGCGTGCTGATCGGCTCGTCCGGCGTGGGCAAGTCCACACTGGTGAACGCGCTCCTTGGCGAGGACCGGATGACGACCCACGCCATCCGGGGGGCCGACGACAAGGGGCGCCACACCACCAGCCACCGCGAGCTGGTGCTGTTGCCCGGCGGCGGCCTGATCCTGGACACCCCCGGCATTCGCGAGGTGGGCCTGATCGACGCCGACGAGGGTGTCAGCGTCGTGTTCGACGACATCGAGCGCCTGGCCCAGGACTGCCGGTTCAACAACTGCGGCCACGTCAGCGAGCCGGGCTGCGCCG
>JARLIP010000172.1 GCA_031291685.1 Caulobacteraceae bacterium | reverse complement strand
TGACCAGGTCCGCCCCCCGCAGGTTCATCAGGGCCTCCCGGCGCAGGGAGTCGAACTGCAGATAGACCTCGAACCTGGGCATGAACTGGGCCAGCCGTTCGGCGAACCCCGCCTCCTGGGCGATGCGCAGGCCGTTGGTGTTGATCATCAGGTGCCGGAAGGGCCGTTCGCGGGCGGCTCGCAGGATCTCGAAGAACTGAGGGTGCAGGGTCGGCTCTCCGCCGGAGATCTGCACCAAGTCCGGCTCGCCCTCGGAGGCGACCAAGACGTCGAACATGGCCTCGATCTCGGCCAGGGGGCGGTGGACCTCGTGCTTGACGGAGCTTTCCGCCAAACAGACCGGACAGGACAGGTTGCAGGCCTCGTTGACCTCGACGATGGCCAAGCAGGAATGCTGCTCGTGGTCGGGACACAGGCCGCAGTCATAGGGGCAGCCGTGCTCGGTGCGGGTCTGAACCCCCAGAGGGCGGTCGCCGGGTTTCAGCCAGTCCTTCTGCGCCTTCCAATAGCCGAGGTCGTCGGCGATCAGGGTCTTTTGCACCCCGTGCTCGCGGCAGCGCTTGAGGTAATAGACCTGGTTGTCCTCGGCGATGATCTTGGCCGGAACCAGGCCCAGGCAGGTCTCACACAGGCTGGTGGTCTGGCCGAGGAACAGATAGGGGGCGATCTTGCGTGTCGCGCTCTCGCCGCCGGTCGCCGACGAACCAGATCCATCCATAGGCCACCAACCCCAGACATAGAAGCTGGAACAGATTAAACGGCCCCAACAACCTTGGATAGGGCTTCAGGAACTCCCACACAAAACGTTGCAGGCCATAGACCGTGCACAGAACATAAAATCCCCGCCGCATGGCCCAGGGCGCACGGCGGGCCAACCCGATCAGATAGGCGGCGAGGAAGACGGCCATCACGTCGCTTTCATAGAGCTCCACCGGATGGCGGCCGACGCCGTCCCCCAGATCCACCGCCCAGGGCAGGGACGTGGGCGCGCCATAGGTCCGGTCGGAGAGCCCGGCGAACAGACAGCCGAAGCGGCCGATCACGACCCCCAAGGCGAATGAGCCGACGAACAGGGTTCCGGTCGACCCCTTCACCCCTCGCAAGGCCTTATAGATCTCCACCCCCACGATGGCGCCCACCAGGGCGCCGGCGACGCTGTGCGACAGGGCGGGCGCCGGCCCGCGCAGGGTGTTGAGCGATCCGGCCAGCCAGGCGCCAGGGATCGCTCCGAGGGCCAGGGCCAGGAAATAGACCCCATCGACCTTGCGGGCGATCTGCTCGGCGGCGGCCTTGAGCCGCCAGCGATAAAGCACGACGCTCAAGCCCAGGCCCGAGGCCCAGGCCAAGAGGTCGAACGGCGCGTGGGCCAAGGGCGAGGTCGGCACATGGATCATGGCCCTCATGGGCCATGGCGGTTTGCTCCTGGCAAGCGCGCCGACCGTCAGGACGATCCCAGCAGGGTCAGGCCGGCGAGGATCAGGAAGGCGAGGGCGGCGATCACCGCCAGGACAAGTTCGTATCGCGTCCGGAACGGGCCGTATCGGTTGGGCATGGGGCTTGGGCGGTCTCGTTATCGGACGGTCGCGCCGTCATCCGCAAGAGATCGGCCAAGGGCGGCCAGAGCAGTCGTCTGCAGGGCGGTTGCCTGCCCGGGAAAAGTCTCTAGCTTGCGGCCAAATTCAGGGACGGGATGAGGCGCGGATGGCGATCGAGGCGGTGGTTTGGGATTTTGGCGGCGTGTTCACCACCTCGCCCTTCGAGGCCTTCAATCGCTATGAGGCCCAGCGGGGCTTGCCCCGGGACCTGATCCGCACGATCAACGCCGCCAATCCCCACGATAACGCCTGGGCCCTGTTCGAGCGGGCGGAAATCGACGCCGCCGGGTTCGACGTGCGCTTCGCCGAGGAGGCGCGCGTCCTGGGCCACGATGTGCGCGGCGCCGATGTCCTGCCCCTGCTGTCGGGGGATGTGCGCGCCCGGGTGGTGGGCGCCCTGAAGGCCTGCAAGGCCCGCTTCAAGGTCGGCTGCATCACCAACAACATGGCCAGCGCCGGTCATGGATCGGGCATGGCCGCCACCTCGGAAAAGGCCGCCCAGGTGGCCGAGATCATGTCCCAGTTCGACGCTGTGATCGAAAGCTCCAAGGTTGGCCTGCGCAAGCCCGACCCGAAGATCTATCTGATGATGTGCGAGTTGCTGGCCGTTGAGCCGGCGGCCTGCGTCTATCTCGACGACCTGGGGATCAACTGCAAACCGGCGGCCCAGCTGGGCATGACCGCGATCAAGGTGGAGAACGAGGCCCAGGCCCTGGCCGCCCTGGAGGCCGCCACGGGCCTGAACTTTTAACAGTCTGAGCTTTTAGGCGTTCGGCGCGAGCCGCTTGACCAGGTGGCCCAGGGCGACGTGGTCGATGGGCTTGCTCAGATAGGAGTCGTAGGGGATGTCGTCCGGCAGGCGTCCCTCGGGCACCCCGCTGATCAGGATCACCGCGATCTGACGCCCAGGCTGGGCGCGAAGCTGGCGGATCAGGTCGTCGCCGGACATGTTGGGCATCATCAGGTCGGTGATCAGGACGTCGGCTTCGAAGCTGCGCAGCATGTCGATGGCGATGGCGCCGTCGGGGGCGTCCTGAACGGTGTGGCCTTGTTCAGTCAGCAGATCGACCAAGGCCAGGGCTGTAAAGGCTTCGTCTTCGGCGATCAGCACACGGGCCATGCACAAGAGACCAAACTCAACCATGCGCCCACTAACCGCGCATTCCGTCAGCTTACAGCCCTGCGCTGAATTGTCGCAACTCCTGAGTAAAAGAAACCCGCCAGGACAGGCCGGCCTCGCCGAATTCCAGCTGTGAGGCGCCGCGCAGGGCGCGGGGCAGGATGGTCTCCAGCAGCAGTCGGCCAAAGCCGCGGCGGGCGGGTGGGGCGATCGGCGATCCCCGTTCGATCCAGTTGAAATCGATATATTTTTCGCCGTTCATGCCGTCCGTGGCGGTCCAGGCGATGCGGATGTCGGTCTCGCCGGCTTGGCCGAGGCGCCCGAACTTGGCGGCGTTGGTGGCCAGCTCATGCAGGGCCAGGGCCAGGTACTGACCCGCCTCTGGGCCGAGCATCACCGATGGCCCCTCAATGGTCACCCCGACCCTCGGCTCGGGCATGATGTGCGCCAATTGCGCCTCGACCAGGCCGCGCAGTTCAATCCCCTGCCAGTCGCTGTCCAAGAGCAGGTCGTGAGCGGCGCCCAGGGCGGCCAGCTTGGCGCTGAAGCGGATGATCACCGCCTCGGGCAGGTTCTCGGCCTTGACCGATTGGCGGGCCAGGCCCTCGATCAGGGCCAGGACGTTCTTGGCCCGGTGGGCCAGCTCCCGGACGATCACCTGCATCCGCTCGTGTTGGCGCTTCTGTTCGGTGATATCGACCCAGGCCGTCAAAAGGCCCCGCACGCCATCGGCGGTTTCGGTTGGGGTAAGGAACATCTCGAAATGCCGGGGGCCGTCGGCCAGGGGCAGGATGACCTCATGGGTCGCGGCCAAGCCCGTACCCAGCGCCCGCCGCTTCAGTGGCTCCAGCACCGCGGCGGCGTCAGGAACCATCGCCTCCAGGTCCGACCGGCCAATGGCTTCGGCGGTCAGGGGCGCGCGCGGATTATGCAGCCACGTATAGCGCAGCTGGTCGTCCTGCTCGCTGACCGTGACCCGTGATCCGGCCGTGGCGATTTCGAAACGGCGGGCCAGGGCCTCGACCTCGTGGGTGCGGCGTTGGACCTGTGTTTCCAGATCTCCCCGGATCGCGTCCAGGGCCGCCAGGGCCTCCAGCTTGGCGGAGACCTCCGCGCGCAGGGCCCCGTTGATCGCCGCCAACTGGCTGGTGGAGGGCAAGGCCAGGAGCCTTGGAATGACCGGCCAGAGCAGCGCCGCGGTCATGATCGATATGACCGCCGTGAAGGCCTTGATCCCGCCGTCGAGGGCGTAGAGGGGGCGCCACAGGACCACCAATCCCATCACGTGGGTCATGCCGCAGGCGAGGATGAAGGTCGAAAACAGGATGGCGATGCGCTTGTGCTCCGCCGCCAGGTCGCTCCGGCGGCGCACGAAGGTCATGATCGCCAGGGGGATGCTGAAATAGGCGCAGGCGATCAGCAGGTCGGAGAGGGCGTGCAGGGCCAGCAGATCCGGCCGCCACAGCAGACAATAGCCGTGCGGCAGAAATCCCGCCGAATCGAAGAAGCGGGTTAGCGCGCTCATGGGCATGCCCTCCGGCGGTTGCGCTGTTCACGGCGCAGCCGAAGCGTATATTGCCCGGAAATTCAGCCTTGGCGAGCATCCGGCGCCGGATCGGACCCACGCTCGGTGGCGTCCCGATAGACGGCGTTCAGGGGCGGGTCGTAGGCGGCCAGCAGATCGTTGCGCTCGCTTCGGCGGATCGCCGCGGTCACATTCAGGCGGACGAAGGCGTGGGTGGCGCCAAACCGGGACTGGGCCTCGGCCCAGGGCGCCTCGTCCAGGGCGCTGAGACTTTCGGCCTCACCGACATAGATGACGGCCATGCCCTCGGGGGTTTCGCGCACGAAGACGAAGTTGCCGCCGCTGGGCGATACACGTTGGCCCTCGCGGGCGACGTAGCGATAGGCGACGCCCGAAGCGCCGATGAAATCGAGTTGAACTGTCATGACCTGACTTGCGTGTACATGGAACCGCCGAACCCAACAACTCCCCAGACGGCCAAAGGATGCGCCGGGCAATGTCGGTCACGACCGATTTGATCGGTTTTCCAGTCCCTTGTGTTCGCACTAAGGCGATCAACGGTCTTGTGGACAGTCCTGTTCCGGTCCTCCCGAACCGCGATCGCGCCTCAATCGAAGATCGCCGCCAGACGCCCGGCGCCAGGCCCTTCGCGCCCCGCCCGCAGCTCGACATAGAGCGCAGCGACGCCGGCCAGGCTGATCGGGGTGGTCACGCACACGAAGAGGGGCAGGACCACCAGCCGCGTGACCGGACTGCTCACCGCGGCGGTGAGGCCGCCATGAAACTGGTTGGCGAAGCCGATCAGCAGGAACTCAAGAATCGTCAAGGGAACGAACAGCAGGAGCACCAGGCCCAGCACCGCCCAGCGCCGTCCCTTGGTCAGATCGGCGCTGCGGCTGAAGGCGACGAACACGCCGGTGTTTTCCGACACCTGAGCGGGAACGGCGACCACCATCCGGGTCAACAGATAAAGGCCCGGCGCCAGGAACAACACCGAGGCCAGGGCTATGGCGATACCGGTCAGCAGGCTGATCGCGATCACCCGCCACCAGTGGGGAGCGCCTTGGCGGATCCATTCCTGAACATCGGCCTTGCCTCCGTCCAGGGCGTTGACAGCCCCCCAGATGGCCGCCGCCTGGCCCGCCGAGGACGCGGCCAGTTGGATGAGGAACAGGACGAACTTGATCAGGCCGCCGCCCTTTTGCGTCTGAGTCAGACCTGACAGCTCGGTCGGCAGGGCGATGAACAGCACGCTGATGATCAGGAATGGCCCGATATTCTGACCCAGCACGTCGAAGGTGCGCTGGATCACGCGACCCATGTCGAAGCCTGGACTCGTCGTGATCGTCGTCATTTCCTAAGCTCCGCCCTTGATGCAAATCGCACACAACCATACAGCGAAGCTATTGGTCCATAGGCGATCGCCGCGCGCGGCTCGAAAATCGCCCTTGGGCTTTCGAGGGGGCGTTAGGACGTGAAAACATACCGGATCGGCGTCATTGGCCTGGGCCAGAGGATCGCCCATGTGCTGGCGGCCATGAAGGATGTGGGCTGGGATCTGCGGGTGGCCGGCTATGCCGATCCCGCTCCCATCGGCCTGCCGATCCTGGAGGCCGCGGGGATCGATCCGGGCAGGGCCTTCGCGGACGAGGCTGACTTGCTCGGCGCCGGCCCCTTCGACCTGGTGATGATCGGCTCGCCCAACCACCTGCACCTGCCGCACCTGTTGGCCGCCTTCGGGGCCGGCTATCCGATCTTCGCCGAAAAGCCGATCGTGCGGACGCCGCAGGAGAGCCATCAACTGGCCGCCATCCTGGCCAACGGCCAGACGCCGCCCCTGCATATCGGCCTGGTCATGCGCTCCATGCCGATTGTGCGGGAGGTGATCGCCCGGGTCGATTCCGGGGCCCTGGGCCAGGTGATCTCCATCGACGCCACCGAGCACCTGCCCGCCGAACACGGGGGCTATCTGGCCCGCAACTGGCGCCGTCGCCAGGACTGGGGCGGCTCCTACCTGTTGGACAAGGTCTGCCACGACTTCGATATCTTCAGCCGCATCGTCGGCGCCCGGGCGGAGCGGGTGGCCAGCTTCGGCGGGCGGCGCATCTTCACCCCCGAGCGTGCGGTCGAGCCGCGGGTCTATGAGGACGGATCCCAGGCCTTCGTCATGGCCGATCCGGGCTGGGCGGGCTCCAACGACGCCTTCCAGTCGGACATGGACGTCACCGACCATCAGGTGGCCCTGGTGGAGTACGCCAATGGGGTGCGGCTGTCCTTCCACTCCAACACCCTCAGCGGCCTGCAGGAGCGGCGCTGGTATATCGCCGGAACCAAAGCCACCCTGATCGCCGATCTGGTGCGCAACCGCCTGATGATCCGCGGCGCCCTGGACCGGGGCCGGCCGGAGCGGATCGACTATGGCGGTCGCACCGAGGACAATCACAACGGCGCCGATCAGGCCATGGCGCTGGATCTGCTCGCCGCCCTGGAGGGCAGAGCCCCGTTCCCGGTCACGGCCCAGGATTCCCTGGAGGCGGGTCTGACGGTGATGGCCATCGACCAGGCCATGGCCGAGGGCCGGCTGGTGGAGTGCGGGCCGATCTGGGCCGTCTATGACGCGGCGTCGGGCGCCGCGCGATAGGCCTCGCGGCCTATTGCTTGACGTTCAACTTGACGACGATGTGGCCGCCCAGGCGGTCGGCCAGGGCCTGGGGCACGCTCATGCCGGCGGCCAGCTTCATGGCCTCGGCGGCGGCGCCGGGCTCGACGGGATCATTGTTGACCACCTGGCATTCGGCCAGGGCGGTCTGGCGGATCTGGCAGCCCAGATAGACGATGGTGACGTTCTCGGCGGCCACCATCTGGGGGGCGGGGTCCTGGGTCAGGTGATCCAGCTTGGTCTGTGGCGCGGTCGCCGTGGCGGCGATAAGGGCGAGAACGGACAGAAGCACGGCGGATCCCCAAGACTGGACGTTAAGACCTGTTAACCACTTCGGCCGCCAGCTGAAAAGCAGTGTTTCATCGCGGCTCTCGGGAAAGGGGGCTCGCAAGGGCCGTGCCGGAGGGCTCTGGTCTCAAGGTTACACCAACGGCCCTTGAGGCTGACCGCTGGGGCCTGCTCTCCGTCATCGCCGCTTGCGGCGATCCATTCCGTGAACGAGGCCGGATCATTGCGCGTGGGATTCAGTCTGAAAGTCCGTCGCGGCGTCGGCTGAACGGCATGGATCCCCGACACCGCGTGTCGAGGATGACGGCGGGAAAGATGGAATGCGAAGGTCAGGCTCACCAGCCCCTCGCATCAGCCCGCCAACCCGCCCATCGCCTCGCGGTAGAAGGCCTGGAACGCCGCCACCCCGCCCTCGTGGCGCGAGGACAGTCGTCCGGTGGTGTAAACGTCGGCGTCCAGGTTCTGCTGCACCCGCTCCACCACCCACAGATCCTCGGCCACCACCACGTCGGACATGGCCATGGTCTCCTCGCTGACCGTCTCGCCCTCTGGCATCAGATAGATGTAGTCGAGCCGGGTCTGGCCGGGGCCGCCGGTCTGGCTGGGCCCGATAGGGGACATGCGCTCCATCATCAGGCCGCGGCCATAGATATTGACCCCGATATTGGGCCACAGCCACGCCCACAGCCCCTCATAGACCGCGTCCGGTTTGCGCAGGGGCGCCTCGTGCAGGGCGATGCGGCCCTCCATGGTCACCGAATAGCGGGCGGAATCGATCTCGGCGTCCAGGGTCGGGTGGATCAGGGGCACGTGGTAGCCCTCCAGATAGTTCTCCACATAGGTCTTCCAGTTGCAGGCGATCAGGTGCTGACGCTTGCCGGCGATGTGCAGCCCGCTCCAGTCGGCGGAGCCCAGGCGCCGCTCCAGGGGCGCCAGCCATTCGGCCAGGGGGGCGATGGCCGAATCCAGGGCCACGAACACCAGGCCCCGCCACAGTTCCACCCGCACCGGATAGAGACCGAAGGCCCGGGGGTCGAAATCGGGGCTGGGCCCGAAATCCCGCGCCGCCCGCAGCCGTCCGTCCAGGGTATAGGTCCAGCCGTGATAGCGGCAGGTCAGAACCCCCTCGCAGTGGCCGCTGTCCCCCTGGGTCAGGGGGCCGGCGCGATGGCGGCAGACATTATGAAAGGCGCGGATCGCCCCGTCCTCGCCACGGACCACCACCACCGGATAGCCGGCGACTGCCTCGGCCACCCAGTCCCCGGCCTGGGCAAGGGCGCTGTCGTGGGTGACGAACTGCCAGCTGGCGGCGAAGATGCGGGTCCGCTCCTGCGGCCACAGGGCCGGGTCGCGATAGACGCTGGCGGGCAGGGTCTCAATGGCGGGCTGGGTGGGGGCGTTCATGGTTGTGTTCCGGCGATCAGGGCGCGCTTGCGCAGGCCCCAGGCATAGGCGGCGACGCCGCATAGGATCAGCACCGCCGAGGCGATGACAAGTTTCAGGATGGCCGCTAGCCCATTGGTCGCATCGGGGCTGGGGACCAGGGTGCAGAGAATGGCGCTGATCACCACGACCAAGCCCAGCCAGCCGATGGCGCGGGCGGTGACTGGCCCTCCCGGCGGCGACCAGGCGCCCCGCGGAAGGGGCCGGCCCTGGACCTTCAGATAGACCGCGAACAGGAACACGAAGGGCAGGGTGTAGGAGATCACGCTCATGGCCACCAGGAAGTCATAGGCGGCCTTGAGGCTGGCGCCCGCCTGGCTCAGCAGCAGGAAGACGATCACCGCCGCGCCCTGGGCCAGGATCGCGGCCACCGGGGCGCCGGTCCTGGGGTGCAGGCGGGCGAAGACGGCGGGCAGCATCTGGTCCACCCCGGCGCTGAGGGGCAGGCGGGCCGCTACCCCGAACCAGGCGCTGTAAGCGCCCAGCAGGGACAGGGCCAGGATCAACAGGGCGAAGGGCGCCAGGCCCCCAAGCCCGATCCGCGTCAGGGCCAGGGTCAGGGCGTCCGGCAGGCCGGCCAGACGGGTGGCCTCGGCGGGGGACAGCACCATCAGCATGGCGCCGGTGCCGACCACATAGGCCAGGGTCAAGAGCCCGCCGACCACCGCCAGAACCTTCAGGATCTGGTGGATGCCCCCCTGGACCTGGTCGCGCAGGAAGGCCAGGGCCTCGGGCCCGCCAAAGGCGAAGACCATGGTGCTCCACAGGATCGCCCCGTCGGCGGTCAGGGGCGGAGCGTAGTTCGCGTGGACGAAGTCGGTGGCCGATCCGTGCTTGAGGGCGCCGGCGATCCCCGCCGCCACCAGCACCACCAGCAGGGCCGATCCCGCCGCCCCGCCGAAATTGGACAGCCACTTGCCCATGCCGAGCCCCAGGAGGTGCAGTCCCGCCACCACCACCGATATGGCCAGACAGACCAGGACGAACAGGGTCGGGTCCTTCAGCGCGGCCTGGGCCCCGGGGCCCAGGGCCGCCCCCAGGACGCTGACGATGAAATAGAGCAGGCCGGAAAAGAAGGGGATGTTGCAGGTCCAGTAGAGCCAGCCGCAGAGGAACCCCGCGAAGGGACCGAAGGCCTCCCGGCTCCAGACATAGAGGCCGCCCTCGCCCTCGAACCGGCTGACCAGCTCCGCCGTGGCGATCACCAGGGGGGCCATGAAGCCGATCACCGCCGCCACCCACAGGGGCAGGGCGGCGGGTCCCGCCGCCGCCGCCGTCGCCACCCAGCGCAGGGACAGGGTCATGCCCACGGCGTAGAGCGCCAGGTCCCAGAATCGCAGCGGCTTGGCGCTCATACGGTGGTTCCCCTCGCCCTGTCGGCGTATCGTGAGGTGGCGTTTTCGTCCCGCCGGGACTTGGCCCGGCCACAACAGGCTTGGCAAGGCTCCTCTCTGGCGCGGGGGATGCCGGGCGCGGAGCGTGTCCGTCAGGACTCGTGCGCAGAGTTTTTGCCTGTTTGGTGGGCGCCTGCTGATTTTGGTTACAATTCGTTCATATCTGAGATCACACTTGACCGTGGCCGCTTGATCATTGTGTCATTCGGTCGCATGCGAGGCGGGTTCCGCGGACGGAACCGCACAGGGGCGCGCGCCATAACGGTTTTGGGGGGTATGGGGATTTGACGCATCATCGGACGTACAAGAGCTGGCTGTTAAATCAGGGCTTGCTGTCAGCGGCTCTGCTATCTCTGGCGGCGCCGGCCATGGCGCAGGGCGCCGCGGACGGCAAGGCCGACAACGGCATCAGCGAAATCGTGGTCACCGCCACCCGCCAGGCCGAGGTCTTGTCTAAGGTCTCCCAGAGCGTCACCGCCCTGAATGAAAAGGCCCTGGACGTTCGCGGCATCAAGGGGGTCGCCGACATCTCGCGCCTGACCCCGGGGATCGAGCTCAATCCAAACGGCTTCGGCTCCCAGGCCGACATCTCGATCCGGGGCATCAGCTCCCAGGTCGGGGCGGCCACCACCGGCATCTATATCGACGACACCCCGATCCAGACCCGGATCGTCGGCTATTCGGCCACCAACACCTATCCCCTGGTCTTCGACCTGGACCGGGTGGAGGTGCTGCGCGGGCCCCAGGGGACCCTGTTCGGCAGCGGCTCGGAAGGCGGCACCATCCGCTTCATCACCCCCGAGCCCAGCCTGACCAAGTACAGCGCCTATGTCCGCTCCGAGGTCAGCGGGACCAAGGGCGGCGATCCTAGCTATGAGGGCGGCGTCGCCGTGGGCGGGCCGATCAAGCAGGACGTCCTGGGTTTTAGGCTCAGCATCTGGGACCGCCATGACGGCGGCTATGTGGACCGCAAGAACGCCAATCCGGACCTGAACGGCGCGGCCCCGGTGGAGAAGAACGCCAATTGGAGCGACACCCAGGTGGCGCGCCTGGCCCTGACCTACGCCCCCTTCGCCCATCTGACGATCACGCCGTCCCTATTCTATCAGGACCGCCAGGTGCATGACATCGGCACCTATTGGGAGGGCTATTCCGCCGCCGGCGCCGGCAAGTTCGTCAATGGCCAGCCCCTGGCCCAGCCGGACCACGACCGCTTCATCCTGCCGGCCCTGAAGATCCAGTACGAGTTCAGCGGCATGACCCTGATCTCGAACACCTCCATGTACCAGCGCAAGGACACTCTTCAGGACGATTATTCGACCTTGGTCCCGGCGGTGGCGTCTAGCCTAGTGCCGCCCGAACTTGCGATTGGAAATTTCGTGCCAGGCGACACAGGCTATTCAGCCTATGCGCGCATGGTGAACAAACAGTCGGTGTGGACCGAAGAGTTGCGCCTTCAATCGTCGGACAAGACGTCGAGGGTGACGTGGGTGGCTGGGCTGTTCATGTCGGAATCGAGACAAAAGGCCTATGAAAACATCGTTGATCCGAGACTCGGCGAAATTACCGGAATATATGGACTTTCGGTTCAAGAATTTTGGGGTATGCCTCTAATTGATAATAAGTATTCTTTGATTGCTGCTGGTAAAGCTGTTGATCGGCAGACGGCCTTGTTTGGAGAAGTTAACTATCATTTGACCGAGCAGATCAAGCTGACGGCAGGCCTTCGGGTCGCCCGCGCCTCATTCATGGGGGAGGGTTTTGGTACTGGCGCCTTTGTCGGGCAACCGATTGTCCAGCCTGCGTCCAAGACGACTGAGACGCCAGTTACGCCGAAATTCGGAATTTCCTATCAGTATGATAATAACAACCTGCTCTATGTATCAGCTGCAAAGGGCTACCGTATCGGTGGGGCGAATTCTCCAGTTGGGGACTCGTGTGGCGCTGATTTGACTGCTCAAGGCTACAATTCTATGCCAAACACCTTCGCTTCTGACAGCGTTTGGAGTTATGAGCTGGGCGCCAAGAACAAATTATTCAATCGAAAGTTGGAAATAAACAGCAGTATCTATCATATAGACTGGAAGAGTATTCAGCAGGTTGTGTATCTCAGCCATTGTGCGCAGCAGTTCGTTGATAACCTGGGTCAGGCGAGCAGCGATGGGTTCGACGTGCAACTCGCCGCCCATCCAATTGATGGCCTGACAATCGAAGCCTCTGTCGGTTACACCAACGCCACCTTCAGCAAATCGGTGAAGACGCTGGTGCAAAAGGGCGATCACATCGAGACCCAACCCTGGAGCGGGACGTTGGGGGTGACCTATGACGCTAAGGTGTTCGGTGACTATGATGGGTTTGTTCGCGCCGACTACACCTATCACAGCAAATCGGCCCTGACGTCCAACCGTGACCCGGCGAACGGCAGCTACGATCCGGCCGCCCTGCCGACCCCGTCCACCAACTACCTGACCCTGCGGGGCGGGCTGCGCTGGTCGGGCTATGACGTCTCGCTGTTCATCGACAACGTGACCAACGAGCACCCCAACCTGACCCGCTATTCCGAGGTTCTGGGCAATCCCGTGCATCGGGACTTCACCTTCCGGCCCCTCACCGTGGGCCTGACCGCCGCCTATCGTTACTGACCATCACGCCCGCCCGGGACGTCCGGGTGGGCGACACCATGGCGCTGATGTTTGATCTCTGGACTCGGCGCCCTCAACCGATCCTCCCGGCGAATGCCGGGATCCAGATGACAAGGCTTTGTCCCTACGAGGAAAAACGCTCAGACCGGCCAGCCGCCGCGCTCTATGATCTGGACCCCGGCCTTCGCCGGGGAGAGCGGGTAGGAGCGGGCCAAGCCCCGATCACAAGGCCTTGGAGCCAAGCTCAATGGCCGTTGGAATGACAATTTATTGGGAAGATCGTCTCGCATGACCCGCCTCTCCATGACCCGCCTGACCCTGGCCGCCCTGTCCTCGTCCGCCCTGTCCCTTTCCACCCTGTTCGGGGCGACGATGCTGGCCGCCTCTCCGGCCCTGGCCGCGCCGCCCCCGGCGGACTATGTGCTCACGGGCGCCAAGATCTATACCGAGGACGCCGCCCACAGCACCGCCCAGGCCCTGGCGGTGAAGGACGGCAAGATCATCTATGTGGGTTCGGCCGAAGGGGCCAAGGCCCTCACCGGGCCCAAGACCCAGGTGGAGCAGGGCGCGGGGCGGCTGGTGCTGCCGGGCTTGGTGGACGCCCACATCCATCCCACCGGCATCGCCGACCTGGATGTGTGCAGCTTCGAGAGCCAGAACATCAGCCTGGAGGCTATGGCGCCCTTCATCCAGGACTGCATCAAGCGCTATCACATCGCTCCGGGCGACTGGGTGATCGTGCAGCAATGGAACTTCACCGGCGGCAATGAACCCAGCGCCGTGGCGCCCACCCTGCGCGCGGCCCTGGACCGGGCCTCCAGCCAGAACCCCATCGCGCTGCTGGGCAATGACGGCCATCACGGCGCCTTCAACAGCCTGGCCCTGGCCAAGGCCAAGAACGCCAAGGGCGTGGCGGTGGGCTATAGCCGCGCCACCCTGGCCAGCGACTTTCCCCAGTTCCGCAAGCTGATCGGCGTGGACGCCGCCGGCGAGCCCAACGGCACCGTCAATGAGGACGCCCGCGACACCCTGGGCGCCCCGGACCTGCTCGCGGTCAATTTCCAGGCCCTGATGAAGACCCCGGAAAAGGTGCCCGAGCGGCTCAACAGCGTCGGCATCACCGCCATGCAGGACGCCCTGGTGACGCCGGAGATCCTGCCCTTCTACGACACCCTGGCGGCGGAGGGGAAACTCACCGTCCGGGTCAACCTGATGCAGCTCTACCTGCCCGAGGCGTTCAAGGCCGCCGACGGTCATATCGACTATGACAGGCTGCTGGCCGGCGCCCTGGCGGTGCACAAGAAGTACGCCGGGTCCGACCTGATCCGCGCCGACGCCCTGAAGATCTTCGCCGATGGCGTGCTGGAGGGAAATCCCTACGCCACCCCGCCGACCCTGCCGGATTCCCCCTCGATCAAGCCCTATCTGCAACCGATCTTCGGCCCCGACGCGGCGGGCAAGCTGGCGGTGAAGGGCTATGTCGACCTGCAATCGCCCCTGTGCGTCTCGGTGCGGGCGGATACGGCCAAGTTTTCCGATCCCCAGGCCGTCGCCGCCTTCATGAAGGCCAACGGCTATCACCCGGACCAGTGCGCCATATCCTCGGGTAAGCTGCAGCATGATCGCCAGGTGATCCTGGACTACGCCAAGGCCGCCCACCTGGCCGGCTTCACCCTGCATATCCACGCCATCGGCGATGAGGCCGTGCGCACCGCCGTGGACGCCATCGAGGGCGCCCGGGCCGCCGACGGCAACGACAAGACCCCCGACACCATCGCCCATCTTCAGGTGGTGGCGCCGGAAGACGTGGTCCGGATCGGCAAGGACCACCTTTATCTGGCCTACACCTACTCCTGGGCCACGGCGAACCCGGAATACGACATCAGCGTCGTGCCCTTCTTCGAGCACGTGAGCGGCAACAGCTTCGCCGCCTTCCACGATCCCAATAGCTATTACGAAAAGCAGTTCTATCCGGCCAAGTCGACCAAGCTGGCGGGCGGCATCCTGGCGGCGGGTTCCGACGCGCCGGTCAACACCCGCGATCCCCAGCCCTTCGTGAACATGTCCGTGGGCGTCACCCGCGCCTGGGCCGACCTGCCCCCGGCTAATCCGCAGGAGCGGCTGGATATCCGCGACCTGATCGACGCCTATACCATCAACGGCGCCCGGGCCATGGGCCGGGCCGACGAGTTCGGCTCCATCGCCGTGGGCAAGTCCGCCGACTTCATCCTGCTCAACCAGGACATCATCGCCCTGGCCGACGCCGGCAAGGCCGCGGACATCGCCAAGACCAAGGTGCTGGAAACCTGGTTCCGCGGCCATCAGGTCTACGCCGCGCCGACCAAGCCGTAGGGGGTAGCGGCGCGCCCAGGTCCGGCCTTGGGCGCCCGCAAAAGTCGTGTTACCGCTATATCGTGGAGGCGCTGAACGACCTCCGGGCCCGGGACTCTGGCCGGGCGTGTCTGGGAGGCGGGCATGACCACCATTGCTGGGGCGGCGATCGACGGACGGGGGCGCCTGGCCGCCTTCTGGGGCGGCTGCCTGATGGTGGCCACGGGCGTGCTGCTGCACATCCCCATGTTCCTGGCCTGCGCCGACATGGGCTACCAGATGGCCGGCATGCCCACCGATCCCGGTATGGTCCTGGGCATGGCCCTGATCGTGGCGGGCGCGGTCCTGTCCGGCTGGTCTTTGCTTCCGAAAAATGACAGCGCTGTCCATTTGGCGCCCACCCTGATCGTCGAGACCGACGAGGCCGTGCGGCTGAACCGCCGCCACCTGATGCTGATGGCGGTCCTGACCCTGGCCCTGGTGATCGACACCATGAAGCCGGCGACCCTGGGCTTCGTCACCCCCGGGGTGGCGCGGGAGTACGGCCTGACCAAGGCCGTGGCGGCCCTCCTGCCCTTTACCGCCCTGACCGGCACGGTGATCGGCTCCCTGGTCTGGGGGGTGCTGGCGGATCTGTTCGGGCGACGGGCCTCGATCCTGCTGGCGGCGATCATGTTCGTGGGTACCGCCATCTGTGGCGCCATGCCGTCCTTCGCTTGGAACCTCGTCATGTGCTTTCTGATGGGCGCCTCCGCCGGAGGGCTGATGCCCATCGCCTACACCCTGCTGGCCGAGACCATTCCCGCCCGCCATCGGGGCTGGGTCCTGGTGCTGGTGGGTGGGTTGGGTCTGGTGGGGGGATATCTGGCGGCCAGCACCTGCTCCAGCCTGCTGATCGGCCATTTCGGCTGGCGGATCCTGTGGTTCCTGGGCCTGCCCACCGGGGTGCTGCTGGTCACCCTCAACCGGTTCATTCCCGAATCTCCCCGCTTTCTGATCCTGCAAGGCCGTCAGGCCGAGGCGGCGGCGGTTCTGCAACGGCTCGGCTCCAAGGTGCGCGTGTCCTCATCGGCGCCGCCCACCTCGGCCCAGGGCGCCGCCCGCGCCCCGGTGGCTGCGGCGGGCCTGTGGCGCGTGACCCTGGCCCTGACCGTGACCGGCCTGGCCTGGGGCCTGATCAATTTCGGCCTGCTCCTGTGGCTGCCGGGAGACCTGGTGGCCAAGGGCTATAGCGCCGCCACGGCCAGCGGCCTCCTGGCCAGGTCCGCCTTCGTCGCCCTGCCCACCGTGGCGCTGGCGGCCCTGCTCTACAGCCGCTGGAGCAGCAAGGGGGCGCTGGTGGCCATGCTGCTGATCACGGCGGCGGGGCTAGGGGCGGTCCTGGGCCTGGAGACGGGGGCGGGCAGGGGGCTGCTGGCCAATCCCGTCCTGGCCATCGCTCTCCTCATCGTCGGCTCCAACGGCGTGATCGCGGTGCTTTTGCCCTATTCGGCGGAGAACTATCCCCTGGCGATGCGGGGGCGCGGCTCGGGCTGGATCGCGGGGGCCAGCAAGGCCGGCGGTCTGGTCGCCCAGGGGCTGAGCCTGGCGGCCCTGGTTCCCGCCCTGGGTCTGGCGGCCTGGATGATGGCCGCCCCCGTGGCCGCGGCGGCCGTGCTGGTGCTGCTGTTCGGCAGGGAGACCCGGGGGCGGGCCTTGGGCGATGCCGGGTCCGTCCCGGGCGGCGCGCTGGAGACCCTCTGATCGCCAAATCTGGGGCAGGGGTCAGGTCAGGTAGGAGTGGACGATCGCCACCAGTTCCTCGGCGGCCTGGACGCGGGGATCGTCCCGTGGCGCGGCGGGGTCGACCATGTGCTCGCGGATATGGTCCTCGATCACCTCACCGATAAATCCCTCCAGCGCGCCGCGGCAGGCTGTGGCCTGCTGCAACACCCGGGCACACTCGGCGTCTTCATGGACCAGCCGCTCAATCGCCTCGATCTGCCCGCGCAACCGCTTGAGCCGATTGAGCAATTTGATTTTTTCCGTGGCGATGTGCGGCACGTCTGACGTCTCCTTGACCTATACTCCAGTAGGGTATATCACCACCGCTAGCTGATGTCATCCGACACGTTCGGAATGGCCTTGGCGTGGCCCTTGTCCTCAACAGCTTCCATGGCGCCTTGGCGCCGGGTCCGTAGGTGATCCGAAATGATCCGCCAACACATCAAAGGGCGCGTGATCCTGTCACCAGACGGTCGTCGAAGGGCGCCAAGTTGGGGGCGATGTCGCGCATCGAAGGAAGCTTAAACGCCGCGTCATTTCTGTTTTTTGAGGACGGCCTTTTATCACCTTTATCCAACCTTCCCATGCAAACCCATCCAGGGACTGCTATCGCCGCGCCGGGTTCCTCCGCCGTCAATCCCGAAATCTTCCAGATCTAGAGCCTCAGATGATTTCCACCCCGCCCACTCGGCGCGCCTCTCTGACGCGCGCCAAAGGCCTCCTTGGTCTGTTCGGAACCCTTGCCCTCGCCGCCGCGTCCGGCGCCCGGGCGGATACGTCCGCCCCCGCCCCGAACGATACGTTGATCTGGGCCGTGCATGGGCAGGCCACGGTGGTGGAGCAGGCGACCATCGCCTTTCCCTCGCCCTATCGCGGCGCCAACAGCCTGGACCCCGGGACGCGGGGGCGTGAGACCTTCGACGCCACCCTCTATGCCGGCCTGCGGCCCTGGCGCGGGGCGGAGCTGTGGATCAATCCCGAGATCGACCAGGGCTTTGGCCTCAGCGACACCCTGGGCGCCGCCGGCTTTCCCAGCGGCGAGGCCTACAAGGTCGGCAAGCGCGATCCCTATCTGAGACTGCAGCGGGTGTTCCTGCGCCAGACCATCAATCTGGGGGGCGAGGAAAAGGCGGTCGAGGCCGACATCAACCAGATGGCGGGCCATCAGACCGAAAACCGTCTGGTGATCACCATCGGCAAGATGGGGGTCGGGGATATCTTCGACACCAACAAATACGCCCATGATCCCAGGGCCGACTTCCTCAACTGGACCCTGATCGACACCGGCACCTTCGACTACGCCGCCGACGCCTGGGGCTATAGCGTCGGGGCGGCGGCGGAATGGTACCAGGGGCGCTGGACCCTGCGGGCGGGGGGCTATGACCTGTCCATCGTGCCTAACAGCGAGCATCTGGACGGGCGCTTTGGCCAGTTCCAGCTGATCGGGGAAATCGAGGAGCGCCACGAACTGGCCGGCCATCCCGGCAAGCTCGCGGTCACGGGTTTCCTGACCCGCGGGCGGATGGGGCTCTACGATCAGGCCATCGCCCTGGGCGCGGCCACCAACCAGACCCCCAGCACCGCGGCGGTCCGCGACTACCGCAATCGTGGGGGCGTCAGCCTGAACCTGGAGCAGGAGCTGAGACCGGGCCTGGGTCTCTTCGCCCGCGCGGGTGTCGCTGGCGGTGACGCAGAGGCCTATGAGTTCACGGACGTCGATCGCACCTTCGCCATGGGTTTGTCCCTGGATGGCCGGGGCTGGGGGCGGTCCAATGATACAGTGGGCCTCGGCGCCGTGATCAATGGCGTCTCGTCGATCCACAAGGCCTATCTGGCCGCCGGCGGCGTCGGCATCCTGGTGGGTGACGGGCGCTTGCCCCACGCCAGCGCGGAGGAGGCCGTCGAGGTCTATTACAGCGCCGCCCTGACCCCGGCGGTCAGTCTCAGCCTCGATGGTCAGGTGATCGATCACCCCGGGTACAACGCGGATCGCGGCCCGGCCCCCGTCGTGGCCGTCCGCTTGCATACGCACTTCTGAAAGCATGGCGACGTGAAATCAGGGCCGGTGCGGCCCTGATTTCACGCAATCGACCAGTCTATTTTCAGCGAGCCTATTTGCGGCGATCGGCCGCCTTGGCTTCGCGGTTGGCGCGGGCCTCGGCCTTGACCTGGGCCTTGCGATCCTTGCGTTCCTGGCGCTTTGCGTCCAGCTCGCTCAGTTCGGCCTCCAGGCTGGCCTGATGGGCGGCCTGCTGGGCTTCGAGCTGAGCCAGCCGGGCCGCTTCGCGTTCGGCCTCGCGGGCGGCCCTGACCGCCTCGATCTCGGCCGCGCGACGCTGCTGGCGGTTCTGGAAGTTGGGATCGGTTACGGTTGGCTTGGGGGTGAACTTGGCGAGCCGGGCCTTCTTGGCCTCGGCGGCTGTCGCCAGGCGATCGGCAAAACTCGCCCTCTTCGGTTCTTGCATCGGGTCTCCGTGAATTGAACGCGTAGGCTCAAAGCGCAGACTCTCGCCGATTGCAAGTCTTGAAAACGCCGCGGCGGCGCCTAGGCCTCCGTGCACGGATGGCCATGTTTGGGCGGCCGGGTTTGGAGGGCGGCTCAGGCCGTGGCGCAGGCCGGCAAATGGACCGCCAGCCGCTTGAGCAGGGCCGACAGGTCGAAGGGCTTGGTCACATAGTCGCTGGCGCCCAGCTTGATCGCCCGCCGCACCTCCTCGCCCCCTTGCCGCGCGGTCAGCACCACGATGGGCAGGCGCGGAAAGCGCAGATCCCGGCGCAGGCTCTCCAGCACCTGGAAGCCGTCCACCTTTGGCAGACCCAGGTCCAGCAACACCATCCGCGGCTTGATCTCTCCGACCCGCTTCAGCGCCTCGACCCCGTTCTTGACCAGGGTGGGGTTATAGCCGGCGGACTTCAGTTTCAGGCTCAGCAGTTCACCGATCAGGGGGTCGTCCTCGACCACCATCACCGGGGGCTTCCAGTCCTGCTGCGTATTCATAGCGCGGTGTCCGTCTCAGGTTCGCCGGTCTCCGGCCCCATCCCCTGAGTCCATGCCATGACCTTGGCGAGGAGCTCCAGGGGTTGAATCGGCTTGGCGATATGGTCGTTCATCCCAGCGGCGTGACACGCGGCCACGTGCTGGACGAGCACATTGGCGCTCACGGCCACGATAGGGGTGTCATGGTTAAGCACAGATGACGCGCGGATCGCCCGGGCGGTTTCGAACCCGTCCATGCCGGGCATCTGCAGATCCATCAGGATCAGGTCGAAGGCCGTCACGTGGGCGGCCTCGATCGCCGTGGCGCCGCAGCTGGCCTCCTGCAGGATATGCCCGAAGGGGCTGAGCATGGCGCGCATCAGCTCGCGGTTTACCGCCACATCGTCCACCACCAGGATCCGGGCGGGGACGAAGGCGTCGTCGTAGTCGATGGTCGTGGCGCGAATTGGCTCGGACGCATCGACGGGCAGGGCGGCGACGGTGAACCAGAAGGTCGATCCCCGCCCCTCGACGCTGTCCACCCCGATCTCGCCCCCCATCAGGGCGGTCAGGCCGCGGCAGATGGCCAAGCCAAGGCCGCTGCCGCCGTGCTCGCGGCTGACCGAACCGTCCACCTGGGAAAAACGCTGAAACAGCCGGTCCCGACGATCCTCGGGAATGCCGATCCCCGTGTCGCCCACGGCGATGCGCAGCAGGCCGGGGGGCAGGTGATCGACGAAGATCTCAACCCCGCCCGTTTCCGTGAACTTGATGGCGTTGGTCAGAAGATTGAGCAGAATCTGACGCAGGCGTCCGCCATCCACCAGAACGTCCGTCGGCAGGTCGTCGGCGAATCCGCCGCTCAGAGTCAGGCCCTTGATCTGGGCCTGGGCGCCGTTCAGCTCCAGGGTCTCCTCGACGAAGGCGCGCAGGTTGAGCGGGTGAGGATCAAGCTCCAGTTGCCGGGACTCCAGCTTGGAGAAGTCCAGGATATCGTTGACCACGGCCATCAGGGAGCGGCCGGCGGTGGCGATGCGCCGGCCGTAGAGCTCGGCCTCCGGCGACAGGCCTTCGACGCCGTCCAGCAGGCCGGAAAAGCCCATGATCGCCGTTAGTGGGGTGCGGATCTCGTGACTCATATTGGCCAGGAATTCGGCCTTGGCCACGGCGGCGGCCTCGGCCTCGGCGCGCTTGCCGCGCAGTTCGTCCTCCAGCGCCCGGCGCTCGGTCACGTCCCGCAGATAGGCGATGATTTCGACTCCGTCGTCGGGACCTTGTTCGTGACGGACGATGGCGTGGTTGCCCTCGACCCAGGCGTAGTCGCCATCGGCCTTGCGCACCCGGTATTCCCGCCGCGTGGCCGCGCCCACGGCGCCTTCGGCAAGGGCGTCGGCCAACTCCGCGATGCCGGGTATGTCGTCGGCATGGATCAGCTCGTAAGCCGAGCGGCCCACCAGTTCACCGGGCTCATAGCCGAACTGCCGGCAGGCGGGAGAGACGTAGTGGATTGTTTCGTTCAGGTTGGTGCGGATGATGATGTCGCTGGAGACGTCCGCCAACTCACGGTAGCGGGTCTCGCTGTTCTTCAGGGACGCGCGCAGGCGGCGGCGTTCCGCCAGGGTGGCCGCGACCGGAAACACCACTCCGACCGAGGCCAGCAGGAACAGTTGCAGGCTCAGGTTCTGATAGGTCTTGTCCTGGAACAGGACGGCGATCGGGCCGTGCCCGGCGAAGACAAAGCCGCACAGGGTGGTGGCGGTGATCAGCACCCCCAGGGCCGCGCCGACGCCTTCCATGCGGAAGGTGATCGACAGAAGCACGGGGGTGATCAGGAACAGGAATGGAAACCGCGTCGCCAGGCTGACATAGGTGATCGTGCCCGCCAGCAGGGCGAGCAGGCCCAGATTCACCGCCACGACCCGTGGTTCCAGTAATTTGGCGATTGATGCGCGGTTGATCAGCAACAGGGCCGGAACCACCACGGTGAGCCCCAGCAGGTCCGCTAGGCTCCACATCACCACGGCGTGGACCGGATCGGGGCGTTCATAGAACCGCACCAGGCCAACGCCGACCAGGCCTGACGCGATGGCGACGACGGCGGCGATGCCGACGAAGGTCCAGGTGTCCTTGCGGCGGGTCAGGTCCAGGCCTGGGCCGAGGACCAGATGGAGCCCTGTCGCGCAGATGAGGCTTTCCAGGGTGTTGCTTAGGGCCAGGACGGCTCCCGGGACGGGAGCGTCTCCTCCCAGCAGGTTGGCGGTGAGGTTGCCGATGAAGGCGCAGGCCAGGAAGACAGGCCAACGACGCCGCTCGGACCGGATCAGGCTGACCAGGACGAAGGCGTTGGCGGGCCATACCGCTGAGGCGCGCCCGGTGATCCGGCCCAGCAGGATTGTGATCGCCGCCAGGACGAACACCAGAAGACCGAGGCCGATGGGACGCGCCAGGGCGAGCAAGCGGTTTGGACGCGCCGCTGCGTCTATCCCTCTGTCGATGCTGGGCGCCTCATCGCCCAAGAGTTCGACCATCGGCCTCGTTTCCACGTGGTGTCGGAAGCAATTTCTACTCCTGCGGCGGAAGGCCGCGTTAATGTTAGGGCCCATTGTACGCGACCTATTGTCGCAGATGTGTTCCCGCCGCGGGGGAGCGGTTACTGTCGAAGACCTCGCCCCTGGAGCCGCCGATGACCGTAGTTCTGAATCTTCTCTGGTTGGTGTTCGGCGGCCTTGTCGCTGGGGTCGCCTGGTTCTTCAGCGCCATCCTGCTGGCCTTGACCGTGGTCGGCCTGCCCTGGGCCGCCGCCGCGGCGCGTATCGGCCTGTTCACCCTGTGGCCCTTCGGCCGCCGTGTGGTGGATCGCTCCCTGGTCAGCGGGCGTCAGGACCTGGGGACCGGCCCGATCGGGTTCCTGCTCAATGTGATCTGGTTCCTGCTGGGGGGCTGGTACCTGGCCCTGGCCCATCTGGTGGCCGGAGTCGTCCTGATGCTGCTGATCGTGACCATTCCGTTCGGCCTGCAGCACTTCAAGCTGGCGCGGATCGCTCTCGCGCCAGTCGGCGTGACCATTGTCGACGCTTAGGGCGGATCGGCCTTTGCGGCCGACAGCTGCAGCCAACTTGGCCGTCATCGCCGCTTGCGGCGATCCATTCCGTGAACGAGGCCGGGTCATCGCGCGTGGGACTCAGTCTGAAAGCCCGTCGCGGCGTCGCTTGAGCGGCATGGATCCCCGACACTGCGTGTCGAGGATGACGGTGAGAAACACGGACTCTAGTGGTCAAGCTCAACGGTCGTTGGTGTCAGGGCGCGTTCCGCAAAGGTGGGCCGGTATTGCGATGGGAACGTGCTTAAACATTTGACTCTGGCTCCCCCTCTCAGGGGTTGGGTTCGACCCAGGCGCCTTCGTCGTTCTGGCCGGGGACCTTGCCCTCGGTCTTGGTGATGGCCCACTGCACCCCGATCACCGCGCCCTTGATCCGAGGCAGCAGCACCAGGGTCAGGAGGGCGACCAGAGGCAGGGCGACCCCCAGGAGGAGGAATGGCGACAGGGTCCACAGTCCCGGGAACAGCACCAGCGGCGGCACCACCAGGTGGCCGACGATCAGAATGGTGAAATAGGGCGGCGCGTCGTCGGCGGGATAACGGCCATTATCATGGCCGCAGGCCGCGCAGGTGGGCGTGACCTTGAGGTAGCTGTGCAGCAGCGCGCCCTGTCCGCAGTTGGGGCAATGGCCCATGAACCCGCGGCTGAGGCCGCTCCAGAGATTATGCTGAGCCATCTAGGCCTTCCTTGGCGCGACGAAACGCCGGTTCGATAGAACCGATCGCGTCGGTCCTGTAAATGGGGCGTCAACTCCCCCCGCGCCACAACGTGCCCCATGACGTCCCGTCGCACCTTCATGTTTCTGACTCTCGCCCTGATCGCCGGCCCGGGCCTGGCCATGGCCGGTGAAGAGAAGAAGAAGGGGGGCGGCATCACCTTCGTGCAGATGTCGACCCTGACCGCCACTGTCCTGCGGGGGGACGGCCATCGTGGGGTGATGACCGTTGAGGTCGGGGTGGACATTCCGGACGGCGCCCTGCGGGCCAAGGCCCAGATCTCCCTGCCCCGCCTGCGGGCCGCCTATATCCAGATGCTGCAGGCCTACGCCTCGGGCCTGGGCCCGGGTGGAGCCCCGGACGCCGACTACATCGCCCGGGTCCTGCAAAAGGAGACCGACCGGGTGCTGGGCAAGCCGGGGGGCAAGCTGCTGCTGGGCACGATCCTGGTCAACTGAACGGCCCAGCAGCGAACTTTGCGTTACATGGCCGAAATGCCGCCATCCAGCTTCAGTTCGGCGCCGGTCATGAAGCGGCTCTCGTCCGAGGCCAGGTAAAGCACCGCATTGGCGATGTCCCGCGGCTCGCCGATCCGACCCAGAGGCACCTGACGGGCCAGCTTGGCCTCGGCCTCTTCCTTGCCGAACATCTGCCGCAGGGGATCCAGGATCGGCGTGTCGATGAAGGTCGGGTGGATGGAGTTGGAGCGCACGTCCAGCTTCTGCTTGGCGCAATGCAGGGCGATGCTCTTGGACAGGAGCCAGACCGCCGCCTTGGAGGCGTTATAGGAGGGCGAATTGTGCGCCGCGATCAGGCCGGCGATGGACGAGATGTTGATGATCGAGCCGGGCTGGTTCTGGCGCAGATATTTCAGGGCGTGCTTGGTTCCCAGGAACACCGAGTCCACATTGACGCTCATCACCTTCTTCCAGTCATCGAGGGACAGGTGCTCGATGTCGCCGCCGATGGAGATGCCGGCGTTGTTGAGCAGGACCGAGATGCCGCCCATGGCCGAGTCGGCCTCTTCCAGGGCGTAGGTCCACTGCTCTTCCTTGGTCACGTCCAGGGGAAAGGCGAAGGCGGTTCCGGCGCCCAGGGCGGCGTTGATCGCCTCGGCGGTCTGCTTCGCGCCTTCATGGTTGATGTCGGCCAGGCTGACCTTGGCGCCTTCCTCGGCCAGCCGCCACGCCGCCGCCGCGCCCAGCCCCTGGGCGCCGCCGGTGATGAAAGCCTTCTTGCCGGCCACGCGGCCGCCTGCGCTCTGCGCCATGGGTGTCTCCTCCAGATCTATGGTTCAAACACTAGTTTGAACCGGCTGGGGCCGCTTCGTCCATGATCTTCGCCATGGCCACGTCCAGTTCGGTCACCCCGCCGGCGTCATGGGTGGTCAGGCGCACCTCGACGCGGTTGTAAACATTGAACCATTCGGGATGGTGGTCGAGCTTTTCCGCGGCCAGGGCGACGCGGGTCATGAAGCCGAAGGCGGCGTTGAAGTCCTTGAACTTGAAGGTCTTGACGATGGCGTCCTGGTCAGGCGCCTCGGCCCAGCCGGGCAGGTTCGGCAGGACGGCGGCGGCGCCGAGACGGGGTGGGCGGGACATGGGCGAACTCCTGCGCTCTTCAGGGTCGCGACCATGCCCGGCCGGCGGTTTGGGTCAAGGGGCGGGATTGAGCGCGGGCAGGGCGAGCCGGCGGCCATAGTCGCCAAGATCCCCCGGCCAGGCCTCGATGGCGCTGTTAAAGGCGCTTCGGTCCCCTGCGAATAGGGCCCGGGTGGCGGCCTCGAAACCGGGCAGGTCTCCAGCCGTCATCGAGATGAACCGATAGGCCGCCTCCTTGGCCCGCCGCGCGGGATCGCCATCCCCGTGGCGGGCGGCGTCCACCAGACGTCGCAGGGCCGCGGCGGGGCCGCCGGGCTGGGCCTCCAGCCAACGGAGATGGCGGGGCAGGAAGCGCGTCGTCATCTCCACGGGCGTGGACGCCGAGGGTCGGGACTGGGGCTCCTGCGCGGCCAGGGCGGCCTCAACCTCGGCGGCGGTGCTGAGCTTGACCAGATCGCCGGTGTCATCGGCGAAGACGAGGGCGCCGAGAACGCCCTGGTCCCGGATCAGGTCCAGGATTTCGTCCAGATGTCCGCTACCCAGGCGTTGGTGGCCCAGGAAGGCGGTGAAGGTTTTGTCGGCGCCCATGGTGAGGTCCTCTCGAGGAGAGGTTTTACCCGGGTAATTCGAGATGTAAATAATATCCGGGTAAAATAACTGGCGGGGGTGCGCCTTACTGCGGCTCGTCCTGCCTGGTCTCGGTCTCCCAGCGATACCGCCGGATCAGATAGCGCGCGGTGAAGACCCCGTCGGCGAGGATGCCGATGATCACCAGGGCTTCGAAGCCCTGGCCGACCAGGGCGAAATAGGGTTCGGCCCGTGAGGCTGCTGGCGAGGCCTTGGCCCGTTCGGACTCTGGCCCGACCGCGGCCGGCGGCAGATCGACCTTGATCGAGATTGTGTGAAGGGGCGCGGCCAAGGCGAAGATAAGGCCGCACGTCACGATCACGATCGCGGTCAAGCGCACATAGAGAAGCGCCCGTTTCATGCGCCTTCATCCCGGTCGAACTTGTCGATGCGGCGGCGGCCGAACAGCAGGCGGGACTCCAGGCGTCCGCGAAGGGCGCGGTAATAGGCGTCCAGGAATTCGCCATCCCCTTCGCCCGAACCCTCCGGCCAGCCGATCTTGCCCCGGATCCGCTCGGCCACGGCCTTGACCGTCTTGGACTCGTAGCGGCGCAGGACGTCCTCCAGCACGTGCAGTTCCTTGATGCCATAAGCGTCCAGCTGGTCGGGGGTGAACTGGATCACCCGGCTGGGGGTCAGGTCCCGCTCGGCCAGGTCCGGCAGCAACTTGCGCTTGGGCGCCTTGACCACCCAGGTTCCGGCCGCGATGTCGCCGGCCCGCAGCCGGTCGCGGTTGAACACGGGCAGCAGCAGGAACACCCCGGACCAGATCAGGCCCATCAGGGAGATCCAGGCGTCGATAGCCCCGGCCTGGACCAGCAGGAAGGTCAGGGGCAGGAACACCTCCAGCTCGCGCATGGCGTTGCGGCCGAAGATGGCGTCCGCCGTCAGCCGCCCGCCGTTCCGCGCCGCCACCCGCAGCCCCAGGATCCGCTTGCCGGGGGTGGCCGCCCGGGGCGTCAGCTCGAACAGGATGAAATAGAGATTGCGCAGCACGAAGGCGCCGATCAGCCAGATGGCGGCGATGAAGGGCGCGCCCTGGCCCTTGGCTCCGATCGCGGCCAGGGCCGCGACGATGGTGAAAACGATCAGGCTGCCGGCCAGGATGGCGATGTCGATCAGGAAGGCCCCCGCCCGCTCGCCGGCCGAGGCCAGGGTTAGGCGCAGGTCCACGCCTTCCGGGGTGATCAGATGACGCTCCGGCGAGGCCGGCTGTGACGGGCGGGTCGGACGGGTCCTGACTTTGGCGACCTTAGCCAAGGGCCGTCCTCCGCCGGATAGCGCGCGGCCCGTAGAGATAGGCCAGCCAGAGCACGCCGGTCCCCAGGCCGATGGCGTAGCGGATCCAGGTGACCTGGATCACCTGCCGGCCAATCCCCTCCAGCAGGCCGGCGCAGAACAGCATCACCAGCACCCCGCCCATGACGATGGAGGCGCCGCGTCCCGCGGCGGCGGCGGCGTCCAGGCGGGTGCGCTCGCCGGGAAAGGCCAGGCTCCAGCCGATCCGCATTCCGGCCGCCCCGGCCAGGGTGATGGCGAAGTTCTCGGTCACCCCGTGGATCATCAGCCAGCCGACGGCCTCCACCCCCAGGCCGTGGGAGATGAACACGGCTGTGAAGGCGCCCATGGTCAGACCATTGGCGGTCACCAGCATGGCGGTGGGCGCGCAAAGGGCGAACCCCAGGGCGAAGGCCATCAGGGCGACGCTGGCGTTGTGGGTGAAAAGATAGGTGGCGAAGGTGGTCAGCCATTCCTGATGGCCGTGCCCACTGCTGAACAGGGTGGCGCGAAGGGCCGCGGCCGAGGCGGCGGGGCCCCGGCCCTGGATCAACTGCGCCGGGACAAAGGCGGCGAACCAGTCGGGATCGCGCAGGCACAGGATCAGGCCCACGGCTATGCCCAGCACCATCAACAGGAAGCAGACCAGGGTCTCGCGCCAAAGCGCCTTGGCCGCGTCCGGCCAGTCCCGGGCGAAGAACTGGGCGATCCGTTCGGTCACCCGGGCGCGGGCGCCATAGATGAAGAAATAGGCCCGGGTGCTCAGGCTCTCCAGATAGTCCACCAGGCTCTGGTCCAGGGACGTCGCCCGGGCCACGGACAGGGACGACAACGCCGAGCGGTAGAGCAGGGGCGCGGCCAGCAGGTCCTCGTCGGACAGGCCGGCGGCGTTGCGTTCCGCTCGAGACAACAGGCTCTCCAGCCTGCGCCAGTCGGCCTCCCGCTCGGCGCGGAAGCGCGAACTCTTCAGCCTCAACTCAGCCATGGGCGCACCCGATAAAGCCCTTCCCCCTCAATGGGGGAAGGGTTGGGATGGGGGTGTTGGCGATCAGTCGCCGGATGGACGCCGATGGGCGCCGGCGCCAAACCGCGCCATTCGCCCGATCTGTCCGCGCGCACCCCCAACCCTGCCCTTCCCCCATCGAGGGGGAAGGGTTCCATCGCATGATCCCGCTCACAGCACCCCCCGCCGCTTGATGTCGAAATAGCGCGAGAGCAGCGCCGGCCCGATACGGTCGGCGGGCGCCTCCAGGATCTCCACCCCAAGGCGCCGCAGCCGCTCGATCACCAGTTCGCGCTCGCGCAAAAGGGCGGCGGCCACGGCGGCGCGGGAGACGTCCTGGGGGGTGAGCGGGGTGCGGCGGACCAGGGTCTCCAGCTCGTCGTCGCGCATGACGATGAACAGCACCAGATGCTGGCCCAGCAGCCGGCCGACATTGTCCAGCATCAGCTCGGCGCTGGTGGTGTCGGCGAAATCGGTGAACACCACCACCAGGGAGCGGCGTTGCAGCCGCGCCGCCAGGGCGGTCAGGCCCAGGGTGTAGTTGGTCTCCGCCTCGCTATAGTCGATGGCGGCGGCCAGATGCTGCAGGTGAGCAAAGCCGCCAGTCCCGGCCAGCACCCCGGTGGCCAGGTTCGGCTTGGCGTCGAACCCGAACATCCCCACCCGGTCGCCGTTCTTGAGGCTGACGAAGGCCAGGAGCAGGGCGGCGTTCAGGGCGTGGTCCACCCGAGGCGCCCCGGCCACGGGCTCGCACATCAACCGCCCCGTATCCACCGCCAGGATCACATGGTGGTTGCGCTCGGCGCGAAATTCCTTGGCCAGCAGCAGGCCGTGGCGGGCGGACTGCTTCCAGTCGATGGTCCGCCGGTCCATGCCGGGCAGGAAGCCGCGCAGGGCGTGAAACTCGGCCCCGCCGCCCAGGTCCGGCTGGACCCGCGCCCCGCTCAGGGCCTGGCGGGAGAACAGGCGCATGGCCTCGTCCTTGATCCCCCCGATATTCAGCGTCACCGGCACGGCCCGGGCCGTCATTTCGGTCTTTTGCAGCCAGACCAGGCCCAGGGGGCCGCGCCACCGCGCCCAGACCCGCGGCAGGATCGCGGTTCCGCGCCGGACCGGCCTCAGACCCAGGCGCGCCCCGGCCATGCGTTCGGACACCGCCGCCACCCGCCGCTCGGGCTCGACGGTCAGGCGCGGATCGCCCTCCATGGCGAACTCGACCTTGGTCGGCGCGCTCCGGCGATCGAATACCGCCTGGACCAGGGCCTCGCCCTCGCCGCCGATGGGCAGGGCGGCGGGCGTGGTCAGGCTGAGGCTCGCGCCGCTGGGCTTGGCCGCCAGCCCCGCATCGATCAGGACCAGGGCCAGGACCAGGATCAGCCACGCCGGTCCGATCAGCCAGGCCTGGGGCGCGGCCATGGCCGCCGCCGCCGCAACCGGCGCGCCGATCGCGGCCGCGAATACGGCCCGGGCGGTGGGATAGATCAGCATGGGGCGAGGGGCTCGCTCACCGGGGCGCCTCGACCCGCTCGATCACCCGGCCGATGGCGTCGTCCACCTTGCGCCCGTCGATCTCGGCGGCGGGGGACAGGATCACCCGGTGGCGCAGGGCCGGCAGGGCCAGGGCCTTGATGTCGTCGGGGATCACATAGTCCCGCCCCTCCAGGGTCGCCCGGGCCCGGGCGGCCAGGGCCAGCATGGCCGCGCAGCGGGGCGAGGCGCCGGCGGCGAAGTCGGCGCTTTCCCGGGTGGCGCGGATCAGGGCCACCACATAGTTGATGATCGGATCGTTCAGCCGCACCTGGGACACCGCCTCGATGGCCGCCCCGATCATGGCCGCGTCGGCCACCGGCTCGACCCCATAGGCCGAGGCCTCCCGCCGACCGCCGCCGGAGCCGTGGGCGGCGACGATGGCCCGCTCCTCCGCCTCGGTGGGATAGCCCAGCTCCTGCTTGAACAGGAACCGGTCCAGCTGGGCCTCGGGCAGGGGATAGGCGCCCTGGTGCTCCAGGGGGTTCTGGGTGGCGACCACGGTGAAGCGGGCCGACAAGACGTGGCTGACCCCGTCGATGGTCACCGTGCGCTCCTGCATGGCCTCCAGCAGGGCCGCCTGGGTCTTGGGCGGGGTGCGGTTGATCTCGTCGGCCAGCAGCAGCTCGCAGAAGATCGGCCCCTTCACCAGGGCGAAGGTGCTGGCCTGGAAGTTGAACAGGTTGGCCCCCACGATGTCCCCCGGCATCAGGTCCGGGGTGAACTGGATGCGCCCATAGTCCAGGTTCACCGCCCGGGCGAAGCACTGGGCCAGGAAGGTCTTGGCCGTGCCCGGCGGGCCCTCCAGCAGGATATGGCCCCCGGCGAACAGGGCGGTCAGCAACAGGTCGACGGTGTCGGTCTGGCCGATCACGCCCTTGGCGATCTCGGCGCGGATCCGCTGCGCCAGGTCCTTCACCTCACTGAGGTTCACGAGTCATCTCCAGTCTCCAATGATGCAGGTCCCGGGCGACGGCGACGGCGTCGGCGGGGGTCTTGGCGGCGGCGGCCGTCTTGGTCAGGTCGGCGATACGGTCCTTGGCGCCGATCTGTTCGGCGATGCGGTCGAGCACGGCGTCGGCCTCGGCGCTGGAGAGGCGGCCGATCCCCAGGGCCTTGATCACGGCCTCCCGGGTCAGGTCCAGATAGCGGGGCGCCATCCGGTGCTCCCGCCGGGCCAGTCGGATCAGGGCCGCGGAATTGTCGGCCAGGGCCAGCTTGCCCAGGGCGATGGCCCGCCCCACCCGGCGCGGGGCGCCGAAGCGATTGGCGCCATGCAGGCCCATCAGCAGGGCGGCGGCGAACAGGCACAGGGTGGCGCCGACGAAGGGCGGCTGGAAGGCCAGCTTGAGCAGGCTGGGGGGGCTGTTGTAGCCATTGACGGTGACGTCGAACACGAGCCCGCCGGCATTGACCTTCAGGCCCCGGATCAGGGCGCTGGCCACCCGGGCGTTGGCCAGGGATTTCAGCCCCTGGGTGTTGAGCAGGTCCGGGTCGGACAGGACATAGATCCGGTGGTCGTCGGTGGCGGCCAGCACCACTCCGCCCCGGGGATCGGACAGGATCGGATCGAGGTTTTCCGCCGCCACGATGGTCTGCAGATGGTCGATGGGGCCTGTGACCATGCCGGCGGCGGGCGCGCTGTCGCCGGCCAGACGCACGGCGCCCCGGTCAGGGCGCTGCGCGGTCCTCACCGTGCCCAGCGCGGCCTTCAGCAGCAGCCGGATCTGGTCGTCCTTATAGAGGCCGAACGGCCGCACCCAACCCGGATTGGCCGGATCGGGGGTGACCGCCCATTTGGGCAGGATGATCAGCACCCGGCCCTGGGCGATCCGGGTCTTGAGGGCGTCGCCGTCGGAGGCCACACTGGGGGTGACCACGGTCAGGGCCGGCGGAGCCTCGCCCCGGGCCGGCTCGCGGCGGCTGATCAGGGCGATCTCCCCCTCGGCCTTGAGCAGCCGCACCAGGCCGGCATAGCCGACCGCGGATCGCGACAGGGCGTGGGGGGCGCCGTCGAGCCCGCCTTCCAGATCCGGGGCGAAGGCGCTGAGCACCACGAAGGCGCAAAAGGCGAACACTCCGGCGACCACCAGCCAGGCCACTATGATGGGCGAGAAGGTCGGCGTCTCGGTTGCGGGTGGAGCCTGGCTCATGATCGCGCCGGCAGGGCGAAGGCCTCATAGGCGGCGCGGCAGGCGGCGAAGTCGGCGGACCCCACCGCGCGGCCGCCGAAATAGCTGGCCTCAACGGTGCGGGCGATGGCGGAAAAAGTCTCCCGCGCGGCCGGTGGCAGGGTGGCGTGGACGGCGATGTCGCGGCTGGTCAGGGCCGGTTGGATCAGGCGCGGCCAGCGGGCATCGATATCCTCGATGCTGCGGAACAGGAGCAGGTGGACCGCCTCCTCGAAGCGGCCCTCGGCGGCCAGACGATCGGCGTCCTCCAACAGGGTGCGGGCCCGGGCGGCGGCGGGACGCCAATCGGCGTCCAGATCGACCGGCCTGGCCTTGACCTTGCGCTTGCCGCCCAGGCGAACCCCGACCACCTCGCGCAGGACGAAATAGAGCACCGCCGCCAGGATCAGGGCCAGCCCGCCCCAGAACACGAATTTCATCGCCGGGGCGCAGGCCTCGATCACGTGACCCAGCCAGCGCCCGAAGGCCTTCGCCCAGTCCGGGGGCTCGGGCGGCTTTTCGAAGGAAAAGGCGAATTGCAGGTCGGTCTGGCGAAGCAGGGCCTGGTGCGCACGCGCCACCGCGTCCGCCGTCACCGGCTGGATCGCCTCGCCACCCCCACTCGACACTCAGGCCCCTCCGGCGTCCAAACCGTGCAACCCATACTAGAGGCGGTTTTCAGCGCGCGGGCAATGGGCAAGACGGTCAAGCCTGCTGGGAATTGGAGCTTGGGCCGATCAAGCCGCGCCCCGTCTCAGGCGCGGCTCTTCCACCAGGCCCACGAGCACCGCCAGGGCCGCGACCACGAAGCCGATCGAGATCCACATCAACAGGGGATAGCCAAAGGCCGCCGCGATCACCCCGCCGATCACCGGGCCCAGGGCGGCGGTCAGGCCCTCGGCCGTGCTGGAGAAGGCCAGCCGCATGGCGATGTCCTCCCTCAGGCCGAATTCCAGCACCATGGTCTGCGAACTCATATTATAGCCCGATTGGGCGGCCCCCAGCCCCGCCAGGGCCAGGGCGATCAGCGGCAGGTTGTGCGCCTCGAGCAGCAGCAGGGTGGCGGCGATCCACAGTCCCAGCGAGATCAGGCAGGCGCCGCGAAAGCCCGACCGGTCTCCCAGATAACCCCAGAGCAGGTTGGAGGCGGTGTCCGCCCCCAGATAGGCCAGGCCCAGCAGGCCCAGGGTTGGTCCGGTCAGCTCGATCGATTTTTGCGCATAGAGCACATAGAAGGGCGCCGCGATCCGCCCGGCCACCGCCAGGGTCTGGGCGATCATGAAATAGAGAAAGCCAGGATCGCCGCTGAGCAGGGCGGGAAAGTCCTTCAGCCGGTCCACGATCCTGACCTTGGCCCGCAGGGTCGGCGGCTCCGGCTCGCGCAGCAGCATCTGCAAGGCCGTCAGGCCCAGGCTGGTCAGGGCGAAGGTGACCAGGAAGGTCAGGGAATAGCCGTGGCCGAACAGGTTGCGGCCGATCAGGTAGCGCCCCGCCGCCCAGGTCAGGACCGCGGCTATGGCCCCGCCGGTGAGGTTGCGCCAGGCCTGCAACCGGCCCCGCCGGGCGATGGGGATCACCTTGGCCAGCAGGAACTGGAACGCCACCCTCTGGGCGCCGGAAAACACGCCGAACAGGAACAGCAGCACCAGCATCGAGGCCAGGAGGGGCGCGCCGCGCATCATCCAGCTGACCATGGCCATGCCCAGCACCGCCACGCGCATGAGCGTGCCGATCAGCATGGCCGCCGGCATGACCTTCTTGCGATGCTCGATCTGGGAGGCGCTAACGATGGGCGAGATCAGGGCGCCCAGCTGTTGCAGGCCCGTGCCCAGGCCGACCATGGCCGCCGAGCCCGACAGATCGTGCAGATAGACAGGAATAAAGGTCGGCGCGCTCAGCAGCCGAAACCCGGTCATGCCCAGCATGCCGTGGATGTAGTTGCCGGCGTAGTTTCGCGGCAGGTTGTCCCAGACGAATTTTTCGTAAGCGGCTTCGGCGGATTCGGGTTCTGTGGACTCGGGCTCTGGGGACCTTGGGATGTCTGGGGTGCTGTCCACCGGGGCCTTTCACGCTTCCGTCCACGCCCGTTTCGCGGCGGCGGTATGCGCCGGCCAATATCGGACATTGATCCTTATCGTGAGTTCCTTATCAGGACTTGCGCGGCCGGGGAAAGCGCCGACGGCTGGCGGCGATCGATCCGACGTGAATAGATGCCAGGAATTCAGAGTTGAGGGAGAACCAAGTTCATGGGCGCCAAGGATCCGGATATCGACGGCTTTCGCGAGCTTCTGAAGGCTATGGTCGGCGAGCCGGGCGGGGCCCGGGCCAGCATCGAGGAGCAGAGGGCGGGAAATGACGCCTGGGGCCTCAGCGTGCCCTTGCCGAATGGATGCGGGTTCGAGGAATTGACGGTGGACGGTGTCGCCGTCGAGCGGCTGACCCCTCAGGGCGCCGATCCGACCAAGGTGATCCTCTATCTGCACGGGGGCGGTTATGTGGCCGGCAGCAGTCGCAGCCATCGCCACTATGTGGCTCGTCTGGCCCAGGCGGCGGGGACCATCGCCCTTAACGTCGACTATCGCCTAGCCCCGGAGCACCCCTATCCGGCGGCGGTGGAGGACGCGACCGCCGCCTATCGCTGGCTCCTGGCCCAGGGCTTTTCAGCGGACCGTATCGTCGTCGCCGGCGATTCCGCGGGGGGTGGCCTGACCCTGGCCACGGCACTGGCCCTCAAGGCGCAGGGCGCGCCCCTGCCGGCGGCCCTCTATCCCATCAGTCCGTGGACCGATCTGGCCCAGTCGGGGGCGGCCTATCAGGCCAAGATCCACTGCGACCCGATGATCACCATCGATGAACTGAACGGGATGTCGAACCTCTACCGGGCCGGCGCGGCGGTCACCGATCCCCTGGTCTCGCCGGTGCATGGCGACCTGGCCGGCCTGCCGCCGATCCTGATCCATGTGGGTTCTGAGGAGGCCTTGCTCACCGACTCCACCGCCCTGGCTGAGCGGGCGGCCCTGGCCGGGGTTTCGGTTCGCCTGGAGGTCTGGCCGGAGATGATCCATGTGTGGCCCATCTTCCACCAGCAGCTCGCCGCCGGCCGCCGGGCCATCGACGAGGCTGGCGCCTGGATCGCGCGGCAGGTGGCGGCTACAACGGTGGTGTGATCCCCGCGCCCGCCCAAGATTCCACGGTCCAAGAGCCCGTCCTGTCCGTTCAGGGCCTGCGCAAGACCTTTGGGGCCATGGTCGCCGTGGACGAGGTCTCCTTCGAGGTCCTGCCGGGCGAGATCGTCGGGTTGGTCGGGCCCAATGGGGCGGGCAAGACCACCATCATCAGCATGATCCTGGGGGTGCTGGAGCCGTCGGCGGGGTCGGTGACCATCGCCGGGCTGGACGTGGCCCGGCGGCGCAGCGAGGCCCTGGGTCACACCAATTTCGCCGCCGCCCACGCCCCCTTGCCCGGCAACCTGACCGTTGAGCAGAACCTGCGGGTGTTCGGCATGATCTATGAGGTGGCGGGCCTCTCCGCGCGGATCGAGGCCCTGCTGGCCGAGTTCGACCTTCACCGCCTGCGCGGCGCCAAGTGCGGGCTGTTGTCCTCCGGCGAGCAGAGCCGGGTGACCCTGGCCAAGGCCATGCTCAACCGGCCGCGCCTGCTGTTGCTGGACGAGCCCACCGCCGCCATCGATCCCTCCACGGCCCGGGACATGCGCGCCCGCATCCGCGATTTCGCCGCCAGGGACCTGGGCGGGGTGCTGTGGACCAGCCACAACATGTACGAGGTGGCCGAGGTCTGCCATCGGGTGCTGTTCCTGGCTCGGGGCCGGGTGCTGTTGCAGGGCGAGCCCGGCCAGCTGATCCGCGACCATGGGGCCGCGACCCTGGAGGATCTGTTCGTCAGCGTGGCCCACGAGGACCTGACCGCCGGCGCCGGGGGCCAGGCCTGATGCGCGTCTCCCGGGTGGCGGCCATCGTGATCCGCCAGGTCTATTTGCTGCGGGGCAGCCCGGTGCGGCTGCTGCCCATGATCGCCTGGGTGGCCATCGACATCGTGCTGTGGGGCTTCATCACCCGCTATCTCAACAGTGTCGCCTCGCCGGGCTTCAACTTCGTCCCGGCGATCCTGGGGGCGGTGCTCCTGTGGGACTTCCTGGCCAGGGTGATGCAGGGCGTGACCACGTCCTTTTTCGAGGACGTCTGGTCGCGCAACTTCCTCAACCTGTTCGCCACGCCCCTGCGGGTGTCGGAATATCTGGCGGGCCTGGTGATCACCGGGGTGGGAACCAGCCTTCTGGGCCTGGCCGCCATGCTGATCCTGGCGACCCTGGCGTTTGGGCTGTCGTTCCTGGCTTATGGGGCGGCCATCGTGCCCTTCGTCATGGTGCTGTTCCTGTCCGGCATAGCCCAGGGCATCCTGGGCGCGGCCATTGTGCTGCGGTTCGGCCCGGCCTCGGAATGGCTGATCTGGCCGATCCCCTCGGTGATTTCGCCCTTTGTCGGGGTCTTCTACCCCCTGGCGACCCTGCCCCGGTGGATGCAGGTCGTCGCCCACGGCCTGGCGCCCACTTATGTGTTCGAGGGCATGAGGTCGATCGTGGCGGGCAAGGGCGCGCCGGCGGATCAGCTCGCCATCGCCCTTTGCCTGTCGCTCGCCTATCTGGTCCTGGCTTGTCTGACCTTCGCCGGGGTCTATCGCTACGCCCTCCGGACCGGCCTGATCGCCCGCTACAGCGCCGAGACCGTGGGTTAGGCCCCATTCGAATCCGCTCATTCCCGCGCAGGCGAGGATGAGCGGAAGAATAACAAATTCCGTCCGCTATGCCGGAGGTCGTTAAGACTGACCGCTGAATCCTACTCGCCGTCATCGCCGCGTCTTCGCGGCGATCCATTCCGTGAACGAGACCGGGTCAATGTGCGTGGGATTCAGTCTGAAAGCCCTTCGCGGCGTCGGCTGAACGGCATGGATCCCCGACACTGCGTGTCGAGGATGACGGTATGAATGCGGACGCTAGCGGCCAAGCTCAATGGCCGTTGGTATTATTCGCCATCCACCGCCGCCAGCCGGTCCGTCTCGTCGTCGCCGAACACCCGCGAGCGGGTCAGGAAGCGCACCTCGCGGCCGTTATCCAGGGAGAACATGCCGCCCCGCCCGGGCACCACGTCGATGATCAGCTGGGTGTGGCGCCAATAGTCGAACTGGGACCGGCTCATGAAGAAATCCGCCCCGCCGATGGACCCCAGGCGCACGTCGCTGTCGCCGGTCATGAAGTCCCCCACGGCGTAGCACATGGGCGATGAGCCGTCGCAGCAGCCCCCGGACTGGTGGAACATCACCGGCCCGTATTCACGGCTCAGGGTCTCGATCAGGTCGAGGGCTGCGGGGGTGGCGGTGACCCGTTCGAGGGGTTCAGGCGACATGTGTGTCCTCCTGGCGAAAACCCGGCGCCGCGGCGCCGGGTCCAGGCCGAGGCCTTTTAGAAGAAGCCCAGCTTCTTGGGGCTGTAGCTGACCAGCATGTTCTTGGTCTGCTGATAGTGGTCCAGCATCATCTTGTGGTTCTCGCGGCCGATGCCCGACTGCTTGTAGCCGCCGAAGGCCGCGTGGGCCGGATAGGCGTGGTAGCAGTTGGTCCAGACCCGCCCGGCCTGGATGGCGCGGCCGAAGCGGTAGCAGCGATTGGCGTCCCGGCTCCAGATGCCCGCCCCCAGGCCATAGAGGGTGTCATTGGCGATGGCGAGGGCCTCGGCGTCGTCCTTGAATGTGGTGACCGAGACCACGGGGCCAAAGATCTCCTCCTGGAAGATGCGCATCTTGTTGTGGCCCTTGAACACTGTGGGCTGGACATAATAGCCGCCGGCAAGGTCGCCGGGCAGCTCGGCCCGGGCGCCGCCGATCAGGACCTGCGCGCCCTCCTGCTTGCCGATGTCGATATAGCTCAGGATCTTGGCCAGCTGTTCGCTGGAGGCCTGGGCGCCGATCATGGTGGCGGGATCCAGAGGATCGCCCTGGACGATGGCGGCCACCCGGGCCAGGGCCCGCTCCATGAACTTGTCGTAGATCGATTCCTGGATCAGGGCGCGGCTGGGGCAGGTGCAGACCTCGCCCTGGTTGAGGGCGAACATGACGAAGCCCTCAATGGCCTTGTCGAGGAAGTCGTCGTCCTCGGAGGCCACGTCGGCGAAGAAGATGTTCGGCGACTTGCCGCCCAGCTCGAGCGTGACCGGGATCAGGTTCTGGCTGGCGTACTGCATGATCAGCCGGCCCGTGGTGGTCTCGCCGGTGAAGGCGATCTTGGCGATCCGTGGGCTGGAGGCCAGGGGCTTGCCGGCCTCCAGGCCAAAGCCGTTGACGATGTTCAGCACCCCCGGAGGCAGAAGGTCGCCGATCAGTTCGGCCCAGACCAGGATCGAGGCGGGGGTCTGTTCGGCGGGCTTGAGCACCACGCAGTTGCCGGCGGCCAGGGCCGGGGCCAGCTTCCAGGTCGCCATCAGCAGCGGGAAGTTCCAGGGAATGATCTGGCCGACCACGCCCAGGGGTTCGTGGAAGTGATAGGCGATGGTGTCGTTGTCGACCTCGCCGATGGAGCCTTCCTGGGCGCGCACGCAGGCGGCGAAATAGCGGAAGTGATCGACGGCCAGCGGCATGTCCGCGGCCATGGTCTCGCGGATCGGCTTGCCGTTATCCAGCGTTTCGGCCCGGGCCAGCAGCTCCAGATTGGCCTCCATCCGGTCGGCGATCCGGTTGAGGATGTTGGCGCGCTCGGTGGTGCTGGTCTTGCCCCAGGCGTCCTTGGCGGCGTGGGCCGCGTCCAGGGCCTTTTCGATGTCGGCGGCGTCGGAGCGGGCGACCTCGCACAGTTTCTGGCCGTTGATGGGGGACAGGTTGTCGAAATAGCGGCCGCCTACCGGGTCCGCCCATTGTCCGTCGATGAAATTGCCGTAGCGCGCCTTGTAGGGGCTGTGGGCGGCGACGACTCGTTCTGGCTTGTTCATGACAAGATCCTCCCTGAATGGCGCGCGCTCTGAATTCAGCGCGTCGGCGACCCGGCGTTGTCGCCGCGGTCCTGAGGATCATCGAAGGCCAGCAGGGGGCCTGCGTCAACGCGGGCGGCGCCCGCGCCCTGTAAAAATTCGGAGAATTGATCTAGATCACGATTGAGGCTGTCGCCAATACTGACAGTGGAACAACTGGCTGTCGCAAACCGCGACACTCTGGAAACGGTAATGGATGCCGCCACGCAACCGGTGATTTCTTCGGCTCGGCAAAGCTTCTTCGGTCGCGGGGAGTTGCCGGCTGATCAGTTGCCGCAGCCGATCCTGCGCTCCTGGCTGCGGTGCGCGGAGTTGGGCCTGGACGTCGAGTCCTCGCCGCGGATCGAGCCCCTCTCGGGCGCCTCCCTGCGCGAGGCCTGCGAACGTCACGAGCGTCTGCGCCGGCTGAGTCGCCCGGAACTGGACGCCCTGCACAGCGAGGCCCAGGCCACCGGCGGGGTGGTGATCCTGACCAATGGCGAGGGCCTGTTGCTCGATGTGGTGGGCGACAGCGGTTTTGCTGGTCGGGCGGCTGGGGTGGCCCTTCGACCCGGCGTGGTCTGGAGCGAGGCCAGCACGGGCACCAACGCCATCGGCGCGGCCCTGGCTGAACGCCGCCCCGTGGCCGTGCATGGGGGCGAGCACTATTTCGAGCCCCACGGGATGTTGAGTTGCGCGGCGGCGCCGATCCTGGATCCCCGGGGGGCTGTGGCCGGCATTCTGGACCTGTCCGGTCACGCCTCCGTCGCCCATACCCATGCTCTCGGTCTGGTGCGGATGGCCGTCGATCAGATCGAACACCGGTTCTTCGACGAGGGGTTCGAGGATTGCGACGTGCTGCGGACCCATACCGATCCGGCCCTGCTGGGGGCGGCGCGGGAGGGAATCCTGGTGTTCCGCGACGACCGTCTGGTGGCGGCCAATCGGCGAGGCCTGGAGATGGTGGCGGCGGGCTGGGACAGTCTGGACCGCACAGCCTTTGGCGACCTGTTCCTGGAGCGGCTGTCGCGGCTGGATGCGCTCGCCCAGCTGCGGGCGCCGGACGGCCGCCTGCTCCATGCCCGTCTTTGCCGGGCGGGCCGTGCTGGCGGGCAAGGCGCCTATCATTCTCCGTTGGGGGCGGCGCCCTCAACGCCTGAGACCGCTGCGGACATCCCTTCCCTGCGCACGGTCGAGGCCGCCGTGATCGAGGCCGCCCTGAAGGCCGCCGGCGGCAATATCAGCCTGGCCGCGCGCCGGCTCGGGGTGCATCGCAGCACCCTCTACCGGCATCGCGCCGGCAAGGTCTGAGCCGGATAGCTCTAGGCGCCGAACAGCACCAGTTCGGTATAGGTCAGGTCGTTCAGCCGGGGACGGACAGGGCCCTTGAAATAGCGCGGCCGCCGGTCCTTCAGATAAACCCCGGGCAGACGGGGAACAGGAGCCTCGGCGTCGATGGTCATGAACAGCATGCCCTCCCGCGCCAACCGCCGGCCAAGGGCGCCGGCGCACCGCACAAGGCTCTCGGTGTCCCGGGCATAGATCAGCTGCGCCAGATCCAGCGGCGCCAGGCGGGTGCGGCTGCGGGCGAAGACGAAGGGAAGCGGACCCTCGGCGGTGTCGCAGATCAGAACGATACAGCCCGCCTTCTGGTGATCCGTGATGAGATCGAATTCCGGCAGGGCCCGATCCGCCCGGGCGCCATCGAAGCAGCGGGCGCGCCGCACGCCCGCGCGGCCCAGGCTTAGCCAGGGCAGGGCGATCAGTTGGCCCTGACTGTAGCGCTGGTATCCCTGGGCTTCGAGGATCGGCCAGGTATGCCGCGAAGCCGAGATGTTCAGATAGGTCACCTGCTTCAGCTTCAGGGCCATGGAGATCAAGAGGGTGGCGTAGCCGCGAAATTCGGGCTGAACGTACCAACTTGAGACGTTGCATTGGGCCGGACGTCCGGGGGGCTCATTGAAGATCAGCAGGATCACGCCCACGATGGCGTCATCCGCCTCAAGCAAGTATCCGAACCTGGGGCAGCCCTCCACCGCGGGTCGGGCCTTCAGCCTTTCCAGGCCGCGATCCCAGTACTGACGTTCGGACGAGGGAAAGCCCAAAGTCAGAAGCTCCGCCACCGAGACCAGATCCCGTTCAGTTATTTTCCGGCACAGAATCTGTGGAGATGACGACATGCGACCAGGCGTTTGATTGAAAGTTCTAGCTAACATAGTGGGTTGGGTAGGGAACCGTCATAACCGGCATCAAGTCCATCTTTGATGGAATCCCGGTCGGATGCGCTCGGAAGGGCGCCCAATATCTGGGCTTCACCATCTTCGGTTCCCTTCGTGTGGGGCTAGGCGCTATTCTTGCAATGCGTCCTCCCAAAGAGGGCGGTGGCGGTTATCCGGCGCCATTCTTCCCTTCCCGCGCCACCCGGGCCCGGGCTACCAGGGTCAGACCGGATCAGGAGCCGACAAGCGTGGCGTTTTGGCCATTTCGTTCAGTCGCCAAGGCCGCGGAATCGCCAGCGCCGGCGCCCTCCACCGGCGGGCGGTTAGTCTATGCCATCGGCGATATCCACGGCCGCCTGGATCTGCTGCGGCGTCTGGCGCGGAGCATCGCCAACGACGCGGCCGCCATGACCCTCAAGCAACGGCCGCTCCTGGTGTTTCTGGGGGACTATGTTGATCGTGGCGCGGATTCCCGAGGGGTGATCGACTACATCATGGCCTTGCGCGCCCAGCCGGGCTTCGAGGTGCGTTGCCTCAAAGGCAACCACGAGCAGGCCTTGCTGCAGTTCCTTGAGGATCCGGGTTTTGGCCCCAGCTGGGTTGGGCACGGCGGCGGGCCTACCCTGATGTCCTATGGCGTGGCGCCGCCCCAGATGCGGTCCGACACCGAGGGCTGGATAGCGGCCCGCGACGCCTTCGCCGCGGCTCTGCCCGCCAGCCACCTGGCCTTCTATCAAGACCTGGAGCTTTGCCTGATCGTCGGCGACTATCTGTTCGTGCACGCGGGCGTCCGCCCCGGGGTGCCTTTGGCGGAGCAGGCGGAGCAAGACCTTCTATGGATCCGTGGCGAGTTCCTGAACGAGCCGGTTCCCCAGGAGAAGATCGTGGTTCACGGTCATACGCCGACCGAAAAGCCCTTCATCGGACGCACCCGCATAGGTATCGACACCGGCGCCTACGCCACCGGCCTGTTGTCATCTGTCAAACTCACAGGTGAGCAACATGCGTTTCTCCAGACGAGCGCGGGCTGACTTGAGCTTGCGATTTCGTCTGTTTTCGCCCTGGAGTCACAAGCGAACATTGGATCGCATCGGGTGAATTGGCTTGATTCCTCATTCGCCCCATGACCGAGTCTGGGTTAAGGCGAGCCACCATAGGGCTGCCTCGGTCCGGGAGGCGCAGATGGATTGGCCGCGATCGCCGGTTCAGCGTTTGGATATTTGGCGTCGGGAGCTGCTCGCCGCCCTCTCGCTGAATCTGCTCCTGTGGATGGACATCATCCGGTTTATCGGTCTCGTGACCGGACCCCGCGCCTGACCCCAGTCACTCGATGGTAGGCCCTGCGGCGCGGGTCGCCTTGGGCGGTCGCGCTTGGGGCGCGGCTTTGAGTTGACCAGATATTAACCAGGATTAACTCGGTCCAGAGCTCTGCGGTTCCCTGGCTCGGACATCAAAAAAATATGTATAATGCAAAGGCTTAGCTAAAGCCTTGTGGGATAAGGGCGCGCGGCCCGATCGGCTGTCGAACTCGGCTCGCCGGATCGGAGAATTCCATTGATCATCGTTCCGTGATCTGGAAAGTGTCATTCAAGCATGCGATGCTGCAATGCAGCATTGGCCGTTTAGGAGGCGTGTGTGTCTGATTTCGGGTCGACAGAGCTACAGCGCTCCGCATTCGACTCACGGTCGTGGTTCGCGGGTCTGAGGGGGCTGGACGCTGAATATGCGATCAACGCCGGTCTCGCCCTTGGGCTGCTGATCTTTTTCGCCCCCCTGATGCTGCTGGTGGCCCTTGGGGTCTTCATCCAGGACGGTGGCCCAATCCTGTTCGCTCATCGCCGGATCGGCCGGGGCGGTCGCCAGTTCCCCTGTCTGAAGTTTCGCAGCATGGCCACGGACGCTCAACAGCGTCTTGAGCATCTGCTGGCCTGCGATATGGCCGCCCGTCAGGAGTGGGAGCGGGACCACAAGCTGCGCAACGACCCGCGCATCACCCGCCTGGGGGACTTCCTGCGCCGCTCCAGTCTTGATGAATTGCCGCAGCTGTTCAACGTGCTGCGCGGCGAGATGAGCCTGGTCGGACCGCGGCCCATCGTCGAGGCCGAGGCCCGACGCTATGGACGCCGCTTCAGGGCCTATTGCTCGGTCCGTCCCGGCATCACCGGCCTTTGGCAGGTCAGCGGGCGCAGCGATGTCTCCTATCGCCGCCGGGTGGCCATCGACACCGTCTATGCCCATAGCAAGAGCCTGGTTCTCGACGTCAAGATCCTGGTCATGACCGTGCCCGCCGTGCTGCGGCGGCGCGGATCCCGTTAGTTCGGCCCCCGATAGTTCGGCCCAGGCGCGGAACGCTTAGGCTGTTTGCGCATTTGCTTGCGGCCTGGGTCCGCCGCGCGCTGAGCGACGGGCGCGGCAAGCCGCCCAGGCGATGGGAACAGGGAAAACTTTGAGCAATTCAGGGCAGGCTTTGACGACGCGCGCGCGCCGACGGCTTTTTTCGTGGCCCGCGCCGATGGTCCGGCTAGTTTGCCCGCGAAGGTTCTGACGCGACGGGCGCCGGTTCGAGAAAATAGAGAGAAGTCTTTGACGACGGTTGGCCAGTTCGGCGCGGCAAACGCATCTTCGGCGCCTTGTGAAGGCGAAGGCCCAGCCCATGGCGCGCAGGGCCCGGCCACGGCGATATCCCCGCGATTTGACGACGTGCGCGCCTTTCTGTTCGACCGCGCCTTGCCCCTCTGGGCCGGGGTGGGGACCGACGCCGACCGCGGCTTTGTCGAGCACCTGACCCTGGAGGGGCGCCCCGCCGAGGTGGACTTCAAGCGCTTGCGGGTCCAGGCGCGGCAGATCTATGTCTATAGCCACGCAGCCCTGTTGGGCTACGGTCCCGGGCTTGCCGCGGCGCAGAACGGCTGGGCCTTCATGACCCGCCATGGCTGGATGGAGACCGGGGGCTGGGCCCGCCGCATGGGCCGCTTTGGCGGCGTGGTCGATCCGACCATCGATCTCTATGACCAGGCCTTCGCCCTGTTCGCCACCGCCTGGTGGATACGCGCCAGCGGCGATCAAGGCGCGGTCAGCTGGGCGGACCGGACCCTTGAGGCGATCGACGCCCGGCTTGGTCGGGACGATCGGCGCGGTTGGCACGCCGAGGCGCCGCATCCGGCCGAGGCGGTGCAGAACCCGCACATGCACATGCTTGAGGCCCTGATCGCCCTCCATGAAGCCACTGGCGCCGAGCGCTTCGCCGTGCGCGCCCTTGAGGTGGCCGAGCTGGCGCGAACAGCCTTCTTCGATGCGAGCACCGGCTCCCTGGCTGAATATTACGATCAGGCCTGGCGCCGGGCGCCAGGGGTGCGCGGGCGGATCATCGAGCCGGGACACCATTTCGAATGGTCCTGGATACTGCGCCACCTGACCCGTTTGACCGGGCGGGATTTCGCCCCCATGGCGGGCGGGCTCTTCGCCTTCGCCGAGCGCCATGGGGTCGATCAGGGCTCCGGCCTGTCCGTCGATGCTGTGCTGGACGACGGGACGGCGCACGATCCGGACTACCGGGCCTGGCCGCAGACCGAGGCGCTGAAGGCGCATCTGGCCGAAATCGAGTTCGGCGGCCGCGCGCTGGACGGCCGCGTGGCCGAGATCACGGCCAATATTCTGGATCGCTATGTCGATCGGCCGGTTCCCGGCGCCTGGATCGATCATCTGAGGGCGGATGGTTCGGCCAAGGTCGACAAGATCCCGGCCAGCACATTTTACCATCTGTTCCTCGCCTTTAGCGAACTCTTGAGGTTGGAGGGGCGATGGACGTCAGACTAGAGCGAGTTCCCCCGCCGCGTGCATCGGCCACCCGCCAAGCTGGGCGTGAGGGGCGAGGCGCCGACCGGGACGATCGGGGCGAACGCCCCAAAGACTGAAGACCCGCCGTTCTATCAAGCGGGTCATGGCGAGTGGACTAGAAGGCGACCAGTCACAATGGCGATTCACCCGGTCATTCTTTGCGGCGGGTCCGGCACGCGGCTCTGGCCCGCGTCCAATGAAGCTCACCCCAAGCAATTTGTGCCCCTGCTGGGTGAGCGCTCTATGTTTCAGGACACCATTCTGCGCATGGGTCAGCTAAAGGACGCCGGCCGGCCGATGGTGGTCGCGGGCCACGCCTATCTGGACCTGGTTCGCCGCCAGTTGGCCGAGCTTGGCCAGGACGCTCTGATCCTGGTCGAGCCGATCGGGCGCGATACGGCCCCGGCCATCGCCGCGGCGGCTCTGCAGGTGCTGCGGGACGATCCCGAGGGCGTCGTGGTCATTGCCCCCTCCGACCATTCGATCCCCGACTGGGAGGCCTTCAGCGCCGCCGTGGATCTGGCGCGTCCGGTGGCCGCCGGCGGCTATCTGGTGACCCTGGGCGTACAGCCCAGCTTTCCCTCAACGGCCTTTGGCTACATCAATCCCGGCGCCCAGGCCTTGGCCGAGGGGGTGCGTCAGGTCGAGGCCTTCGTGGAGAAGCCCTCCGCCGAGATCGCCCAGTCCTATGTCGACCGCGGCTATCTGTGGAACAGCGGCACCTTCATCTTCTCCGCCGCGGCCTTGACCGCTGATCTGCACCGCCATGCGCCGGATGTGATCGCCGCCGTGACCAAGGCTCTGGACGAGGGCGGTCTCAGCGACAGCGTGCGGGTGCTCGGCGAGGCCTTTCGCACGGCGCCCAAGATCTCCATCGACTACGCCCTGGTGGAAAAGAGCGACAAGGTCGGCGTGGTGCCGGTGGGGTTCAGCTGGTCGGACCTCGGCGCCTGGGACGCGGTGCACACCGCCTCGGTCAAGGACGGCGCCGGCAACGCAGCTTCCGCGGATGTGATCCTGATCGATTGCGAGAACGTGCTGGTCCGGGCGCCGGACCACACCACCGTGGCCGCCATCGGCCTGGCCAATATCGCCGTGGTCGTCGAGGGGCGGGACATCCTGGTCTGCGCCCTGGGCGCCAGCCAGTCGGTGAAGGACGCCGTCGTCAAGGTCGCCGATCTGCGCGCCAGGCGGTCCGCCGCCCCGGTCTCGGACGCCGCCCGCGAGAGCAGCCTGGGCGCCGGCGCCCGATCGCTCGATCTATGGATGCGGACGGCGGCCTATCCCCTGTGGGCGAGCCTCGGGGCGGACCCGGTCAATGGCGGTTTCAACGAGACCCTGGAGCTGGACGGTCGGCCAAGCCGCGATCCGCGGCGGTTGCGGGTCCAGGCCCGCCAGATCTTCGCCTTCGCCACCGCGGCGGCCACGGGATGGGATGGGGACGCCCGCCGGATCGTCGCCGGGGGGCTGAACGCCATGATCAACGGCTATCAGCGGCCGGACGGCGCCTTTCGCACCCTGGTTAGCGCTGACGGCGCGCCCCTGAACGAGACGGCGTTCCTTTACGACCACGCCTTTGTCCTGCTGGCCCTGTCCAGCGCCTACCGCATCGGGGTCGAGGCGCCGCGCGCCCAGGCCCTGGCCGAGGCCCTGGTCAGCGGTCCCCTGGCGGCCATGCGCCATGGCGCTGGCGGCTTCATCGAGGCCAGCGCCGAGCAGCCCTTCCAATCCAACCCTCACATGCACCTTCTGGAAGCGGCCTTGGCCTGGGAGGCCGAAACCGGCGCCGCGGTCTGGTGCGATCTGGCGGACGAGATCGTCCGGTTGGCGCTAAACGCCTTTATCGACGCCCCCCTGGGCGCGATCCGGGAGTTCTTCAACCCCGACTGGACCCCCGCCACGGGAGAGCCCGGCCGAATTCTGGAGCCGGGCCACCAGTTCGAGTGGGCCTGGCTGCTGGAGCGGTGGGGGCGCCTACGGGACCGCAAGGATGCGCGTCAGGCCGCCGCCCGCCTGTTCCAGGCTGGCCTTAAGGGTATCGACCGGCAACGCAATGTCGCCGTGGATTCCATGCTGGACGATTTTTCGATCCGCGTGGCCAGCGCCCGCTTCTGGCCGCAAACCGAACGACTGAAGGCCGCCGTGATCCTGGCCGCCCGCCACGATGCCGACCGGTCCCTCTATCTGGAGCAGGCTGACCAGGCCCTGACGTCGATTTTCGCCTATCTGGAGGTTCCGATCCGGGGCGGATGGCGCGATCGCCTGCCGCGGACCGGGGTGTTCGTCGAAGAGGCCATTCCCGCCAGCACCTTCTATCACGTGGTCGCCGCCCACCTGGAGCTTCAGGCCTTCGCCGCGACCCTTGGCGACCCGGCCTGAGCGGCGCGGTTCAGTGGGTTTTGTCGGCCGAAATCGGCGCCAGGTCGATCACCAGCGGATAGTGGTCGGAGCCCAGGCTTGGACCTCGGCGCATGGACACCGTCGCCCATCCGGGCCCCGCATAGATCTGGTCCAGCGCCAGCAGCGGAAAGGGCGTCGATTGCTGCCGCGCGTCGTCGAATCGGGCGGGCCAGGTCCGGATCAGACGGGTGCGCCGCTCCAGGCCAAACCGGCGATCCTCCTCCCGCAGGGCCATGGACCAGGGCGAGGCGTTGAAGTCTCCGGCGATGATCAGGCGGTTGGAGGGAAGGCCGGCGATGTCGTCGCCCAGTTCCCGCAACTGGTCGTGCTGCTTCCCCATGGGCCAGGGCCGCATGAGATGGACGCCCACCACCGTATAGGGCCCGGCCGGGGAGGCGAAGCTGGCCCAGACCGCCGACAGGCCCCTGCGGTTCTCCGGATCGTCCCGGGCGAGGGGGCGACTGTCCGTGGGCGGCAGGCGGGACAGGATCATGGTCGAACACAGGCCGTTGGTGGAGCAGTCCGCGGCGTAGGGATAGAGGCGCTTGAGCGCGTCGGCGATGGCGCCGGCGTCTCCGGCGGCCTCCTCCAGGACGATAACGTCCGCGTGCTGAGCGATGATCCAGTCCACGGCGCTGATGGTGTCCTGGTTTTCCTTCATCACATTGAACTGAACCACCCGCAGCATGTCGTGGCGGGGGGCGGATCGGGTGCGATGGGCCAGCAGGTCCGGACCCAGCAGGATCCCGCCAATCAGGATCAGGGCGCCGGCGATGATCGCGCCGGGCAGGCGCCGGCGCCCGCCGCTGAGAACGGCGATGGCGGCGGCGGCCAAACCTGGCGCCAGCCAGAGCGGGCACAGCTGATTGAGCAGATCCAGCCGAAAATCCAGCCGCCCGGCCTGACCCAGCAGACCGATGGCCAGACACGTCGCCGCCACGGCGAGCATGATCCATCCCGCCAGCCGTCCAAGCGTGATGAGGATGATCAGGTTGCGCCGACGGTTCATGAACCGAAATGGGCCTGCTGGGTTGGAGGCGGCGACGGGGCGTGCGGCGCGGTGGTCCGGGTGAGGATCATGGCCGATCCTGCCCCGCCAAAGGCTGCGACTTCAAGTCGTAGATCAAATTTCGCGTCACTGAGCATTGTCGGCGCCGTCCGCGTGGGGGTTCCCACATCGCCGGACCGGCGCCCGAAAAACTGCGATAGGGTCACCCGGACGAGCCGTTCGCGGTGGCTTGGGCGACGGCCACTGGAGACCCAGGACTTGCGTTACCGATGACCAAGACCAGAGACGTATTGCTCTTTTTCGTGGGGACGCTGCTCCAGCAGATCGTGACCTTCGCGTCCGGCGTGTTCGTCGCGCGCTGGTTGGGTCCCGACAACTATGGCGTCCTCAGTCTGGTCCGCAACGTCTATACGGTGGCGTTGATCCTGGCGCCTTTGGGTCTTGATCTGTCTCTTCTGCGCCATCTGGGGGAGAATGATCACGATCGGCCCCGGGCCATGGCCCAGGTCGGCGCCTTCCGGGTGATCACCGCGATCGTCAACTGCCTGGTGGTGCTGGCGGTCTTCCTCGTCATCGGACCCTGGGTGGAGGCGCGGTTCTATCCCCACCCGCATTTCAGCCTCTATCTGTCTCTGACCTTCCTGTCCCTGCCCTTCGCCGCCGATGTGGCGATCCTGGCCGCGACCTTGCGGGCGCTGAACAGGCCGGCCTTCCAGGCGATCGCCTCGCTCTATCTCCAGCCCCTGGCCCGGCTGGGGGCCCTGATCCTGTTCCTGGTCATGGGCATGGGGCTGATCGGGGTGATCCTGTCCACCACTGTGGGGGTCACCGTGTCCATGGTGACCATGAGCGTGGCGCTGTTTCTGCTGCTGCGCCGGGAAAAGACGCCCCCTCACAAGCTTGAGCCCCAGGATCGCGCGACCCTGCGCCGGGTCTATGGCTACAGCGCCTGGCTGGCCTCCATGCTGCTGGCCTACGGCATCCTGCGCAATATCGACATCCTGGTGCTGGGCCGGTTTCGTCCCTCCAAGGAGGTCGGCGAATACGCCGCCCTCAGCGGCCTGGCCCAGATCATCCAGATCTATCCCTTCGCCCTCAGCCAGACCCTGGCGCCGGCCGTGGCGCGGCTCTACGCCCAAGGAGACCTGGCGGGGATGCGCCGGGAGTTGGGGGACTATCTGCGCAAGGCTTCCCTGCTGGCCTCGCCGATCTTCGCGGGGCTCGCGGTGTTCGGCCCCTGGCTCGATCTGCTGTTCGGCCCCAAATACCATTTCCAGGCCAGCCTCTCGTTCAACCTGGCCCTGGCCTATTATCTGAGCGGCGTGCTGGGTCCCATGGGAGTGTCCCTGTCCATGACGGGCCGCCATCGGCGCGAGTTCGCGGTGCTGATCATCGGACTGGTCGGCTCGATCGCCGGCTGCGTCTGGGCCGCCCCCCGGTTCGGCGCCAATGGCGTGGCCATCGCCATCACGGCGGGCTACGCCTTCGTCAACATCGTGCGGGCGGTGCTGTCGGCGCGGTTCACCCAGGGCATGGACGCGGAGTGGGCGGACCTCTATCCGCCCCTGACCTGCCTGGCGATCGCCCATGTCTGGCGACTGTTCCTCGAGCACTTCTTCGCCCGATCCCTGCTGGTGGCCGTGCCCGGCGCCATTGGCGTGTGCCTGATCTTCGCAGCCGCCTATTGGCTGTTCCTGCTGCGCCCGCCGGAAAAGGCCTTCGTGGTCTCGAAGCTTCCCTTGAAGCGGCTGGGCCTGGCCAAGGGGGCCGGTTAGGCGCGGCCGGACCGGGCCGCGGCCGTGGCGTAGATGGCCTCGGCGAACCGCTCCCAGCTGATGGCGCCCGTGGCCGTGGCTTGCGCGCCGGCGGCCAGACGCCGCCACAGGGCCGGGTCGGTGGTGATCCGGTGCAGGGCGTCGGCCAGGGCGTCCGGATCGTTAGCGGGGACCAGCAGGCCGTTCTCGCCATCCTGGATGAAGTCCACCAGTCCGCCGATGGCGGAGGCGACGATCGGGCGGCCGGCGGCGAAGGCCGCGGCCACCACCCCGCTCTGGGTGGCTTCGGTATAGGGCGCCACCACCGCCGAGGCCTCCCGCAGCGCCTGGATCGCCGCATTCCGGGGGATGAACGCGCAGACAACCTCGGCCCCGGCGGCTTCGAACGCGGTCTTGAGCCGTTCCAGTTCGGCGCCCCGACCCATCAGCTTGCAGCGGATCGGGGTTCCCCGGGCGGCCAGGCGCTGGCAGGCCGCCAGCAGCACGTCCAGACCCTTATAGGCCTCCATCCGACCGAACATCAGCACGAAGGGCGGATCGACCGGCGCGGTGCGCGTTTCGGGCCGAAGGATCGGGCCGTGGGGCACGCTGACGATGGACCGGTCCCCGACGACGCCGGTGTCCCGCAACTGGCCGGCGCAAAAGGCCCCATGCACCAGAAACACCGAGGCCAGTTCGCGGCCCTGGCGATCGAGCCTGGCCGACTTGCTGGAGACCTCGGCGTCGCGGCCGGTGTGGGGGGCAGGGTCGTGCACGATCAGATAGATCGGGCAGAACCGGGACAGCAGCTTCTGCAGGAAGAGGGTGAAGGGGCCGTAGTGGGCGTGGGCGATCACCAGGTCCGGCCGCAGCGTCAGGACCGCGCCCAGCACCGTCAGGGTGCTCTTGAGGCGCAGGATCGTGCGTGAAGAGAAGATCCTGAAGCTCCCCACCTTGGAGAAGGCTTCGATCTGTTCCGGCCCGCAGTCGTTCTTCGCCTGGCCCTCGTCCATCAGGACGGTCACCCGCGAGCGCCGCGCCAGGGTGGCGCCCAGTTCGATCGAGTAATCGCCGTGGTGGGTGGCGAAGATTAAAATCCGCATGGGCGCTCCAATACCGCCGCGTCTATAGTCCAAAAACGGGCCGGACGGGCGGCAAAAACCGGATCGGACCGCCGCCGCCTTCAAATGGCGCGTGAGCGGCCATCAATCGAATAGGGTCTGTAAGCGGGGCAAATTCCCGTGCTTTAAACGGCGGCGAGGCTGAGGAGGCTTGGCAAGCTGGGGACGCAGTCGGCGCCTGGGACGTTGAAGCGATCGCCGAGGAAGCGCCAGAAGGAGATGTTGAGCTTGGCGCAGGTCT
>JARLIP010000171.1 GCA_031291685.1 Caulobacteraceae bacterium | reverse complement strand
GCTCGTGTAATCCGTCCGGGTGATCTTCACCGCAGCGCTCATACGATGCCTCCGCCATGCGATTCGTCTTCGCCGCATTGATTCGGAAATCGACCGCCTTGGGAATCCCATAAGAGTCGGCGTTAGCGCGGGCTGGTATTAAGTAGCGCCTTATCGCTCAAAATCGTGTCCGCCACTGTGGCGGCTGTCTCAGGGTCGGTGGTCATGGTCGCCTGGATCAGGCCGAGCTTGACGTCCAGGGATTGATTGGAGTCCGTCTGGGTGCTCGCCAGGGTCAGGGCGTGGCGGTAGGCCTTGGCGCCGCCATCCTCGTCGAGGTCATATCTTTGGGCGTCGCCCAGAGCCAGATAGGCCTCCACGAGATCGGCGGTGACGTCCGACTTGCTGTTTGAGAGCATTGCGATGGCGGAATTGGCGTCCGCCTCGGCCTCGGCATATCGGCTGAGATTGGTGAGGGCCTGGGCCAGGCGCGAACTCACCACCGCCTTGCTATAGGTGGGGCCGGGCGTCGGATCGCCGTCGAGCACCTTTTTCAGACCGGTGGCGGCGGTCGTCCAGTCACCCCGATCGAAGGCGGCCTGGGCGTCATTGTAGAGTTGCTGGCGCGAAGGACCTGTGGGTTCAGCCGCATGCGCGCCGAGGCCAAGACCCGCCGAGGCGAACACCGCAAATAACAGCCGGCCCATAGACATGCGCAGTCCCCCGAATGCGTCCCGGGCGCGACGGCGGCCCGAGCTATGCGGGGATTAGCAATATTCAGGCGGAACCACACAACCAATTGTTGTTCTGGCGCGGGCGCCGGTCGGCGGCGTCTCAGCTCCGGACCAGGGCCAGGTCGTCGGCGTGGATCAGGGTCGGGCCTTCGGTGTAGCCGAGGATGGCCTCGATGCCGGCGGACTTTTGGCCCTTGATCCGGTCCGCCTCGTCGGCGTCATAGCGGGACAGGCCCCGGGCGATCTCGTGGCCGGCCTCGTCGCGGACCACCACGGCGTCGCCCTTTTCGAAGCGGCCCTCCACGGCGCGGACCCCGGCGGGGAGCAGGGATTTGCCGGCGCGCAGGGCCAGGCTCGCGCCGGCGTCCACGACAACCACCCCCTGGGGCGCGAGGGAGCCGCCGATCCAGGCCTTGTAGGCGGCGGCGGGGGAGACGTCGGGGGCGAACAGGGTGGCCTTGGCGCCCTCTTCCACCGCCCCCAGGGGCGCGGGGCGGCTGCCCAGGGTGATCAGGGTGGCGCAGCCAGCGGCGGCGGCGATGCGGGCGGCCAACAGCTTGGTGGCCATGCCCCCGGTGCGGACCCGGGCGGCGGCGTTGGCGCCCCCGGCCATGGCGTCGATCTCAGGGCTCATCTGGTCCACCCGGGGTATGTGCCGGGCGGAGGGATCATTGCGCGGATCGGCGGTGTAGAGCCCATCGACGTCGGACAGCAGCACCAGCAGGTCGGCGCCGATCATCTGGGCCACACGGGCGGCGAGGCGATCATTGTCGCCGTAGCGGATCTCCTCGGTGACCACGGTGTCGTTCTCATTGACCACCGGGGTGACGCCGAAGCTCAGCAGGGTCTCCACCGTGGCCCGGGCGTTGAGCCAGCGGCGGCGGGTCTCGGTGTCGTCCCGGGTCAGCAGCACCTGGGCGGCGATCACCCCATGGGGGCTGAAGGCCTCCTCCCAGGCATGCATCAGGAGGGACTGGCCGGCGGCGGCGGCGGCCTGCTTCTGGGGCAGGTCCAGCTTGCGCCGGGTCAGGCCCAGGCGCTTGCGGCCCAGGGCCACGGCGCCGGAGGAGACAATCAGCACCTGCTGGCCGCGAGCCTTCATCCGGGCGATATCGCTCGCCAGGCTGGCCAGCCAGGCGCGGTCGGCGTCGGCGGTCTTGGGATCGATCAGCAGGGACGAGCCGACCTTGACCACGACCCGGTGGGCGGCGGAAAGTCCGTTCAAGGCCGCCAGCCTCGGGGCTCGCCGTCGTCCGGCGTCTCGGGATCGGGGGCGGCCAGGGCCTTTTCCGCCTCGCGGGCGGCGCGGATCTGGATCATGGCGGCGCGCAGCACCTCGGTGACCCCCTCGCCGGACACGCCGGAGATCATCATCGGCCGGCGGCCGGCGGCGTCGGCCAGTTCGTCGGCCTTGGCCGCGCGGGTCTCTTCGTCCAGGGCGTCGATCTTGTTCAGGGCCAGGATCTCGGCCTTGTCGCTCAGGCCCTCGCCATAGGCCTCAAGTTCCTCGCGCACGGTGCGCCAGGCCTGGACCATGTCGTCCTGGGTGGCGTCCACCAGATGGATCAGCACCGCGGTGCGCTCCACATGGCCCAGAAACCGGGTGCCCAGGCCGGCGCCCTCGGAGGCGCCCTCGATCAGGCCGGGAATGTCGGCCAGGACGAAGCGCTCATTGGCCGACAGATCGACCACCCCCAGGCCCGGGGTCAGGGTGGTGAAGGGATAGTCGGCGATCTTGGGCCGGGCGGCGGAGACCGCGGCCAGGAAGGTGGATTTTCCGGCGTTGGGCAGGCCCACCAGGCCGGCGTCGGCGATCAGCTTCAGCCGCAGCCAGATCCACTTTTCCTCGCCGGGCAGGCCGGGGTTGGCGAAGTGCGGGGCCTGGTTGATCGGGCCCTTGAAATAGGCGTTACCGAAGCCCCCATTGCCGCCCTTGAGCAGGCGCACCCGCATGCCGGGGCGATCGAGGTCGAGCAGCAGGGTTTCCTTGTCCTCGTCCAGCACCTGGGCGCCCACAGGCACCTTCAGCACGATATCCTCGCCATTGTGCCCATGACGGTTGCGGCCCATGCCGTGCACGCCGGTGCCGGCCTTGAAATGCTGCTGGTAGCGATAGTCGATCAGGGTGTTGAGCCCGTCCACGGACTCGATCCACACGTCGCCGCCCCGGCCGCCGTCGCCGCCGTCCGGGCCGCCGAACTGGATGAACTTCTCCCGCCGGAACGAGACCGCGCCGCCGCCGCCGTCGCCGGAGCGGATATAGATCTTGCACTGGTCGAGAAATTTCATGACGGGTTGTTTTGCTTCAGGATGAGGCCGGCGTCGAGGTCCAATGCCCCGCTCGGCCGTGCGCCGGGCGGGGAAATGGGACGGTTCAGGCCAACCAGACCATCATCCGGGTTCGTGCGGGCTCGCCGCGGGCTTCGGAATGGCGGGGCAGAACCTCGCCGGTATAGAGAAAGCCGGCCTTTTCCAGCACCCGGCCGGAGGCCGGATTGTCGGCGAAGTGGCCGGACACCAGGGCCCGCCGGCCCCACCTGGACTTGGTCCAGGCCAGGACCGCGGCGGCGGCCTCGGTGGCGAAACCCCGGCCCCAATAGGCCCGGCCCAGCCAGTAGCCGATCTCGGGGGCGAAGGAGTCGCTCGGGTGCAGGGCGATGACCCCGATGGCGCCCTCGTCCTCGTGTTCGATAACGAAGGCCGCCTCCCGGGCGTGGTCCAGGGTCTCCATCCGCCCCAGGAAGGCCTCGGCGTCCTCCTGGCGGTAGGGATAGGGCATCCGGGTGGTCATCCGGGCGATGTCGAAGTCGTTGGCGAGCAACGCAAGACGGGTCGCGTCGCTCATGCACGGCGCGCGCAGGGCCAGGCGCCGGGTTTCGATCCGGGGGATTGGGTCGATGACGCTCATCTTTCGCCTCCCTGGCCTGGAGGCCAGACCATAAAACCAGAGCGGGGAGTCCGGCGTTCCGAACTCCCCGCTCACAGGTCTTAGGTCCGGATCGCTGCATTTTTGCGGCGCGATCCGGAAGAAGGCTTTCGGATCGGCCTAGTTCTCGCCTTGAACCGCCGCCGGAGCTACGACCGCGACATAGGTGCGGTCATTGCGCTTGGTGACGAACTTCACGGCGCCTTCGGCGGTGGCGAAGAGGGTGTGGTCCTTGCCAAGGCCGACATTGTCGCCCGGCCAGAACTTGGTGCCGCGTTGGCGCACGATAATGTTGCCGGCGATCACTTGCTCGCCGCCGAACTTCTTCACGCCAAGACGGCGGCCATCGGAATCGCGACCGTTACGCGAAGAGCCGCCGGATTTCTTGTGTGCCATGGGAGGTCTCCGGGATGGTCAGGGATTACGCTTCGTCGCCTTCGGCCGGCGCGGCCTTGGCTTTCGAGGCGGTTTTCTTGGCGGGCTTGGCTTCGACCGCGGTGGCTTCGACTTCGGGGGCCTCGGCTTCGATCTCGACCGCTTCAGGCTCGACCAGACGCAGATCCAGGCCGCGGGCGCGGGCGTTGAGCACCGAGCGCGGGGTCAGGTCGACCACGCCGTCCCAGGTTTCGCTCTTGCCTTCGCCGGCGATGCCGGTGACGCGCAGAACGGTTTCCAGCTGGCGGTGACCCTGGGTGCGGCGATAACCTTGCCGGCGGATCTTCTTGAACACCTTGATCTTGTCGCCCTTGCGGGTCTCGATCAGGGTGGCGTTGACCACCGCGCCGGACACCGTGGGGGCGCCGATCACGACGTCCGAGCCTTCGCCCAGCATCAGGATTTCGTCGAACGCGACCTGAGCGCCCGCTTCGCCGTCGAGCTTTTCGACCACGAGCAGATCGCCGGCCTTCACTCGGTATTGTTTGCCACCGGTTTTAATGACCGCGTACATCGCGTTCGCCTTAAGATAAATCGCAAATGAAGGCGCCCGCGAGTTGAGCCCGCGGGCGAGAGGCGGGACTTATACAAGCGATCTGCGCAGAGTCAACGCCGCAGCCCCTCGTGCGTCGGACGGCTTCACGTTATAGCCCCCGCATGATCCGGCCAAGACCCAGCCTGTTGCAGATGAGCGCCCCGGCGCGCCTGATCCTGGCCGCGGCCGGTTGCGCCCTGGTCTGGGCCGTCATCGCCTGGGCCCTGGTCTAGGCCGTGGCGGGCGTGCGCCTGGAGGGGCTGAACCTCGCTTATGGACGGACTCTCGCGGTCAGCGGCCTGACCGGCGCCTTTGGCCCTGGCGTCCACGCCATTGTCGGTCCCAACGGCTCGGGCAAGTCGACCCTGCTCAAGGCCATAGCCGGACTGATCGCGCCTTGCGCCGGGCGGGTGGTGCTGGAGGGCGCCGGCCGGGCGGACATCGCCTATCTGCCCCAGGACGGCGGCGTTCAGCGGGACTTTCCCATCGAGGTGGCCGATTTCGTCGCCCTGGGCTTCGAGCCGCGCCTAGGGCTCTTTAAAGGTGTGGGCGCCGCCGACCGCGCGGCCCTGGGCGAGGCCCTGGCCCGGGTCGGGCTGGAGGGGCTGGCCCGGCGCCCGATTTCGGCCCTGTCCGGCGGCCAGTTTCAGCGGGCCATGTTCGCCCGGGTGATGGTGCAGCAGGCCAAGGTGGTGCTGCTGGACGAGCCCTTCACCGCCCTGGACACCGCCACCGCCGAGGACCTGACCGCCATCGTCCGCGCCTGGGCCCAGGAGGATGGCTGCGTGATCATGGTGCAGCACGATCTGGCCGTGGTGCGCGAGCTGTGCGCCAGCGCGCTGGTCCTGGCCGGACGCCCCGTGGCCTGGGGCTCTATAGAGAGTGTGCTGACGGACGATGTCCTGACCCAGGCGCGGCGAATGGCCCGGGATGCGACCCTGTCCGAGGCGGCGCCATGAGCGAGGCCGCACCCGCCCTGACAGAGATAGCGCTTCGCGGCGCGGGCGCCGGCGCCCTGGCCCTGGCCTTCGGCGGAGCGCCGCTGGGGGTGCTGCTGATCGCTCGGCGGATGAGCCTGTCCGGCGACGCCCTGTCCCACGGCGTCCTGGCCGGGGCGGCCATGGCGTTCCTGATCGCCGGCCCCAATCCCTGGGCCCTGACCCTGGGCGCCCTGATCGCGGCCGTCGTGGTCACCAGCCTCTCCAGCCTTCTGGCCCGCACCCGGCGTCTGCCGGAGGACGCGGCCTTCGCCGTGGTCTATCTCAGCGCCCTGGCCGCGGGGGTGCTGATCATCAGCCGCGTCGCCGGGCCGGAAATGCTGGAGCAGCTTCTGTTCGGCGCGGCCAATGCGCCCCTGGACCGGCCGACCCTGCTGCTACTGGGCGGGGCGGCCACGGCCAGCCTCCTGACGCTGGCCGTGTTCCTGCGCGGCTTCGTGGCCGAGAGCGTGGATCCCGGCCTGGTGCGGGCCAGCGGGCGCTCCGGCGGCGGGCTGCACCTGCTGCTGATGCTGCTGGTGGCCCTGAATCTGGTGGCGGGGTTTCGCGCGTTCGGCGCCCTGATGACCGTGGCCCTGATGATGATCCCCGCCGCCGCCGCCCGCTTCTGGGCCACGGGCTATGCCGGCCAGGCCGGGTTCGCCATCGCCCTTTCGGCCCTGTCCAGCGCCACGGGGCTGTTGCTGGCGGCGCGGTTCGGCGGAGAGGCCGGGGCGGTCATGACCCTGTGCGCCGCCGGTGTCTTCGCCCTTTCAGGCCTGTTCGGCCCCCAGGGCGGGGTGCTGTCGGCCCGTCGGCGATAGATCCCCTGGCCTTGAGCCTCTGGCGGTGGGCGGGCGGCTCCACTAATTAGACAGCCATGACCCAGACCCAGCCCACCAAGACCCCCGTGACGGTGCTGACCGGCTATCTCGGCGCCGGCAAGACCACCCTGCTCAACCGCATCCTCTCCGAGGACCACGGCAAGCGCTACGCCGTGATCGTCAACGAGTTCGGCGAGATCGGCATCGACAACGACCTGGTGGTCGGCGCCGACGAGGAAGTGTTCGAGATGAACAACGGCTGCGTCTGCTGCACG
>JARLIP010000170.1 GCA_031291685.1 Caulobacteraceae bacterium | reverse complement strand
CCCGTGGGCCTGAGCTTGATGGGCCGCACCGGCGAGGATCGCGCGTTGCTGGCCCTCGCCGCCGGGCTGGAGTCGGTCATCCGGGGGACGTAGGCGCGGCCTCATATCCCCATCGGATAGGGCTCATAAATAATTTTGCACAATTCAATCGCTTGCTTGCTATCCTGGCCTGGCCCGTGGTTTGACGATCGCGTCCTTGACCTGAACCGCCCGGAGCCCTGCCCATGACCCAAATCACCGACATCGCCCTGCAACGCATCGACGGATCGCCGGCCACCCTGGGTGATTACAGCGGCAAGGTGCTGCTGATCGTCAATGTGGCCTCCAAGTGCGGCCTCACCGCCCAATATACCGGACTGGAGGCGCTTTACCGCAGCCAGAAGGACAAGGGTCTTGAGGTGCTGGCCTTCCCCGCCAACGACTTCAAGGGGCAGGAGCCGGGGACCAATGACGAGATCGCCAGCTTCTGCGCCACGACCTATGACGTCACCTTCCCCCTGTTCGCCAAGATCACCGTCACCGGCGATGAGCGCCATCCGCTCTACGACCAATTGACCGCGGCCCAGCCCGAGGCCACCGGCGAAGGCCCCATGCGCGAGCGTCTTCAGGGTTATGGCATCCCCACCGGCGCCCCGGGCGAGGTGCTGTGGAACTTCGAGAAGTTCCTGATCGACGCGGACGGCAAGGTCGTCGGCCGTTTCGCCCCGGACGTCACCGCCGAGGATCCCCGCCTGACCGCCGCGATCGCGGATCTGCTGCCGGCCAGCTGACGGGCGGCCTCTCTCTCTCTCTCTTGAGGCTTGAACGGGCGTGGGCGCTCGCGTGGCGTCCCGCCTTGTTCCTCCGACCGGCTCCGCGCATCATGCGCCGGGCATGCTGACTCCCTCGTCCCTTCTGGCCAGGCGTCCCGGCGCGCCGATCCGCTCGGGGCGCCCGTGAAGCGTCCCACCGTCGCCAGCCGCAAGACCCTGACCCCCGAGAACCTCGCCAACCTCGGGGCCGAGCGGTTGGCGGAGATCCTGATGCGGGCCGCCGACGGGCGGGCGGAGCTGAAGCGCCAGTTGCGCATGGAGCTGGCCGCCGCCCAGGGCGCGCCGCATCTGCTGCTGGAAATCGACAAACGCATCGCCGTGCTTGAAACCGGCCGCTCGAAGATCTCCTGGCGCCAGCGCCCCACCTTCGTGCGCGACCTCGATATCCTGCGCATCCTGATCTCAGAGCGCCTGGCCGCCCTCGACGCCCCGGCGGCGCTACAGCGGCTGTGGCCGTTCATGGCCCTGGCCCGGCGTCTTTCCCCCCGGGTGCGCGACCCGGACGGCGGCCTTGAGGCGGTGTTCGACCGGGCGGCGGAGGATATCGGCGCCCTGATGCGCCAGGCGGGGGAGGCGTCGCTGGCCGACGATCTGGCCGAGGCCCTGGTCAGGGACACCGCCCGCTGGACCACCTGGCTGCCACTGGTCCTGGATCAGGCGCCCCAGGGGGTGGCCAAGGGCGCGCTGGCTCGGCTGACGGCGGATAAGGGGCCCGGACCCATCGTCATCGGGCTGGTCCGCCAGTTGGCGGATGCGGCGGGGAATATCGACATCTTCCAGGCGACCTTTTCCCCCGCGATGCTGCGGACGCCGGCCATTGCGGCGGAGCTCGGCCGGCGCCTGATCGCGGCGGGGCGGCTGAAGGAGGCCGGTGAGCGGCTGAAGGCGGCCAAGAACGTTGCGTCCGAGCCCGATTTCGCCTGGGAAAGCGTCTGGATCGACTATCTCGACCAGTCCGGCCAGGAGGCCGAGGCCCAGGCCGTGCGCTGGGCCTCGTTCGAGCGCACCCTCTCCGTCGAGCGGGCCCGCGCCTTCACCCGGCGCCTGACGGATTTCCAGGACGTGGAGGCCGAGGGCCGCGCCTTCGACCACGCCGCCCGGCATCCCGACTTCCCCAGGGGCTTGCGGTTCCTGATGGACTGGCCGGCCCTGCCCGAGGCCGCGCGGATGATCGAGACCCGGGCCGATGAGATCAAGGCGCCCTATGCCGAGACCGAGGCCTGGGCCGCCAGGTTGAGGGTGCGCCAGCCCAAGGCCGCGCTCCTGCTCCTGCGCAAGACCGCGGCGGCCGCCTTCGCTCGGCGGGACCTGGCCACCTGCGAGCGCCTGACCCAGGAAGCCGATTCCATTGAGGTCTGACCCAATCGGACCTCAGGCCTCGGCGGGGTCTTCGGCTCCCAGGGTGATGTAGAGTTCGGAATCAATGACCCATTGCCCATGGACCTTGCGCCAAGCGGCCAGGTAATCGCCGTTCAGCAGGCTTGTCGGGGCGGTGGGCTTCCAGCGGCCGACCCATTGTCCCCGCTCGGCGGCCCGCGCGCCGTCGGCGTCGATGGAGACACTGGCGGTCTTGCGCTCATAGGTCAGGAAGGCGGGGTCCTGGAACTGATCATGGAAGGCGCCCAGAACCTGCTCGACCCCCACCAGCAGGCTTCCGTCGCCGGCGATCACCTTGATGTCGGGGGTCATGAACGGGCGCAGTCTCGCGGCCTCGTGGGCGGCGATGAACTTGTTGGTCAGTCTGCGGCGCGCCCGGATGGCGTCCTCGGCGGTGATCATGGGGCTCGCCCCTCCAATATCCAAGCGATCAATCGAGGGGCTGGTGTGCGCCCTCCGCGCCCCGCACCCAATAGCCCGCCGCCTTCATGTCGATGGCGGGGTGGCCATGCTCCTCGATCAGGCAGACGCGCAGGCTCCTGGCGAACTGAGCCTCCCCGGCGATCCAGACGAAGCCGTTCGCGGTCGTCGGGGTCAGCCGGCCGATCGCCTGCCGAACATTGGCGATATCGTCCTGCCCGGCGATGTCGCGGAGAACCCATTCGGCGGTCCAATTGGCCGTGGTCTTGAAAGACTGGATCTCCTTGGCGCTGTCCACGGTCACAATGGTGGTCACGGCGGTCCCCGGCGGCAGTTCCTCGACCCGCCGGGCGATGGCGGGCAGGGCGGTTTCGTCGCCGATCAGCAGATACCAGGCAAAGACATCGGGGACGACCGTAGAGCCGCGGGGGCCACCGATCTCCAGGGTGTCGCCGACCTTGGCCGCGATCGCCCAGGCCGTGGCCGGTCCCGCCTCATGCAGCGCGAAATCGATCACCAGGGTCGCGGCTGCGTTGTCGAAGCCGCGAGGGGTGTAGTCCCGCATGATCGTCGCCCCATCCGCCCCGGTGAAGAACAGCTTGATGTGGTCGTCCGGGGACAGGCTGGAGAAGTCCTGGAGCGCGGGGGATTGAAAGCGGATGCGGCGCATTCCGGGGGTCAATGCCTCGATGGCGACGACGGTGAGGGTGCGCCGCTTGGGCTCGATCCGCACCCGCTTGAGCCGGGTGGCCGTGGGGGCGTCTTGGCTCATGATGTTCATTTCCTTGAAGGGACTTAGGATTTGGTGGGGCCCAGGATTTCGTCCGCGAGCCGGTTCAGGGCGTCGGCGATGCGGCGGGCTTCCTCGGGGGAGCAGCCGCGCTTCTGATAGAGCGCCTGTTTGAGGCGGTGGCGGGCCTCGTGCAGGTCGTTGGCCGCGGCGGGGTCCTGGTCATGAAGGCCGGTGAAGGCGTCCCGGACCTCCTGCATGCGCGAGCCGATCTGGCCCAGGCTGCTCATATGGGCGTCGAAGACGTCGCGGTTCTGGTTCAGGCGGTGCTCGCCTTGGGGGGTGAGCCGATAGCTTTTTCGATTGCCCTGGGCCTCGGCGACGATTTCGCCCGCGTCGTCCAGATAGGCGAGGGCCGGATAGATCATCCCGGGACTGGGCGAATAGTAGCCCCCCGAATGCTCCTCCAGCCGCCGCATCAGCTCATAGCCATGGGCCGGACCGTTCTCCAGCAGACCTAGGAGCAGAAGCTGCAGCGCCTCCGAACTTAGTTTGCGCCCGCGACCGAAATCATCGGGACCGCCGCCGCCGCGCCAGAAGCCGCCGCGACCGCCGCCCCCGTGAGGGCCGCCATGGCCGCGATGAGAATTGGGATGCGTATCGTAAAACATATCTTATGATATAATATTCGATATATCGAAGTCAAGGGCGGCGCTGATCGAGAGCGTGCGCTCTCGGGTGATTGTCGCGTGTGACTGTGCGAAGACGTCACGGGCGCGGCGCTTCGATGTGCGCTAAGCTATTGGTTGATCTTCGAGGAATCGCATTCTGGGGTGAGGGCGTTGACGGCGAGCCGGCTTGGAAGCCTCCCAATCGTAACGACGGGCGTTACCGCCCTGGTCGTCTTGGCGGCCATGTCGGTGCTTGTCGGCTATGGAATTCATGCGCCCGCCCTGATCGCCGTCGCGCCGGGCCTGCAAGGCATGTCTCCCTTGACCGCCCTGGGCCTTCTGGGCTTGGCGGCGGCTGCGTTCGCGGAGATTTTCCAGCGCCCGCGCCTGGCGAGCCTGATCGCCTGGGCGGTGCTCGCCCTCAGCGCTCTGCTGCTCGGCCTCAACCTGGCCCTGGGCTCGGATCCCCTTGGACCCGCGGTCGCCAAGACGATCTTTGGCTATGATCCGGCCGCGGCCGGGCGAACCTCCGTGGCGACGGCCGGCTGCCTGCTCGCCCTGGCGATGGCGAGCCTGAACAGGGCGCGCCCCCACCGGGCGGATCTGCTGGCCGGCCTGTCCCTTGCCGTATCGGGCATGGCCCTGATCGGCTATGTCTATGGGGTGAAGGACCTCTATGCGGTTCCGATCTTTCGCACCATGGCGCTGCACACCGCCACGGGCATCTTGCTGATGTCCGGGGTCTCGATCTTCAACCAGCCTGAGGGCGGCTGGGCGGAGGTCTTTACGTCGAAGGGCGTCGGCGGCGCCACGGTGAGGCGGCAGTTCACCTTCGTTCTGGTTCCGCCCATTGTCGGGGGCCTCCTGCTGCGGGCCTTTGACGCCCATCGGCTCGGGCCCGGCGCGGCCATGGCCTTTCTGGTGGTCCTGACCATCATCCCCCTGGCGCTGCTGATCCTGCGCGACGGCCGCCGGCTCGACGCCATCGAGGACGAACGCCGAGAAAAAAACGCTCTTCAGGAGGCGCTGGCCAGCGCCCTGGAGCGGCGCCTCGCGGACCAGGCGCAGGAGCTGGCCGTTGAAAGCGCCGAGCGGCTCAAGGCCGAAGCGGCCCTGCTTCGCGCTCAGCGCATGGAGGCCGTCGGGCAGCTCACCGGCGGTATCGCCCACGACTTCAACAACCTCTTGATGGCCATCAGCGGCAACCTGCAGCTTTCGCTCGGACAGCCCGGTCTTGAGGCGTCGGTTCGGCGATATCTCGAAAACGCCAAGCAGGCGGTCGACAAGGGCTCCAAGATGACCGGCCAGCTCCTGGCCTTTTCCCGCATTCAGAAGCTGAACATCCGGCCGATCGAGCTGGATCCCGTCCTGCGCAGCGCTCGCGACCTGGTGGGCAGCGCCCTTGGGCCACAGATCGATATCCAGATGCGGCTGAACGCCCCCGGCCTTTGGGCGGCGACCGATCCCGACCAGTTGGAACTGGCCATCCTCAACCTGGCGCTCAACAGTCGGGACGCCATGCCAGTGGGCGGCTCCCTCACGATCGAAAGCGGCGCCGTCCGCACCCGCCTCAGCACGGAGGACAAGGAGGGCGACTATCTTTGGGTGCGCGTGACCGACACCGGCCAGGGCATGGCGCCCGAGGTCGCGGCCAGGGCGGTCGATCCCTTCTACACCACCAAGCCGCGCGGCCAGGGCACCGGCCTTGGCCTGTCCCAGGTCTATGGCTTCGTGCGGCAGTCGGGGGGAGATCTGAAAATCTCCAGCGCGGTCGGGAGTGGGGCGAGCATCGAACTCTTCTTGCCCCAGGCCCCGGCCGCCGCCCTGGCGAACGGGCCGGCGGCGCGCGTGGGACCCGCGCCCGCGAACACCGGCGAGGGGCGCCTGCTGCTGGTGATCGACGATGATCGGGACGTCCGCTCGGTCATGGTCGATGCGCTGAAGGCGGCGGGGTTTCAGATCGCCCAGGCGGCGAGCGGCGAGGAAGGCCTGGAGCTTCTCGAACAGCTCAAACCGGTCGCCGCGATCATCGACTTCATCATGCCCGGAATGAACGGCGCCGAGGTCGCGCGCAGGGTCCAGAAGATGCGGCCGGGCCTGCCGATCGTCTTTGTCAGCGGCTATTTCGACACTATCGCCCTTGAGGGGATCAGCGGGGCGGTGGTGCTGCGCAAACCCTTTGACGTCCAGGGCCTGAGCCGGACCGTGAGTTCCCTGATCCACTAAAACGTGGAGTGTGACGATGAGCGCCGATCCATTCGACCTGGAGCGGTTCCTGAGCGCCCAGGCGGGGGTGTTCGAAACCGCGCTTGAGGAGCTTCGGGCGGGGCGCAAGCGCGGCCACTGGATGTGGTTCGTGTTTCCGCAGCTGAGGGGGCTGGGCCATTCATCGACCGCCCAGTTCTATGGGATCGCCTCCCTCGACGAGGCCACCGCCTATCTCCAGCATCCCGTGCTTGGCCACCGGTTGGAGGCCGCCGTGGCCGCGGCGCGGTCAAGCCCTGGCGCCACGCTTCAGGCCATTTTCGGCTCTCCGGACGATCTGAAGTTTTGCTCCTGCGTGACCCTGTTCGCCGTCGCCTCGCCGGAAGGGCCCTATCAGGCGGCGCTGGATCGCTGGTGCGGCGGGCAACCCGATACGCGCACCCTGGCCCTGTTGCGACATGGCGCGCGGCCCTGAGGCTGAATCGGCCCTCAATGCGGGAGCGGACCGGCCGGGCCAATGAGGGTTCCGGCCCAGGCGGCCAGGGTCACCAGGATCAGGCCCGGGATCACCCTCAGGGCGAAGGAACGCCCGCCGCCGGTCGCCGCGAAGACCATCTTGCTGATCGTATTGGTGGAAAGACCCACCAGGATCGGGATCACGGCGTCGGCGGCGGGCAGCTTTCCGGAGGCCGTCAGGGCGGCGATCGATATGGCCGCCGAATGGGCGTCGACGAAGCCGGCGAGGCCGGCGGCGACGGTCGCGCCGGCCTCGCCAAATCGATCCCGCAGGGCGCCCGCCGCCAGCAGCACCACCGCCAGGGTCAGGGCGAAGCCCAGGGCGGCGGGCAGGCTGAAGGCTGGACCCAGCTCGGTCTTGTCCTGGGGCCTTTGGCGCAGGGCGGCGACGGAAAAGACCAGTCCATAGAGGGCGGCGGCTATGCCGGCGCAGATAAGGGAGGGCCTGAGCGCGATCAGGGTGGAGACGCTGGTGACGGCGACGACGGCGCTCATCTGCACGATGGTGGCCAGGGTCGAAAGCACCGCTCCGGCAACGGCCCCCGCCAGCAGGGATGGCGCGGCGCGGGCTCTGCCGCCCATGGCGCCGATGGTCGCCACGCTGGAGATGAAGCCGGAGGCCAGGCCAGCCAGGGGCAGGCCAAAGCGCACGCCCAGCAGGCGAACGGCGATGTGGCCGGCGGCGCTGATCCCCAGGACCAGCACCACCACGATCCAGATCGCATGGGGGTTCAGGGCGCCATAGGGCCCAAAGGCGCGATCCGGCAGGAGCGGCAGGACCACCAGGGTCGCGCTGGCGAAGATCAGGGCGTCCTTGACCTCGGCTTCGGTTAGCACGGCGTTGACGAAGTGATGCAGGGGCGAGCGGGCCGCCAGCAGCACCGCCACGGCGACGCCGAGCGCCGCCGCCAGGGTGGGCTGATGAAGACAGAGCCCGCCGAGCAGGGCCGTCAGAACCAGGGCGACCTCGGTGGTCAGGCCCGGATCGCTGTCGCGATTGCGCCAATAGCCAAGGGCGGCGAGCCCCGCTACGCTCGCCACGCCGACCCCCAGCATGGGCGCCCCGCCGATCAGGACGCTGACACCGCCCAGAAGCGACACCGCCGCGAAGGTGCGGATCCCCGCCGATGATCGCGACGGACCCTGACCCTTGCGCCGTTCGCGCTCGGCGCCGATCAAGAGGCCGATGCCCAGCGCCACGGCGAGGTTCAGAAGGGTCGGGTCTAGGATGGCCGCAGGCTCCGGCAATGCAAATCAATGGGTTGGCTCGCCCCTGGCGGGCGTCATGCGGAAAACCCTGGTCCTTGCGACTGGAATGGGCCTTGATCGGCGTCAATGCCGGGCGGGCGTCGCGGCGCCCCAATAATCTCACGTCGTGGAGCAGGACAATGAGATCGACCTTGCTGGCTGTGGCCCTGGCGGCCGTCACCTTCACCGCGGCGCAGGCCGCGCCAGTCAGTGTCGCGAAGGTTTCCGTTGCGATCGGCCCTGAGCTTGCGGCCCAGGCCCAGACCTATGGGCAGGGCGAACTGGATAGCCTCGCGGCCGAGCTCAAGGGCGATGTGGAGCACGCCCTGTCGCGCGGCGGCGGACTGTCGGCGAGTGGCGGCGAACTGAAGCTGGTGTTGGTCGACGCCAAGCCGAACCGGCCGACGTTCAAGCAGTTGAGCGACCGACCGGGCCTGTCGATGATGAGCTTCAGCCTCGGCGGCGCCCGGATCGAGGCCCGTCTGGTCCAGCCGGACGGGAGCGCCCAGATCGGGCGCTACGCCTGGTATGAAACCGATATCCTTCTGACGCCGCACAAGTGGACCTGGTCGGACGCCTACTGGGCCTTTGAGCAGTTCGCCGACGCCCTGGCCCACAATCCCGATGACCTGCTGCGCAAGGAGAGCGCCAAGACGCCGTGAGCCGCTCTGGGCCCTCAGACCCGCTTAATGCCGGATGCCAGGGCGAGAACCCGGTTGATCTCGCGCAATGACCGGGCTCGGCCGGGCGCGCAGGTTGGAGCTCATTGGATCGCCGCCAGGTTCGGAAGCGATCGAACCCCAAACCGGAGACCGTGATGCAAGGCTTGGTGAAGGCGACCGGCTGGCTCTGCGCCGTGGTGATGATGACCGCCGCGGGGGGCGGACCTGTCCAGGCCCAGCCGGGGCTGGGTCCGCCGCCGCCCGGCTACGAGCCGGGCTATGCCTATGGCGACCCCGACGTGCCGCCGCCGGACGGTTATAATCCCCGGGATGGCCGTTACGACAGCGCACCTTCGGCGCAGGAGGAGGATCGGCGCTATGCCGAGGCCGTTCAGCGTTGGGCGGCGGAAAGCTGCATCGATCAGCGCAACCAGAACCAGGCGGCCGGGGCGGTGATCGGCGGGGTGCTGGGCGCCATCCTTGGCTCCAGCGTCTCCGGGCGGCACGACCGCGGCGCCGGCATGGTGGTCGGCGGGGCCCTGGGCGCCATCGCCGGCAGCGCCATCGGCGCCAGCGCGACCAGCCCAGGCTGCCCGCCCGGCTATGGCGTGCGCCCCGGCGCTCCGCCGTTCGAGCCGCCGGTGTTCGGCGGCGGCGTGGCCTATGTCGCCCCCCCGGGCTACCGTCCGTGGATCTGGAACGACGGTCGTTGGGGGTATCGTCCCTATCCCTATCATCGCTACTGGTATCACTACGAGCAGCGCCACTATCGGGGCGATCGCCGCTGATCGGCGCGCGTTCAAGCGAGTGACCAAGAAGACGCGGGACGGCTGAGGCAAGGCCCCGGCCGTTGTTGCTACTGGGGCGCCGTATCGCACGCCTTGCGCGAGCGTGGTCGCAACGAGGATGGAAAGCCAAGCGCATGACGGATCGCCCCGAGGAGAAGCTCGCGCTGGGACTGCTGGCGCATCCGACCCGCCATCTGTTCTTCACCGGCAAGGGCGGGGTCGGCAAGACCTCCCTCGCCGCCGCCACGGCCTTGGCGCTCTCGGACGCGGGCAAGTCGGTCCTGCTGGTCAGCACCGACGCCGCCTCGAACCTGGACGAGATGCTCGGCGCGGAACTCAAGGATACCCCGACCCCGGTCCCGGGCGCGCCCGGCCTGCTGGTGATGAATATAGATCCAGAGGCCGCCGCCGACGCCTATCGCGGGCGGGTGCTGGCGCAGATGGCGCCGGACGCGAGCGAGGCCGAACGCGCGACGGTCCGTGAGGAGCTATCCGGCGCCTGCACCACGGAGATCGCCGCCTTTGACGAGTTCGCCGCCCTGCTGGCCGATAGGGTGGAGGCCTATGATCACGTCATTTTCGACACCGCGCCAACGGGCCATACCCTGCGCCTCCTCAGCCTGCCGAAGGCCTGGACCGGATTTCTCAAGGACAATGACCGCGGCGCCTCGTGCCTGGGGCCGCATTCCGGACTGAAGATGCAGGAGGACCGGTTCAAGACCGCGCTGGCCTCCCTCGGTGACGCCGCCCTGACCGCCGTGGTCCTGGTGACGCGGCCGGAGAAGGGCGCGATCGCGGAGGCTTCCCGGACCTCGGAGGAGCTTCGCGCCCTCGGGCTCGGCAATCAGCGGCTGGCCATCAACGGCGTCTTCCACGCGAGCGATCCCCAGGATCGGACGGCCCACTCCCTTGAGGTCAGCGGTCGGGAGGCGATCGCTGGAATGTCGCCGCAGCTGAGCGCCCTGCCTCGGGACGAGATCCCGCTGCGCGGCTTCAACATGATGGGATTGGCCGCGTTGCGGGCGCTCCTGAGCGCGCAGCCCAGCTATGTCGAGGCCGCCGTCGCCGTGGGTCCGATGAAGGCCCATGCCGGACTGGACCGCCTGGCCGACGAGTTGGCCGCGGTTGGCCCTGGGCTGGTCATGGTCATGGGCAAGGGGGGCGTCGGAAAAACCACGATCGCCTCGGCCCTGGCGATCGGCCTGGTGAAACGCGGCAAGGCGGTGCATCTGAGCACCACGGACCCGGCCGCCCACCTCGCCATGACCCTGGCCGGAGAGATGCCTGGACTGCGGGTCGACCGCATCGATCCCAAGCGGGAGACGAAGGATTATATCGACAAGATGGTCGCCGCGCGCGGCCCGTCCCTGAACCCGGATGAACTCGATCTGCTGCGCGAGGATCTCGCCTCGCCCTGCACCGAGGAGGTGGCGGTGTTTCATGCCTTTTCGCGGACCGTCCGCGAGGCGAAGGACGCCTATGTCGTGCTCGACACCGCCCCCACGGGGCATACCCTGCTGCTGATGGATGCGACGGGCGCCTATCACCGGCAGACGATGCGCGAGTTTGACGCCACATCCCACGGCCATATCGTAACGCCGCTCATGCGGCTGCAAGACGCCAGCTACACCCGGATCATCCTGGTCACGGTTCCCGAGCCGACGCCGGTGTTGCAGGCGCAGGCCCTCCAAGCGGATCTGCGGCGGGCGCGGATCGAGACCTATGGCTGGGTGGTCAATAAGAGCCTCGCCGCCGCCGGAACCAGCGACCCCTTGCTCAAGGCCCGCCTCCTAGGCGAGCTGCGGCAGATGGAGCGCATTGAGCGTGAGCTTTCCGAGCGGATATTTGTCGTTCCCTGGCAAGCCGAGCCGCCGATTGGCCTGGACGCCCTGTCGGAACTTGTTTCAGGGCAGACCGATCGGAACTGAATGGCGCCTTAGGCCGAATGACGGTCGAGGTGGCCGTCTTCCATGACGAGGCGACCGGTCGGCAGGCTTATCGGGTCGGCGGCCGCGCCGCCGCGAACAGGGGGATGACCTGGGACGAGCCGGTCTGGGTCCAGGCCGGGGCCGGAGGCGCCGAAGGCCGGGCTTTTGCCGCGACAGGACCGGCGGCGTGCGAAGGCTCGCTCGCCGCGCGCCAGGCGGCCTTCAGGATCGGCTTCAGATCGCCCTCGTGCAGGGCGGCGAGGCGCAGCCGGGTCACCCCGCGCTTGCCCCGTCCGCCGGGCTCCGGCGCCAGGGCTGGGGTGGCGGACAGCAGCCGGGCCTGATCGGCCGGCGTCAGGCGCAGGATGGCCCAGCCCGGTTCGGGCCAGCCCAGGGTGGCGAAGGTGCGCTCCCGGACGCGAAACTCCTGGGAGCCGAGAAACGGAACCTCCCGGGTCCGCGGAAAGCTCAGGGCCAGGAGGCGAAACGCGTCGGGGGTCATGACTGGGTCTTTGAGGTCGCACGAGATGGGGGCGAACCAAGGCCATGAGTCGCCCAGGGTGAAAACGCCAATCGGCGCGGCGGCGGGATGGTTCCGCCGGGCTTGAGCAGGATCAAGGCCGATCCGCGCCGACCGGGGGCACACTGCCCCAGGACGTTGAGGGCCAAATCCATGAGATCTATCGCGCTGACTGCCGCCGCCATGGCGATCGCGGCGGGCCTCGTGGGTCTGACAGGGTGCGAGGAGCACAGCTCCAAGGCCATCCGTTCCGCGCCGGAGCATCTGCACGCGGCGCTGAGCGGCGATATCGATCAACAGGCGGTTCTTGCGGGCTGCTATGCAAAAACGGGCGGTTGTCTCGGAATTCCCCCCGACCCGGCCATCGCCTGCGCATGGCGTGGGGTGCGGCTGGCGTCGGAAGACCCTGGGCTTTCGCTGGCGGACACAGAGGCCTTCACCGCCGCCTGCGAAGCGCCTGAGGAGAGTTTTCACCAACGCGCATCGATCGCTCTGATCGATCTCGGGGCCAGGATCTACAATCGCAGGCTTGGTGATGTGGGTGAAATGGCCGCGCGGATCGACCCCCGAGCCGTGCTCTATCCCTCCATCGATCAGGTCCGCGATCGGGTCAACCAAGCCCTGTCGCGGAGCGGAGAGAGCGAGCGACTGCCCCGGTTCGCGGCGCGCCGGCCAGGGCAGGGCGACGGGGCCGTGAACTGGTCAAGCTGCGCCGCCACGATCTGCCTTGAAGGCCTGACGCCCAGTTTCGGCGGTGGAGTCATTGGCTATCGCGTGACGGTCAGGCCCTCCGCGGCCAGCCCGGCGCGGGGTGCGGGACTAGCTGGCAAGCTGGCCGCCGCAGCCCTTGAGGCGCCAGCGGCGACCGACGCCCTGGCCGCTGCTCCGGCGCGGCAACTTGCCCTGGGCCCCGTCTGCTGGGTCAAGGGGCTCGGCGAGGGCGGCCTGACCTATGCCGGCGCGCTGCGTGCGCCATGCCCAGCGGCGCCCCCCTGGGACGGGCGCTGACGACGATGGACGATCGTTCGCCGGGCAAGGCCGCCGAGGCGATGGCTCCCGTCGGGCTTGGCGCGTTCATCGCTCGAACGGTGATTGTCATAGCGCTTGTGGCCTTGGGGCTCGCGCTCTGGCGGCTCAAGGACGTTCTGTCGATCGCGTTCGGCGCGATCGTCCTCGCTGTGGGATTCCGGGGTCTGGCCGATGGCATCGGCCAGCGAACCGGCCTGTCCAGGGGGTTGGCGCTGGCGGTGGTCATCGTCGGGGTGTTTGGGGCGGTGGCCCTGGCCTTCGAGGTGTTCGGGGCGATGATGGCCTCGCAATATGACGAACTCTCGCAGAAGCTGCCCAAAGGCCTGCACAGCTTCCTTGCATGGCTCAATGGCAGCCCCCTTGGTCGCGACATGGTCGCGCGCTCAAGCGACGCCCTGAAGACCGCCGCCACCGGCACAGGTCCCCGCCTGCTGGCCGGCCTGGTCGCCGGCGTCGGGCAAGCCTTGACCTACGCCTTGGTGATGATCGCCGGCGGGGTGTTTCTGGCGATCGAGCCGGAGCGCTATCGCAGCAATTTCCTGGCCCTGGTCCCCCAATCGCGTCGGGAGCGGTATGGCGAGGTGCTTGGCGCCTTGGCCCACGGCCTGCGCCGCTGGCTGCTGGCGCGGCTTGTGGTCATGGTCGCGGTGGGGGTGCTGTCGAGCCTGGGGCTTTGGGCCATGGGCATCGACGCGCCCTTCGCCCTGGGGCTCACAGGGGCGATCTTGACCTTCATTCCCTATGTCGGCTCGGTCATGGCGGCGTTGCCGGGCATGCTGATCGGCTTTCTGCAGGAGCCGATCAAGGCGCTGCTGGTCGCCTTGCTGTTCTGGGCCGTGCATTTCATCGAGGGCACGTTCATCACCCCCTACGCCCAGGACGAGGCGGTCGATGTTCCACCGGTGATCTCGATCTTTTCGACGGTGGTCTTCGCCCTGCTGCTGGGGCCGGTGGGCGTGTTCCTGGCCGCGCCGATCACCGTGGTGCTGATCCTGCTCGTCAATCATCTCTATATCGAGGACGTTCTTGGCGAACGCGTCGAGGCCCGCGCCCACCTGAAGATCCGCTGGCCCTGGCGCTCGGTCGCACGCTGAAGACGATCATGCCCTTTGGGGTGATCGGCCGATCAGGTGCGAGACCTGATGGAAGAGTTCCAGCAGGATCAGTCCGCCCGCCGCGCCGACGACGGCGAACAGGAGCCCCTTGGGCGGCAACCGCCCAAAATGAAAGAGATCCCGAAGCGTTGGAATCCCCATTACGGCGAAGACGGCGAGCAAGACCCCGACCGTGATGAGGCCAAACACCCGATTGGGGCGCGCCACGGCCTCAATCACCGAACCGAAGCTTCGATTGGCGAGGATCAGGCCAAGGATCGATAGCACCAGGGTCAAGAACGCGGTCGCGCGAACGGCGTCCTCGGCCATCCCCCAGGCCGACGCCACGGCGTAGGTCGCGGCGACCGGCGCCAGGACGCAGAGCCCCTGGCCGGCCTGATAGGTTAGCCCGCCGGCCGTAAAGAGCCGCCGGGCCGGCGCGCGCGGCGGACGGCGCATGACGTCGCCCTCTTCGGTCTCCGCCTCGAACACCAGGGAGCAGACCGGATCGATGATCATTTCCAGAAAGGCGATGTGGGCCGGCGCCAGGAAGATCGGCAAGCCCAGGGCGAGGGGCAGGATCGCCAGGCCGGCGATCGGCACATGGACGGCGACCACGAAGCCCATGGCCTTTTGCAGATTGTCGTAGATGCGCCGACCAAGGCGCATGGCGTGAACGATGGCGCCGAAATCGTCGTCGAGCAGCACCAGGTCGGCGGCGGCCCTGGCGACGTCGGCGCCCCGCGCGCCCATGGCGATGCCGATGTCCGCCGCCTTCAGCGCCGGCGCGTCATTGACCCCGTCCCCGGTCATGGCCACCACCTCGCCAGCGGCCTTGAGGGCCTGGACGATGCGCAGCTTCTGGTCGGGCAGGATGCGGGCGAACACGGAGACGTCGCGAACCTTGCGGGCCAGGTCTGCGTCTGTCAGATCGCGAAGTTCGGACCCGGTCAGCATGACGCCGTCCTTGATCCCGGCGAGGCCGGCGATCGCTTCAGCCGTGGAGGGATAGTCCCCGGTGATCATGACCACCCGCACCCCGGCGGTCTGGCATTCGACCACCGCCTCGGGAACGCCGTCTCGCAATGGATCGGTCAGGCCGACGAGACCGATGAACCGCAGGGCGAAGCCGTCCAGTGTCTCGGGCAGGGCGCCGTCGTCCGGGCAAGCCTGCGCCACCGCCAGCACCCGGGCGCCCCGCCGCGCCATCTCATCGACCGCCCGCAGGACGCTCTGGCTGTTGGCCTCGCCGAGGCCGCAGAGCTTGAGCACCGTTTCTGGCGCGCCCTTGACGGTCACCTGTCGTCCATCCGTGTCCGTCCAGACCTGGCCCATGGCCGGGCAGCCGGGGGCGAGATCATAGGTGCGCTCCAGCCGGCGGCCTGGGCGGTCCGCCGGTCTGGCCGACGCATGGAAGGCCATCTCCATGGGATCGAACGGATGGGGCGCGCTGGCCAGGGCGCCCAGGTTGACCAGATCAAGGACAGCATCTGGCGTCGCCGTCGCCGCCGGCCATTCGACCAGGGCGCCGTTGGACCAGGCGCTGACCAGGCTCATGCGGTTTTGGGTGAGGGTGCCGGTCTTGTCGGTGCATAGAACCGTGGCCGAGCCGAGGGTTTCGATCGCGGTGGCTCTGCGGGTCAGCACCCGCGCCTTGGAGATGCGCCAGGCCCCCATGACCATGAACACGGTCAGCACCAGGGGAAACTCTTCCGGCAACATCGACATGCCGATCGACACCCCGCCCAGCAAAGCCTGCATCCAGGCGCCGCGCACGACGCCCAGCAACAGAACAACCGTGGCGCAGACGACGACGGCGGCCAGGCCCGCGATCCGCACCAGGCGCTTTGTTTCCTGAGACAGCCGGGTCGGCAGGGTCTCGATGCCGCCGATGGCCTTGCCGATCTTTCCGATCTCCGAACGGATGCCGGTGGCGGTCACCACCCCCAGCCCCTGGCCGCGCACCAGCAGCGAGCCGGAAAAGACGAAGGGCGTATCCTCGCCCCCCGGCGGGCTCATAGCCGTGATCTGCGCGGAGGCGACCTTGCGCACCGGCGCGGATTCTCCGGTCAGGAGACTCTCGTCGATCTCGACGCCGTGACCTGATCGCAGGATGGCGTCGGCGGGGGCGCGCTCACCCTCGGCGATGGCGATCAGGTCTCCCCGCACCACTTCCTGGCTCGGAATGAGCCGTCGCGCGCCATCGCGCACCACGGTGGCCTGGGGATTGGTCATGTCCCGCAGGGCCTGCAGCACCCGCTCGCTGCGGAACTCCTGGATCACGGCGATGCCGACCGAGAGGGAAGCGAACGCGGCCAGCACCAGGGCTTCGCGCAGGTCGCCAAGGATCAGATAAAGGCCGGCGCCGACGAGCAGCAGCAGAAACATCGGCTCGCGCAGAACCTCGATCAGAATCCGCCCAAGACCGCGATGATCGGGATCGGGCAGCAGGTTCGGTCCTTCGGTGCGGAGCCGCTCCGCCGCGACGGCTTCGCTCAAGCCGGTCTCTTCGAGGGGCACGGGCGGTTATCCAATTCAGGTCGTGGTGCGCGCCCTTCAGCTTGTGTCCGCCGCGTCGTTCTTGGCCTTGCGTCAGATCAAAGCCCGGGACCGGGCGGATGGAGCCGGGCCGAACCCGTCTCAGCGGATGAGGTGATGGCGGAGGTTCGTCGTCTGTCCGAATGGGGGCTTCAGACGAGACAGTGAGGCCAGCATGCGGACGGCGCGGGAGACGGTTTGGGACGCTCACCCGGGAAATCCGCGGCGGCGGCAAGGTGCGGCGTTCGCCCATATCGCCCCGCGTCTGGCGCGGCGGTGCGCGCTGTTCCTGATGTGCCTGCTGTTGACCTATGACGCCGTATCGATCGGGGTGCGGCTGCGTGGGGATCAGCCCGTCTCCCTGATGCTGCTGCGGCTGGCGCTGTCCGGCTCGCTCTTCGGCGAGGAAGAGCCGTAACGAGATTCGCTGCGGTCTATTGGCTGATCGCCAGGGTCAGGGACAGGGTCCGCGGTCGAAGGGGCGTGACCTGACGCGCCGCGCCCAGGCTGAAGGGGTCGCCAAAGGCGAAGGTGTCGCCGCGGGCGTTGGCGGGGTTGTCGAGGGCCAGGGTCACGCGCCAGCGCGGACTGAACACGCTCGCCGCCAGACGGCCGGTGGCGTAGCCCCCCATCTTCGGCGTGGGGGCGGCGTTGAGGGTCAGGCTAGAGACGCCCACATAGGCCCAGCGCCCATCCAGCGAGAAGGATCGGCGATCCTGAAGGGGCCAGGCATAGTGCGCCGATACGCCCAAGCTGACGTTTGGCGCCACGGCCAGGCTCTGATCGGCGAGTGCGGGAAGAGTGGGATTGACCCGGGCCAGTTCGGGGCTGTTGAACAGGAACTCGCCCCTCAGTTCCAAGCCGCCGGATCGGAAACGGCCCTCGAATTCCAGGCCGGTATTGCGCCCGTCCCCGATATTGACCGTGTAGGGGAGCCCCGAGGGCAGCAGCTGGTCGCTTTGGATGTTCTTCCAATAGGCCTCGAAGGCGGTGAGATCCAGATGCAGGCGCTCCTGCAACAGGCTGAGCCTGAGACCGGCCTCGACGCTCCAGAGTTCATCCCCCGAGTATCGGCGCCGCGCCGCCTGCTCCGCCGACCCGCCGGAGGTCTGGGTCAGCCCAGTGGTGTTCAGTCCGCCCGCCCGAAAGCCTTCGCCGCCCTGGAGATAGACGAGGATCTTGGGTGTCGGCCGCACGCTGATGACCACCTTGGGTGCGAACCCCGACTGGGCCGCGGCGCCCCGATAGGGCGAGGAAATCCCGGCGAGGGGCTCGCGGATCAGGCTGGAGACCTGGTCGTGGGACGATGATAACCGCCCGCCGAGGGTCAGGCTGGTGAGGGGTAGAGGGTAAAGGGTCACCTCGCCGAACAGGGCGCCTTCGTCGAGGCGATCACGGCGGGTGTCCTGATAGGATGTCGTCGGCGCGGCGTTCAGGATCGTCAGGGCCGAATGCTGGGTCTGGCCGGTGTCGGCGAAATAGGCCCCCGCGAGCCACTGCGCTGGGCCGCCGGATGGGGAGGCCCTGGATGGGGAGGAGAGGGTGGTCTCCAGCACCAGGCTGCGGATGTGGGTCTCGTCATCGAAGGCCGCCGGCCCCGGCGGCGAGGGAACGGGCGGCGCATCGGTGGCGTCATAGCGGCTGGTGAGGTCGTGCTCGATATAGGCCAGGCTGGTGCGCAGCACCCCCCATCCCAGGTCCCCATGAAGGGCGAGATGGTATTCGTTGAAATCATTGTCGTGGGGTTCGCGCAGGCGATTATTGCGGGTGTAGGGCGGATTGTCGGCGAGGGCGTACTGGGTGTCCTTGGCGTTGATGGCCTGGAAGGCTGTTCCGGCCGACAGGGTCCAGCGCGGCGCCAGATCAAGCTTCAGGGCCAAGCGTCCCCCCGTGCGCTCCACCTGATTGACGTTGTTCAGCCGCAGGGTCGAATCCTTGATGTAGCCCCCTTGGGTCTCGCGATAGAGCACCAGGCGCGCCGCCGCCCGGCCACCGGCCAGGGGCAGGTTGAGCATGCCCTGGGCCGCGTCCGACCCCGCGCCGCCCTGCGTCGCGCCCAGGGTGGCCGAGAGCGCGGCGCGCAGGGCCCTCGGATCGGGTAGCGCGGTCTGAATCTGAACCACGCCGCCAAGGGAGCCTGCCCCATAGAGCGTGCCCTGGGGCCCGCGCAGAACCTCGACCTGATCCACGTCGGCCAGCAGAAGGTCAGGGTCCGGGGCGTTGAAGGTCAGGCGCACCTCATCGAGATAGAGCCCCACCATGGACTGCGCCCGGCCGGTCAGAGGTCCGTCGGACAGGCCGCGCAGCAGGATCTTGTCCCGGCCGGTCCCCAGGTTGGTGGTGATCATGGCCGGGGTGATCTGGGACAGCCCGCCGGCGTCCTCGATTCCCATGGCGGCCAGGGCGCTGCGATCCGCGACGCTGATCGAGTAGGCGAGGCGATCGATCGGGGTAGGCCGTCGGGTGGCGACCACCACCAAGGGAACGCTCAGGGGCGCTGGCGGCGGGGCCTGCGCGGGCGGACGCTGGGCGGGGGCCGCCGCTGGCGTCGGCGGGGGCGTTCGGACAATGACGAAGGCGGTGGCGTCAATCTGGCGAAAGCCGCAGCCGCTGCCAGCCAGGATCATCGCCAGGGCCGTGCGATGGGCGTAGCGGCCGATCAGGGGATGGCGAAGGGGCGCGCATCGGCTGGCGGCTTCGGTACTGACCGAAACATTGGCCTGGAGGGCGAAGTCCGTCAGCGCCGCCGTCAGGGGCTTGGGCTCGATCCGGAACAGGGCCTCGGCTTCGGCGGCGTGGCCTTGGGGCGCGGCCATCATCGCCAGCAGCAGAATCGCGGCTCGCCAGGGGCGCATCGTGGCGCGTCGCGTCGCGCGGGCCGGATCGGGTGACGACATTCGATCAGCCTAGAGCCTGACAATGGTCAGCGTGAGGGATTTTCTGACCCTGGCGACCCATGTGGCAAGGTCATCGCGGCTTCAGCGCAGGATGATCGCGTCGGGTCGCCGCTCCTGCGACAGGGCCATGTAGCCGGCGAGGTGGCGAACCAGGGCGTCCTGATCGCCCAGGATCAGCACGCCGGTGAAGCGCCGTTGCGCCGCCGGCCCCGAGACCTGGATCGGCAAGGCGTACCGATGGTTCAGGTCCGACACGATCTCGCCCAGGGGGCGATCTGAGCAGATCAGCCGGCCCGTGCTCCAGGCGAAGGCGGCGTCGGGGTCCACCGAGGTCAGGGTGGCCTGGGCCTGGCCGTCCTGATGGCGAAGTTCATCGCCCTTGCGCAGCCGGGCGACCATGGCGTTCCCCGATCCGGGGCTGCGCACCTCGACCACGCCCCGCCGAACGGACAGTACGAGGGAGGCGTCGTAGTGGCGGATATTGAACTCGGTGCCGACCACGCGGATCCGCTCATCTCCCGCGTCGATCACGAAGGGACGACGTGGATCCTTGGCCACATCGAAGCTGGCCTGGGCCTCGCCCAGGGCGACGCGCCTTTGCCCCCAGCCCAGGCGAACGCTCAGGGTCGAGCCGCCGTCCAGATGGATGTGGCTGCCGTCCGCCAGGGTGATGGCGCGGGTCTCGCCGATGGCGGTGCGATAGGTGACGGGCGAGCCCAGCCAGCCGTTCCAGGCCCAAGGCGCGATCATCAGTCCGGCGACACAGGCCGCCGCCAGGGCGGTCCAGGCGGGCCACCGGATCCGGCGCGTGTCCGGGCGGGCGCGTCCCAACACAGGGGGAGCTAGGACTGGAGGAGCAAGGACTGGAGGAGCAAGGACTGGGGGAGCGAGGGCGGCGCGAATCGAATCCGCCTTGGCGTCGAGTTCCGCGGCCAGGGTCTCGACGGCCTCGAAGGCGGCTAGATGGGCCTCGGATTCATCGAGCCAGGCCGTCAGAGCGGCCCAATCGTCCGCCGTGGCGCGGTCGGACTGCAGCCGCACGTGCCAGGCGATCGCCCGCGCGCGCAGTTCATCGGATCCAGCCTGTTCCACCATGCCGCTCATCGGCGATTTTCGCCCCAGCGGGCCGACGCTCCAGCCCCTGCCCGAATGACGCCACAATGGGGCCATCGCCTCCAAGCTGATCGAATTTGTCTGTTCATCAGGGGCGACCCACCTTGTCCTGGATCTGTTTGAGGCAGGCCATGAGATATTTTTCCACGCTGGAGCGGGAGACGCCCATGGCCGCGGCCGTCTCGGCGTGGCTGAGGCCTTCCAGCTTGTGCAGGCGAAAGGCCGTCTGGGCGGGGGCGGGCAGGGCCTTCACCGCCTCGACGATAGTTTGCAGTCTCTGGCGGGCGGCCAGGGCGTCGTCCGCCGCCGGTTCGTCCGCCGCCGGCTCGCCCCCTGAACCATAGATCACGCCATAGGCCTCGATGCGTCGCTTGGCGCGGCGGTCGCGTTTGATGCGATCGAGCATCAGGTTGGAGCCCAGGCGGAACAGAAAGGCGTCCGGGTTTTCGATCGCCTCCGCGGGGCGGCGGGCGATCTTCAGGTAGATGTCCTGGACCAGTTCCTCGGCCGCCTCCACCGAGCGCAGGCGGACGGAAAAATAGCGGATCAGGGCGGGCCTGCGCTCCAGATAGGCGGTAAGCACCGGATCAGGTTGCTGGTCATCCACAATCACGGCCTAGGGTCTCTGGGTCCTCGGGCGGCCGGACTGCGCCCCTGTCAACGAAGCAGCGCCACTATGTCCCCGACACCGGGGTCGGACGCAATCTGAAAGGCGCTGAGCGCCCGAAGGAACCCTCACGCCGCGCCCTTGAGGCGTTCGAACCGCGCCGGCGTCTTGGATCACGGGGGCGCTGTGATGGCGCCCGCCAGGGGAGCCAGGGAGAGCGGCGTGGAGGAAGAACGCGTGGAGGCGAAGAACGCTCTGACGGCGGGCGCCCTGAAGGCGAGCGCCCTGAAGGCGAGCGCCCTGAAGGCGAGCGGTGGTGCGCGAGGGACCGCCACGGGCAAGGGCGAGCGGGGCCCGGGCGACAGCCTGGGGGATATCTTGAGCGCCTATCTGGGGCTGGCGGCGGCGATGGAGGCCGGGCTCGTCAAGCGCCTGTTCAATATTTGATCGGTGTTCGAGCGCGCGCCTCAACCTGTGTCCCGCGGTGAATTCCATCGTGATTCTGGAACTCGAATAGAATCGCAATGTTGACATTGATATTTATTCTCAGAGTCCTGATTGGATCTTACATATCTATCAATGTGATATTGATGGAAATAGGGAGAATTGCGCGATTGGCGCCTGATGTCGCATTGACTTGGTTGGGGATGTGCCGGCGCGTCGGATCGAATATTCAATACGGGTGTGCGGTGATTCGGGCCGCGCAGGGCTTTGCTATCAGGATCCCGAGGCCTAGGGCCGGATCCATGGAGCCGGGTTGGCTAAGGAGACATGACGATGGATGTGACAGGCCTGTCGGGCGCGGCGTCGATGCACGCCATGAGCGGCGCCAGCTGGGGCGCGCCGCCGCAGCAAAAAATGTCGAACCTGTTCGATTCGATCGATGTCGCCGGGTCGGGAAGCATCGACAAGGCTCAATTCGAGCAGGCGTTTCAGTCCAAGAACCCGCCCGCCGTCTTTCAAAAACAGGGCGTCGACGCCATCTTCGCGGCGTTGGACCCCAACAACACCGGTAGTGTGTCCAAGGCGGATTTCGTCAGCGGCATGACCGGCCTGATGGCCTCCCTCAGGGCGCCGGCCGCCTCGACTCCATCAACCGCCGGCGCCGCGTCGCTGGAGACCAGCCTGCAGTCGCTGAACCAGATCGACAAGGCGGCGCCGTCCGCCAACGCGCCCCAGGGCTCGGTCGTCGACCTGAGCGCCTGATCTCAAGGGGTTATCCCGGCACGGTGATATGGCGCACGCCCAGGGCGTCCAGCCAGGCCGCGCCCGCTTCGCCCATGACCAGGGCCGCGGTGGACAGGCTGCCGGCGACCAGACAGCGATCGGCGATGACGCTGACCGAGGACAGGCCCTGGGCGGGCCAGCCGGTCCGGGGATCGAGGATGTGGTGGTGACGTCGGCCATCGGCCTCGAAGAAGCGTTCATAGTCGCCGCTGGTGGCGATGGCGCCCTCAAGCAGGCTGACGCTGGCGAAGGCCGCCCCGGCCCGCCGGGGATCGCGCACGCCGAACCGCCACGGTTCGCCGTCCCATTGCGGGCCGATCACCCGCACGTCGCCCCCCAGATCGACAAATCCGAAGCGCGCTCCCAGGGTCTGGCAGGTCTCGGCGGCGCGGTCGGCGGCGTATTCCTTGCCCAATCCGCCGAAATCCAGCTCCAGACCTGGGCCGGCGAAGCTCAGGATGTTTCCCGTCAGGGCCAGCTTGTCCATGCCGATCCGAGGCAGCAGGGCGGCGATCTCGGCTGGGTCCGGGATCCGAGCCGACTTGAAATCCCAGGCCTGACGCAACAGGCCGCTGGTGATGTCGAACGCCCCGCCGCTCTTGTAAAAACAGGCCTGGGCATAGGCGATCAGGCCACGGGTTTCATCGTCAAGCTCGGCCGGGGCGCCCACGGCCCCCAGGCGATTGATCCGCGCCAATTCGCTGTCGTCGCGATATCGTGAATAGCGCGCCTCGATCCGGCGCACCTCGGCCTCGCCGGCCAGGGCCTGGCCTTGGGCTGCGTCCGGATCGTCGCCTTGCAGATGGATCGCGCACTGCGAGCCCATGGCGAAGAAGCTGTGGATCGACAGGGGCGTCACGGGACCGGGGCGCCCCATTGAAATTTTCGCAATGTCAGGTTGAGGTGGTTGAGCTTGGCCGTCGTCTTAGCCCTGTTAGGGCGCCGGCTGGCGTCGCGGAGGCGCGGTTCATATGCTGTTTCGGGTAGTCGGGCGACTGGAGGGGCGGCCGCGGTCGTCGGAGGTCGTGGACGGGCCGCGGGCGCTTGAGCGGGTCGCTCAATTCCGCCGCGAGGGCTGCGAGGAAATCGCCGTGATCGACGCCGAAACGGGCGAGCACTTCCTTTCGGAGGATACGATTCCCGGATTTGGCGGCGTTCAGGGGCGCCGAAAATAGGCGATATTCGAGGCTCGGCGGGCTCCGCTTCCAGGTCTCTACGCATCGGCGCCATCCGCCTGACCCGCCGTTCGGCGCCAAGGGGGTTGCAAGACGCGGCCATGATGGTGTTCTGGGCCATGTTCCATATCTCGACGCGGTGTCGCAGCCTGTCCGTGCTGACCTTATGACCCTGCGGTCCTCCCTGAAACAGGTGATCGTCGTTGACCAGTCCCTGGGCCTGCCTCCTGGCAAGCTGGCCGCCCAGGTGGCCCACGCCGCGATCATCGCCTTCCTGCGCGCCGCCCCGCCCTTGCAAAGGGCGTGGCTGGAAAGCGGCATGACCAAGATCGTGCTGGCCTGCGACAGCGCCGCGGCCCTTCGCGGCCTGGCTGATCAGGCTCAGGCCGCGGGCCTGAGCGTGGGCCTGGTGGCCGACGCCGGCCGCACGGTGGTCGCGGCGGGGACCTTGACCTGTGTCGGCATCGGGCCGGACGAGGCGGAGCGGGTCAATGCGGTGACGAGCGCCTTGAGGTTGTTGGGTTAGAAGCCGCCGGCCGCCCAAGGCTCAGGCCGGGCTGAGCGCCCCCAGGAACTGGCCGTGCGTCATGGGGCGCGAGAACATCGCGAAGTCCTTCTCCACCGCCACGCGCTGCTCTTCTTCGCTCAGGGTCGCGGTGCAGTCGGTGAGCGTGACCACATTGTAGCCGCGCTCATAGGCCGAGCGCATGGTCGACTCGACGCAGCAATTGGTCAGGAAGCCGGCGATGGCCACGTTGGTGACTCCACGGGCGCGCAGGATGAAATCGAGGTTGGTGCTGGCGAAGCAATCCAGGCCGCGCTTGCCCTCGATCACGATGTCGCCCGCCATGGGCCGCAACTCGTCAATGATCTCGGCGCCCCAGCCACCCTTCTTGAACGAGCCGGAGTTGACGATCCCGGCGAGGATTCCATAGGGCTGGGGAGGGATTTCCGGATAGCCTTCGGCGAAGGTGATCGGCGCATGCATGATGTTCACGCCCTGGGCGCGGGCCGCCTCGACCACCGCCAGACTGTTGGCGAGCATGCCGTTGCTGGCCATCACCGCCTTGACCCCGTCATGCAGCGCGCCGCCCGGCTTCACGAATTCGTTCTGGTATTCGATCAGGACGAGGGCCGTGGTCTTGGGGTTCATGCCGCAGTTCTCCGAAGGGGTGCAAAATACGAGTCACGCCATACACGGAATCGCGTGGCCGGGGGGCGCCGCCGCATGGCAAACCGCCAGTACGGTGTCGCGCAGCCAGCGATGCGCCGGGTCGGCGTCCATGCGGGGATGCCACATCGCCGATATGCCGATCCGCGGCGTGCGGACGGGAAGCTCGAAGCCAGCGAGGCCTTGCGCGAGCGGATCGGCGCTCGACAGGGCGCCGCCGAGACATGAACGCGGTAAGAGCGCGATCAGGTCCGATTGGCGCGCGATCCGCATGGCGTCCGGGAAGCCAGGCACGACGGCGACGATCTTGCGTCTGAGCCCAAGCTTCTCCAGGGCCTCATCGACCGGCCCCGTGAAGGCCCCCTTGCGCGACGCCACGACGTGACGGCATTCCGCATAGCGCTCGGGCGTCACCGGGCCCTCCAGCAACGGATGTCCCACGCGGGCCGCGCCGATGAAGTCGTCGCGAAAGATGAACCGGGTGCGCACTTCGGGCGCGGACGCCCCAACCACTCCGATCTCAAGATCGATCTCTCCGTCCCGGAGCGGGAAGGCGTCCTTGTCGGGCTTGGGCGCGAAGCGCAGTCGGACACAGGGCGCCATCTGGGTGATGGCCGCCACCAGGGGGCCGGCGAACCGTTCCACGAACCCTTCGCTCGCCCGAATGGTGAAGGTTCGCTCAAGCGTGGCCACGTCCAGAGGGCGGGCGTGCGGACTCAGGACCGTGCGGACGTCACGGGCAAGCTCATGCACCCGGTCGCGCAGTTCGGTGGCCCGGGGCGTCGGCACAAGCCCGCGTCCGGCGCGCACCAGCAAAGGATCACCCGTCGCCGACCGGAGCCGCGCGAGGGTCCGGCTCATGGCGGAAGCGCTCAGGCCGAGACGCCGCGCCGCCCCGGTCACGCTCCCCTCCGCAAGCAAGGCGTCCAGCGCCGCGAGCAGGTTCATGTCCATGCTGTCCATGGCCGGACCCTATCGGATCTCGCCCAGCAGCCATAGCGTCAGACGCAACTGTAGTGTGCATCAGATGCGTCTGGCGCTTGTTGATAGGGTCACACACATTCGCCGCAGACCTTTGCAGCGAAAGACCTCCTCATGCGCCCCGCCACTTCACCCGACACCGTCCCTACGGTCCTCCTCATTGGAGCATCCCGCGGCCTTGGCCTCGCCATGGCCGCCGAGTTCCTCAAGAAGGGGTGGAATGTCGTTGGCACGGTACAGGGCGACGCCAGAACCGAGCTGCATGATCTGGCGGACGAACATCCGGGCCGTATCGAGATCGAGTCCCTCGACGTCACGGAGCCGGATCAGATTATGGCGCTGCACGACCGTCTCTCTGGCCGCGGCTTCGACATCCTGTTTCACAACGCCGGGACCGCCAACGCCAACGCGCACGAGCCCGTCGGGGCGGTGTCGATGGAGGCGTTCGTTCGCGTCATGGTCACGAACGCCCTGAGCCCGATGCGCGTCATTGAGGGATTACAGGATCTTGTCCCCGCGGACGGGCTCATCGGCGTCATGTCGTCGGGACAGGGGAGCATCAGCAACAACGAGAAGGGTGGCGCTGAGGTCTATCGCGGCAGCAAGGCCGCCTTGAACCAGTTCATGCGGTGCTACGCCGCGCGTCATGCCGGAGAGCCGCGCGCGCTGGTCTTGATGGCTCCGGGCTGGATCCGCACCGCTCTTGGCGGGCCGGACGCGCCGTTCGGTGTCGAGGAGACCATTCCGAAGGTCGTGGACGTGCTGCTCTCGCGGCAAGGCAAACCCGGCCTGCGATTTCTCGACCGCGAGGGGCGCGCCGTTCCGTGGTGAGCCTTCACCGGACCCGCGTCGAAGATACATTTCCTCATACCGAGGGGTCTTTGAAGCTAACCGTTGAAGCCAACTTGCCCGTCATCGCCGCTTGCGGCGATCCATTCCGTGAACGAGGCCGGATCATCGTGCGTGGGATTCAGTCTGAAAGCCCGTCGCGGCGGAGCCTGAACGGCATGGATCCCCGACACTGCGTGCCCGGGATGACGGTGGGAATGACGGAATCTGACGGTCAAGCTCAATGGCCGTAGGTATTACGGCTACGATACGCCAAGCGTGGAGATCCGCACCGTCCCCACGCAGGGGCCAAAGCCGATGCCGACAAAGCCCTCCGCTTCGGCGCGACCGGTCAGGGACACCTCGTCCCCGTCCTCCAGAAACCCGCGGGTCTCGCCGCCGGGCAGATGGAGCGGCGCTCGGCCGCCCCGGGTCATTTCCAGCAGGCTGCCCAGCCCTTCGTCATCCGGCGTCGAGACGGTCCCCGTGCCGAAGAGGTCGCCGGGCCTAAGGTCGCAGCCGCCCGCTGTGTGATGGGCCACCATCTGCGCCGCCGTCCAATAGAGGTGTCGGGCGGACCCGTGGCTGATTTTGACCGGGGGCTCCGCGCGTTCACGCATGCCCTGGGTGCGCAGCAGAACGCCAAGGATGATGGAAAAGCCGCCGTGGGCCTGGTCTTGCGCATCCCACAGATAGGGCAGGGGCTGGGGATCGCTGGGCGCGCGGGCTTGGGCGGCGATGCGGAACGGCTCCAGGGCCTCGGCGGTGATGATCCAGGGGGAGATGGTCGTCAGGAAATTCTTGGCCAGGAACGGGCCCAGGGGCTGGTATTCCCAGGTCTGCAGGTCCCGGGCCGACCAGTCGTTGAGCAGGCAAAGCCCCGCGACGCGCCGTCCGGCCTCGGCTATGGGAACAGGCGATCCCAGGGCGTTTTCGCCGCCGATCCAGACCCCCAACTCAAGCTCGAAATCCAGCCGCTCGCTGGGGCCGAAGTCCGGCGTATCGCGGTCGGGAGCCTTGCGCTGTCCGCTTGGACGGAAGACCGGCGCGCCGCTGACACGGATGGAGGAGGCGCGGCCATGATAGGCGATCGGCATGTGCTTGTAGTTCGGCAACAGCGGCTGATCGGGCCGGAACTGCCGGCCGACGTTCAGGGCGTGGTGGATGCCGGCATAGAAGTCCGTGTAGTCGCCGATCCGCGCCGGTGGGTGCAGTTCGCACAGGGCGGCGGGGTGTAGCCACGCCGAGACTGTCTGGGCGTGTTCGGAACCCTTGACCAGGAGCGTGGATAGCTGGCGGCGCAGGTCCCGACGCGCTTGGGGCGGCAGGGCCAGCAGGTCGTTGAGCTGACCGCCGCAGGCCGCCGCCGCGAGCTGGGCGTCTCCGCTCAACAGGGGAGAAGCGGCGGCCTCGGACAGATCCAGAACCTGGTCCCCGATCGCCACCCCGCCCCGGGGCGCCGCGCCGGCTGGGCTGAACACGCCGAAGGGCAGGTTTTGGATCGGAAAGTCGGGGTGACCGTTGGCCGAGGCGACGAAGCTTAGCCGGGCCGGATCATGGGTTTCGTCGATCAAGCCTCGGCGTCCGGATCTTTGTGCAGCCACGCCGCGTGGCGTGGGGCGCGCTTGGTGCGGCTCCACTCGCTCAGCATCAGCGGCGCGACCCGGCGCAACTCGTCAAACTGCTCCGGCTTGCCGATATTGCAGGCCAGCTCCAGGCGATGGCCGTTGGGATCGAAGAAGTAGATCGACTTGAACACGCCGTGAAAGGTCGGGCCCAGAACCTCGATCCCCTGCGCCTCGATATGGGCCTTGGCGGCCATCAGGGCGTCCAGGTCGGCGACCTCGAAGGCGATGTGCTGCACCCAGGCCGGGGTGTTGGGATCGCGCCCCATCGGCGGCTGGCCCGGCAACTCAAAGAAGGCCAGGACATTGCCGCCCCCGGCGTCCAGGAAGACATGCATATAGGGATCGTCCGCCCCGGTGGACGGAACCTTGTCCTCGGCGAAGGCGGAGGTGAAGGCCATGCCCAGAACGCGTTCGTAGAATTCCACGGTCTCCTGGGCGTCGCGGCAGCGATAGGCGACGTGATGGATCCGCCTCAGGGCGAAGGGGACGGTCATTCGGCGGCCGCCTCCACGGCCAGGGCGCCGCGGCGCATCTGGTCGCGCTCCATCGACTTGAACAGGGCCGTGAAATTGCCCTCGCCGAAGCCCTCGTCCTTCTTGCGCTGGATGAACTCGAAGAACACCGGGCCGATCACGGTCTGGGAAAAGATCTGCAGCAACAGGCGCGGGTCCCCCGCCTCGGTGGAGCCGTCCAGCAGGATGCCGCGGCGCTGAAGCTCGGCCACCGGCTCCCCATGACCGGGCAGGCGCTCCTCCAGCATCTCGTAATAGGTGGCCGGCGGGGCGGTCATGAACGGCGTGCCCAGGGTCTTGAGCCTGTCCCAGGCGCCGATCAGGTCGTCGCAGAGAAAGGCGATGTGCTGAATGCCCTCGCCGTTATAGGCGCGCAGATACTCCTCGATCTGGCCGCCGCCGGCCTTGCTCTCCTCGTTGAGGGGGATGCGGATCAGGCCGTCCGGGGCGGTCATGGCCTTGCTGGTCAGGCCGGTATATTCGCCCTTGATGTCGAAGTAGCGGATTTCCCGGAAGTTGAAGATCCGCTCATAGAACCCCGCCCAGTGGGCCATGCGCCCGCCATAGACATTGTGGGTCAGGTGGTCGATCAGCCTCAGCCCCGCGCCCGTGGGGTGGCGATCCACGCCGGGCAGGTAGTCGAAATCGATGTCGTAGATCGAGGGGACGTCCCCATAGCGGTCGATCAGATAGATGATCGCCCCGCCGATGCCGCGAATGGCCGGCAGGCGCAGTTCCAGGGGGCCGGGCCTGGTCTCCACCGGCTCGGCGCCGCGCTCCAGCACAAGATCGTAGGCCGTCTTGGCGTTCCTGACCCGAAAGGCCATGCCGCAGGCCGAGGGGCCGTGCTCCGCCGCGAAATAGGCCGCCGGGGAGTGGGGCTCATAGTTGGCGATCAGGTTGATCTCGCCCTGGCGCCACAGATCCACGTCCTTGGACCGGTGGCGGGCGACGCGGGTGAACCCCATGGTCTCGAACACAGGTTCCAGCAGGCCCTTTTGCGGGGCGCAGAACTCGATGAACTCAAAGCCGTCGAGACCAAGGGGATTTTCGAACAGGTCGGTCATGCGGGGGCTCCGTTGGAACAGGCGGCCTTCCGGGCGAGGGCGTAGGCCTGGTCGCCCCGATCGATCACCTTGTCGGTGGCGAGGATCTGGTCAGTGGCGAGATCGCTGAGGCCCGCCAGCTCGCCATAGAGCGGGGCGAAGTCCGCATTGAGGGTCTGGCGCAGCAGGTCCTCGAAGCTGTCGATCACGAAATAGGTCTGCTGGTAGTCGTCGATGCGATAGGGCGTGCGCATCACCCGCTTCAGGTCGAAGCCCAGCCGGTTGGGGGAGGGATCATCCAGGGCGAACCGCGACTCGCCAAAGCTGGACACGATGCCCGCGCCGAACAGCTACAGATCCGACCCCTCGCGGATCAGCCCGAATTCGACGGTGTACCAATAGAGCCGGGCCAGATGGTCCAGAGAGTCGAACCTGAGCGAGCGCAGCCCGCCCTCGCCATAGGCCTGCATGTAGTCTGCGAACACCGGGTCGGCGAGCAGGGGCGCGTGGCCGAAGACGTCGTGGAAAATGTCTGGCTCCTGCAGATAGTCGATCTGGTCGGGCCGGCGGATGAAGCGGCCCGCCACGAAGGTGCGGTTGGCCAGATGCCGAAAGAACGCCTCGTCGGGCACAAGGCCCGGAACCGCCACCACCCGCCATCCGGTCAGGTCCCGGAGCCGCGCGCTAAGTTCCTCGAAGTCCGGAATGCCGGGACGGCCGAGCCGCAGCACATCGACGCCACGCAGGAAAGCGGCCGCCGCGCGAGGCTGGAGCATGACGATCTGACGCTCGAAGAGTTGGTCCCAGAGCGCGTGCTCGGCCGAGGTGTAACGGCGCCAATCCTGGGGAATGGTCCAGTCCGCCCCCGCCCCTGAGGGTGGCTCGGCAAGGTCCCTGCGCGCGCTTTTGCTCATGGGGCAAGGCTACGGGCGGCCCGCCGAAAATGCCTTTCAATATCGTACTATAGCCGGCAAAATATGATCAATCGTTTCACCTGGAACAAATTAGTGAAAGAAGTTGATCACGAAATTTCGGCCCTGGATCGCAAGATCCTGCGGCTGTTGCAGAAGGACGCCAGCCTGTCCCACGCCGCCCTGGCCGAACAGGTCGGCGCCTCGCCCGCCTCGGTCTGGCGGCGGATCCGCGCTCTGGAGCAGGCGGGCGTGTTGGGGGCGAATGTGCGGCTGGTGGACCCCGCGCGGGTGGGGCGCGGCGTCAATGTCATGCTGCAGGTTCGTATGCGCTCCCACGCCCCGGACCAGCGGCTGGAGTTCGAAGCCTTCGTGCAAACCCGCCCGGAGATCCTCGAATGCCACTCGATGTCGGGGGAATGGGACTATCAGATGCGCATCGTCGCGGCGGACGTCGCCGACTATGAGCGCTTCCTGATGCGGGAGATGCTGAACCATCCCAACGTGGCGACCTCGGCCTCGCACTTCGCGCTCAGCCAGGTGAAATACACCACGGCCCTGCCTGTGTGAGCCGGGCGCGGGTCGTGCGCGCTGGCCATACGGTCGCTTGAAAAAGCCGATAGATATCGAATAAGTTCCGCGCCGCTAGATTAGAAATGGATCGTTTGGGCGCCGCCGGGTTCAACCGCGTTGGGGCGACGGTTCTATGTCAGGGAGAATGGACATGACTGTCGCGGTCGGGACGCTCGAAACATGGTTGGCTGGATTCGAGCAGGCGCTCGCCTCGGGCGATCCGAATCAGGCCGCCGACATGTTCGAGGAGGGGGGCTATTGGCGGGATTTCGTCGCCTTCACCTGGGATATCAAGACCCTTGAGGGGCGGGGCGGAATTCGGGCCATGCTCGCGGCCACGCCGGACGCCGCGCGGTCCGCAAACTGGGCGGTGCTCGACGCCGCCGCCGCGGGGGAGCAGGAAGGCTTCATCACCTTCGAGACTCTCCATGGACGCGGTACGGGCTATGCGCGCCTGCGCAATGGGCGCTGCTGGACCCTCCTGACAACCCTGCAGGACCTTCGGGGCTTCGAACAGCACCGGGGGCGTTATCGCCCCAAGGGAGCCATGGTCGATCCCAAACATCCCAACTGGAACTGGCGCGATGCCCTGCTTGCGGAGCAGGAATCCCTGGGGCGGGACGAGCAGCCCTATGTCCTGATCGTTGGCGGCGGGCAGGGCGGCCTGGGGCTCGCGGCCCGTCTGCGGCAGCTGGACGTGCCGACTATCATCGTTGAGCGCAACGCCCGGCCTGGGGATCAGTGGCGCTCGCGCTACCATTCGCTCTCGCTGCATGATCCGGTCTGGTACGACCACATGCCCTATCTGCCGTTCCCGGAAACCTGGCCGGTCTTCACGCCCAAGGACAAGATCGCCGACTGGCTGGACGCCTACGCCCAGATCATGGAACTGAATGTGTGGGGTTCCACCGAATGCGTCGGCGCCGCCTATGATGCGGACGCGAAGGAATGGAGGGTCCAGCTTCGCCGGGGCGAGGAAGAACTGACCCTTCGGCCCAAGCATCTCGTGATCGCCACGGGCAATGCCGGCAAGCCGAACATGCCCAGGTTCGAGGGCATGGAAACCTTCGCGGGCCCGATCATCCATTCCAGCGCCCATGGGGGCGGCGCGGGCTGCAAGGGCCAGCGCGTGGTCGTGATCGGCTCGAACAATTCGGCCCACGACATCTGCGCGGATCTGGTCGAGCACGGGGTCGATGTGACCATGATCCAGCGCTCCTCGACCCATATCGTCCGCTCCCAGACCGTCCTGGAGCTGATGTTGTCGGGCCTCTATTCCGAAGCGGCCCTGGCCTCCGGGGTCACCACGGAACGGGCTGATCTTCTGGGCGCGTCCTTGCCCCTGCGCCTGGCGCCGGATGTTCACCGCCCGCTCAACGAGGCGATAGCCCGCCGTGACGCCGACTTCTACGCCCGCCTGGAGGCGGTCGGCTTCATGCACGACTTCGGCGAGGACGGCACCGGCATGTCGTTGAAATATCTGCGCCGGGCCTCGGGCTACTACATTGATGTCGGCGCCTCGGACATGGTCGCCGACGGGCGGATCAAGTTGCGCTCGCGGGTTGGGGTGACGCGCATCGAGGCTGACGGCGTCGTGCTGACGGACGGATCCAAGGTTCCGGCCGACCTGATCGTCTGCGCCACGGGGTTCGGCTCCATGGATCAGGTCGTGGGGCAGCTGGTATCGCCGGACGTCGCGGCCAAGGTCGGCAAGGTCTGGGGCTACGGGTCGGACACGACCAACGACCCCGGCCCCTGGGAGGGCGAACTGCGCAACATGTGGAAGCCGACCGCGCAGGAGGGCCTGTGGTTCCACGGCGGCAACCTGGCCCAGTCGCGTCTCTATTCCCTGTTCCTCGCCCTGCAACTCAAGGCGCGCAAGGAAGGTCTTCCGGTGCGGGTTTACGGAAAGTCCTAGTTCGGACGCGGCCGGGAGGGCTTCCCGGCCGCCGTTCCACCGCGCCGTCCGCGTCTTGCCGCCGGCGATCAAACTGCCCTATTCAGAAGGCGGCCCACCCGCGTCGTGGGCCCGCCCCGAGGGGAACAGGGTGCGCTTCTGATGGCGAAGCAATCGGTTAAGGGCGCTGGCAAGTCTGGGGATGGTGATCCGCCGGTCGCACGGCGCTCGGCCCCGCGCAGACCGTTGCAGGAGCGGGGGCGCGCGCGGTTCGAGGCGCTT